>CACIWU010000044.1 GCA_902590435.1 uncultured SAR324 cluster bacterium | reverse complement strand
CGGTTTTTAAAAACCCTCATGGAGAAAATGCAGCTAAACTGATCGAAAATTCTGGATTAAAAGGTAAAATTCAAGGTGGAGCGCAAATCAGTCCAAAACATGCTAATTTTATAGTGAACCTTGGAAAAGCAACATCTAATGATATTTTATCATTAATTGATATTATTCAAGATACAATATTTAAAAAGTATTCCATTAATTTGGAACTAGAGGTTCAAATCCTGCAAAGTTAATAATTAAAGAAAATTTTTGTTAATTTAGAATACAAAATATATTTTTTATTTTCTTCCCTTTTCAAATTACAAAAATTTAAAACGTTAACTAATTCATTTTTCCCATGCAGGATCTCAAAAGACAATCTAATCGAAGACCAGTAGTAAGAAAATTTCGGTCATCTCCAATGACTGTTAGAAAAAATCGTAGTAATCCTATACCAGGACTTTCAATAAAATTACGAAAAACCAATTCGGAACCTGGTTTCAGTAACTATTGGCTGCCTTCTTATTTTGTAAAAAATGAACCAGCTTTCTTGCGTAAAAAAATACGCTTTTTAGTTAACAAATTCGTTGGAATTCTTGGTTTAGTATTTTTTTTATGGCTTGCTGGAGGTAGTGTTTGGGTTGGGAAAGCTTTTTTTAAGTATCCTATAAAAAAAGTTTTCATAAATGGAGAAATATTGTTGAGAGAGGTTGAAATATTATACATAAGTGGGATCCAGCCAGGTCAAATTTTGTCTAGTCTAAAACCATATCAAATTGTAGATCGTCTTCAAAAACACGCAGGAATTAAAAACGCAGATATTCGTCTTAAATTTCCTGATGAAATTCACTTATATGTAAATGAATATCGGCCAGTAGCATTACTTAGAATTTCTAAATCAGATAACACCATAAGACAAGATTATTTAGACAGTAAAAATTACTTTTTAATAGGAAAAAATCAACGAATAATAAAAAAATTATCCGAGAAACAAGTATTAAATTCAAAATTTAACAAACTTCCACTCATCAGCGGATTTAAAACAAACACATTAATCATAGGATCACTTTTGAATTCACCAGTTCTTGAAAGAGGATTAAAATTTCTTGAAACCATTAATAAGATTGCTATCAAAGAAAAAGAAACTGAAAAATTTTTTAATAACTCAAATAATCTAGCAACTTTGGATTATAAGAAAATACATATTGATCTTTCTGATCCACTTAATTTGAAAATAAAATGGAATGGAACAACTCCTTTAGTCAAAATAGATCACTCAAAAAACTTTCAAAACTTTCCTCTTACAATTCAGATGGGTAGTCGTAACTTTGGTGAAAGGTTAGATATACTCAATAATATTTACCCGGTCCTATACAGACAACACCCGAGATTAAAAAGTATCGATCTTAGATACAAGAATAAGGTAATGCTAATTCCTTAATCAACAAAAAAATTAATCCCGAATTACACTATTAAATCAATTTTTTAATAATATTTGAAAAAATTTATTTGTATAATGCTTATTATAATCAAAATTGACAAAATATTGATTAAATAGCATAATTTATTAATTATAAAAATAATTTAGACTAATTAAATAATTTAAAAAGCATTTGTTAACTCTCAGTAAATCTAAAAATAATTTCTTCAAATCTTATACTCAAAAGGGAATTTTTATAGTCTTTAATACAAAAAAAAATTAATAGATTCCCTTCAAAATTAGTAATCCTTATATAGTTTAGTTAATGATTCTCTTAATTTTTTAATCATTTTAATACCTTTTGAAAAATGAAAGTAATAAAAAATTTAACAAAATCTAAAATACTTCTTCCTTCTTCTATCGAAGACTACATTAAATCCCCTCTTTCAAAAAATCTAGAAAAAAGTGCAGTTATTTATTTTTATAATTCAACCAAAAAATTGGAACGTATTTGTAAGAATATTAATGTTGATTTAATTGTAATTGAAGATAGCGTTTTTTATGATTTTTCTTTTGCAAAAATAAAAAAATTGACCTCAGGAATTATACTGATAGACACAGGAAGATTAGCAAGTATTCCATTCACACATAATGAAATTTTAGGTTTGATTAAAAAAGATAATTTATCCATCCACCTTTTGAATTTCACTATAGAAAAAAGTCTAACAAATCTTTTTCTTAAGCAAGAAAACAATGACCTTAAAACTCGTATTAAAAAACAAGAAAAAAATTTTGAAGAATTACATGATATTGGGATTGCACTTTCAAAGGGGAATGATATTGATTATCTATTTGAAACAATAGTTACTAAATCAATGCAATTAACCAATGCTGATGGGGGTTCTTTGTATTTATTAGAGAGCATTCCAAAAACTAAGGAAAATTATTCTAACTATTTCTCCAACAAACAAATAAAACAAAAATTTATTAAAAATATCTCTTTCAAAATAAAATATAATTCAAAAACTGTTCTAAATCTTAGTAAAGAATCAATTTGTGGGAATGTAATTCTAAACTGCAAACCAATTCTTATTGGAAATGTAACCGAAATGAGAAAAGATCGTTATTTCCGTTTGGCAAAAAAACAAATTAATGAAATATATCAATGTAATGTAAGCTCCATCATAACTGTTCCAATTATTAACAATGAAAAACTTGCAATAGGTGCAATTCAGTTGGTAAATCGTAAGAGAAATTTTGATACAATTTTGGAAAATACTGAATCGGTTTTAGATAATGTTATTCCATTTGAAAAACAAGATCTTTATTTTTTAGAATCAATTGCTTCTCAAGCTTCTGTAGCACTTCGAAATACAAATCTGATGAAGTCTGTACATATACTTTTTGATGGGTTCATAAATGCCAGTGTCAGAGCTATTGAATCTAGAGATCCCACGACTTCAGGTCATTCGAGCAGAGTTGCATTGCTCACAATAGGTATAGCTGAAACAATTAATCATATAAAAATAGGAAGATTTGCAACTATAAATTTCGATAAAGATCAACTAGATGAAATTCGCTATGCTTCACTTTTGCACGATTTTGGCAAGATAGGCGTTAGAGAGCGAGTTTTAGTAAAATCCAAAAAACTTTACCCTGATGAATTTCAGGCATTAACCGAACGTTTTCGTTTAATTAGAACTCTTATAGAACTAAACACAAGTAAAAAACAAATCTGCTATTTCTTAGAGGAGTCCCGGGAAAAAGCTTTAGATATGTTTAAAATAAGCAAAAAAAACTTATCTGAAAAACTTGAAGAATTGGATGAAATTCATAAATACATCATTGATGCTAATGAACCAAATTTACTTGCAAGTGATGGATTTAAGAAATTAAATAAATTAGCAAAGCAAACTTTTCATTATCCTGAAGGAGTATTAAACAATTATCTAAGCAATCAAGAAGTATGTTCTCTTTCAATAAAAAAAGGATCTTTGAATGACCAAGACAGAAAAGAGATAGAATCTCATGTAACTCACACTTTTAATTTTTTAAAAATTATACCTTGGTCAAAAAATTTAGAACGAGTCCCAGAAATAGCTCATTCGCATCATGAAAAACTAAACGGTGAAGGTTATCCACAGAAATTGAAAGAAAAGGAAATACCATTAGAATCAAAAATGATGACAATTGCAGATATTTATGATGCTCTCACCGCCTGGGATCGTCCTTATAAAAAAGCAATTTCTTCAGATAGAGCTCTAGATATTTTGTTTTTTGAAGCTGAAGAAAATCATATTGATCGAGATATTCTTGATATATTTGTAAACAGAAAACTTTATAATCTTGTAGAACGCACAAAATAAATTATTTTTATGTTAATAAAATATATTAATTTTTTCAATAGGTCGGCTATATTGAAATTAACTAAGACTATGTTATAATTAACTTCTTTTTTTAAACTATTAGATTTTTTTAATATGGCTAATTTTTCAATTATTCTTCTTAGAGAAAGTAATATAGGTGTCCAACAATATCATTTTGGAACAAAATTGCTGTTTTTTTTCTTAACACTTTTGTTAATTGGATTAACGGCATTGGGTTGGAAATTTTTTGAACAATTCAAGATCATTGAGACGCAAAGTCAATTACTTGAAAAACAAGAAAAAACTCAGATGGCATTTCAACAGAGAATTGATCTTTACGATGGAAGAGAAGATCGAATTTCATTTCTCGAGGCTTATGTAGAAGAATTAAAACAGTCTGAACACAACAGTAATGTAATGTTCAAAAAACATACGGCACTTTTTCGTTCAAATTCACAAAAACTTGATGAAATTCACAATTTTATTTGTCAAACAATGGAATCTGAATGTAAACCAAATATCATCAGCAGAAAGAACCCTCAACAAACTGTACAATGGTTAGAACATATTCATCAAGATTTTTTAGTCTTTCAACAATCTTTACAGAAATTCGATTCACAACGAAGAAGCGTTGAAGAACAAGCTAATACAATTCATCAGCTAAGAGCTCAACTATTTGAAACTGAACAAAACCTGTCAGAGCATATGGAATTCTTAAAAGTAAACAAAGAAACAGTTTCACGACTCACAAAGAAAATTAGCAAAACTACAGGAATAAAACTTAGCAAACGAATTAAAAATAAATCCTCAAAAACAAAAACAGGAAGAGGTGGCCCAACAATTTTGGATAGTTTATCACTTGATTCTCCTGAAGCATTGTTAAGCTCTGGCGAACTTCGTAATTTTTTATATAAAAACTCAAATAGTTATGATATAAAGGTTGCACAACTTGAAGATTTAAGTAGGCAGATCGAAAAGAATAAAAGATTTTGGAGGCATACCCCAACAATAATTCCCGTTCGAAGCAGAGCTTTATCTGATTCATATGGAATGAGAACAGATCCATTTACAAAAAAACGCGAGTATCATGCAGGCATTGATTTTAGAGCCAGAAGAGGATCTAAAGTGTTTTCTCCGGCTGATGCAGTAGTAAGAATTGCTAGTCGTAAGTCTGGTTTTGGTCTACTTGTTGTACTTGAACATGGACGTGGATTTTATCCTGGTAGAAGAAAGCCTGTTCGATACATGACAAGGTTTGCTCACCTTTCAAAAATTTTAGTAAAAAGAGGACAACACTTGAAAAGAGGAGATCTGCTTGGCTTAGTCGGTAGTACTGGTCGCAGTACTGGCCCCCATTTACATTATGAGGTAATAGTTAACGGAAGACGTAAGAATCCTCTAATACCTATTTCTAGATTTAATCCTGATCAGCGTCTTTATAGAAGATAAATAAATATAATAAAAGAAATATGGCAAACAAAAAAAATCCTAATAGTGGACTAGGATATATTGATAAAGATCTTTACATTGAGGGTTCTGTTCATTCACAAAAAAAAATGGTTGTTAGTGGCACAGTAAGCGGTTCTGTTTTTGGGAATCATGAAATTGTAGTTTCAGAGACAGGACATGTTCTTGGAAAAATTGAAGGAAACAAAATATTGGTTGCTGGTAAAGTAGAGGGAGATTTATTCGCTCACAAAAGATTAGAGATAATCTCTACAGCAAATATACAAGGAGAAATGAAAGCTCCTTCAGGACAGATTTCAATTCAAGAGGGAGCAAATTTGGATGCAAAATGCAAAGTTCTTATCGAGGATTCGCAAAAAAAACAATTGATATCATAAAATATAGTACTTTTCATAAAATTCTGAAAAATTTTTAAAATGCAATATCCAACTTCTAAACATATTTTAAATCAACAATCAAGGCAGACTCTTCAGTCAAAAAGATTAAAAAATCATGATCGAATTCTATATGTAAATGGACTGTTTACTCCACCAAAATATCAAGATAATTCAACTACTTTAGAAAAAGAATCTGAAGAATGGAGATCCCTATTCACTATGATTTTAATTGCAGGATTTGGCATAGTTATGCTGCTAATCTCTGTGATAGGTAACTATGGGATACTAGCAACAAATAGGTTAGAGGCCCGTGAAAAAAACCTCATCAATAAACTTAATTCAATGCAACAAGAAAAAATCCTGTTGACTGAAGAGATTGTAGCACTTAAAACAAACCCTTCATTTATAGAATTAATTGCCCGTAAACAGTTAGGGTTAGTTCGATCAGGTGAATTAATATTTTATCTCCCGAATTCCACAAAAAACCTCCCCTAGTAACTGTGACCCAAAAAAATTATTTAATTTCATAAAAATAGGATATTAATTTCTTCTTTAACGAAAAATAATTCTATCTTTATTTTTACTTTACTAATGAGTTAAAAATTTTGTATATAGATAAAAGTAGCTTTAAAGGCTAACCCTAAAATTAATAATTTGTATTTATGATCAATTTAGCAAATTAAAATAGTAAAAATTTTATGGAAAGTTTGATTTTTTTTAAAACTTAAATTATGAAATTAAATTTTCAATTATCAGAAATAATTAGAATATGTATAATAACAAAAAAGCCCTAATCATTTGCAACGGAGATCCTCCGCAAGAAAAAATGCTCTATAAGTTATGGGAGTTATGTGAGTTCCATGTGGCTGCTGATGGCGGCGCAAACCTACTCCATTCATTAAATCTTATACCTGATGCAATTGTAGGAGATTTTGATTCACTTAAACCTGAAGTAAAAAAACAATTTTCAAACTCAATTTTATTTCACATAACAGAGCAAAACACCAATGATGCCGACAAAGCTGTCCGACATTGCTTGCAAAAAGGATTTACTGAAATAAATTTGATCGCAGCAGATGGTGCCCGTCAAGATCAATTCCTTTCAAATCTAGAAATTCTACTAAAATATTCTCCCAAAGCTCGTCTAATTCTATGGTCTCAAATGGAACGAATGGAGTTTATCTTGAGTTCATGGAAAGGTAATTTGCCAAAAGGAACAACTATTTCTCTACTTCCTCTTTTTGGAGGAGCCAGCAGAGTCGAAACTCATGGTTTAGAATTTAATATTAACAATCATGATTTGCTCCCTGGAAAATCTCCTTCGGGAGTTTCAAATATTGTAAAATCAAGTCCCATCTCGATTACTTTACAAAATGGTCATATTTTGCTCGTTGTTCAAATTTCAGAAAATTTTTTATCAAATATATTTTCAAACTAAAGTCAGAAATATTGTTAAAGTAAAAATACTAAATATATCTGAAAATACTAATGTTGACATAATAGATTCAGTACACAGTTTGTACTAGAGTGCAATTATTGAAACTAGTAAAGCTCTTGTCATAACAGCCTACAAAATTTCAGTATTACTTCCAGTCTTTGCAAGGTTAAAAAATTTCGATAAAAAACACTATAATTGGCCCTCTAATCTAAAGTACCGAGCTGGCAGCAAAAAAATTGAAGTTAATCTTTATTTTTTTCAAACTCACTTATTTGCACTCCAAGTGTAACAAGCATTACTTGATTCATAGCCTATCCCAAGAGTTAGCTAAGAACAAAAACTGGAAGAACAATATAAATAAATACAAGAAAAATTCCTTCTAAATTTTCTAGAAAGTTTAAAAAAGACATCATTATTAATGCAAAATGTTAATTATTTTTTGATCAAAATTTTATAAAAATAGTTTGTCAGAGTATTCACATTCAGAAACAATAATACATCTTCCACAATCAGGTTTCCTAGATTTGCATATGTATCGACCGTGTAAGATAAGTAAATGGTGAGCATCTCTTAGCCACTTAGTTGGAACAACTTTCATCAAATTTTGTTCAACTTTGAATACAGTTTCTCCTCTTGCAAGTCCTATTCTGTTTGAAATCCTAAAAATATGAGTATCAACGGCAATTACAGGCTCACCAAAAGCCGTATTTAAAATTACATTGGCAGTTTTTCGACCCACTCCCGGGAGATCCTCTAATTCTTCTCTTTTTCTGGGAACCTTACTATTATGATACTTTATTAGCTTGTAACAAGTTGCAACTACATTTTTTGATTTCGTGGGGGCAAGTCCTATGCTTTTTATATGAGATAAAACTTTGTTTTCTCCTGCTTTAAATATTTCCTCAGGAGTAGGATACTCTGCAAATAAACTCGGAGTAACTTTGTTTACAGAGACATCTGTGGCTTGAGCACTTAGAATAACCGCTATTAACAATTCAAACGGATTCCGGTATAATAGTTCAGTCTCTGCCTTAGATATTTTGCTACTCAACTTCTTAAAAAGAGTATCAATTGTTTTGGCTTTCATAATAGATTGAATAATTTTATTGCCTAAAAATTTATAATAAATGTATTATGATTAAAGATGTGTTGAATTGACAATTAGCAAAAAAAGATTAAAAAAATATTCAGAATTAATAAATTATATTCTAATTAAATAAATCTAACCAAATTAAATATTTCTACTCTAATGCAAAAAGATAATTTTTTACCACTAAAAATATCAATAATGGTAGTTTCAGATTCTAGATCTGAAAAGACAGACACTTCCGGTAAATTACTTACAAAATCTCTTATTGAAGCTGGACATTCTCTAGCAGAAAAATGTTTCGTCCCAGACAATATTTATCAGATTCGTGCAGTATTATCTCGATGGATTGTCGATCCCTCAGTTGACATAATAATTACAACTGGAGGAACTGGTCTTACGGGTAGAGACGGAACTTTTGAAGCCGTAATTCCCTTATTTGATAAGTTAATTGATGGGTTTGGAGAAATTTTTCGTTGGTTATCCTATGATGAAATTTCAACTTCAACAATCCAATCACGAGTCACAGCTGGAGTTTCAAATGGAAAATATATATTTTGTTTACCCGGTTCTTCTGGAGCTTGCAAAACTGGATGGGAAAAAATTTTAGTAAAACAGCTCGACATTCGCACTAAGCCATGTAACTTCGCGGAATTAATCCCTAGGCTTAAAGAATTATAAATAAATTAAAATATGAATTACAAGAATAACAGATAACAATAAAAATATTTGGAGTCCCTTAAGTTTTTTAAGAAAAATAAAAAAATATTATATTTTTCCAGTATGAGCTTTTAAATAATCTTTCACAAACGGAATAATTTTTTCCATTCCATCTTCCCTTGGACAAACCACAGGAACACCCAATAAATTCTCAAGTTTTTTTTGTTCAGCATACAATTCTTTGATAGAGAGATCTAAACTATTCAATGTAACTACTATAGTTTTAGCTCCATAAAGCCTAATTAATTCGATTTCCTCTTCAATCGGTGGTATTGGAAAAAGTTTTCTTTTATTATCAACAAGAAAATAGTTTTGCTTAGGTGCATACTGTAATATCACTCCTTTAGCCAAAGCACTACATATAAATTCTGAACCACATGGACCTGAAGGATTTCTTAAAGATGACTGACCTTCTAGTAAAATCAAATCCGGCTTTTCTCGTTTATCACAATTAATTATAGCAGATTCTAGCTCTCCGCTAACAAAATCATTAAGGGTAGAATCTAAGATAAAACCGTATCGACTACCTTGCATTTTACCCGTTTGTCCAGTACAAACCATTTCAGTGCGAATTCCATGAGAACGACATAAATCTCTGAGCCAAATACCCGTGGTTCTTTTACCTATATTACAGTCAGTCCCAAGCAAGGCAAGTCTTGGAGCTTTCACATTAAAAATTTCACCCGTCCAAAACTTTTGGTCTTTAGCTTTTTTAGGTTTTCTAATATCTAGCAATTTAGCCTGATTTTTTTTTGCTTTTTGAACTATTTCTGAATCATCTGTCAAATAGTGGTGCAACCCATTAACAATGTTCATACCATAGGAAAGAGCTTCAAGTATTTCCATTCTAAGATCTCTAGGAATTATCCCACCTGAGGTTGCAACTCCAATAATTGCATATATACCGCTTACACTTCCCCCATGAACTATATGGAATTTAGAACTATGGTAATCTATAAAATCCTTAATTGAACCAAGAATTGGTATTCCTAGTTTCTTCCCTTCGACAAGTTCACCTGCATCATTCCCAGAAGCATTCTTATCGATTATAGCAAGAATTTTATAGTACTCTGATCTGCGAATAAGCCCAAAAGCAGTTTTTGCATTTCTAGCATTAAATAATCCCGATGTTAAAATAATAGCTGATTTTTTCAAAGGTGTATTAAGACTAAATAAATTAATTTTCTTAAGATTTACTAAATATTTCAAAGAAAAATTGTTTTTTTAAAAATTATAAAAATTTTTTTAACAAAAGTGCATCTCCTGAGGGTTTTTGAAAATAATTTTCTCTTCTACCTATCTCTTCAAAACCTTTTTTACTATAGAGAGATATAGCAGGCTTATTTGCAATATGTACCTCCAAAAAAATTGAAATTACATTTT
>CACIWU010000043.1 GCA_902590435.1 uncultured SAR324 cluster bacterium | reverse complement strand
TATTAATTGTAGCGCGTTTAGACCGTTTGACTCGTAAAATTAGTTTGTACAAACAACTACTGAGACTATTTGAAGAACACAAAATTAACTTCATTTCAATAAAAGAAGATTTGGATTCTAAAACAAAAAGTGGTAAAAAAGTTTTAGAAACAATTGGTATCTTGGCCTTATGGGATGCTAAATCTATTCCAGATCGAACACATGAAATGATAGAGCGTAAAAGAAAAATAGGAGAAAAAGTTGGGCATGCACCATTCGGATATACATATCAAGAAAAACGACTTACTCCTTTATTAAAAGAACTTAAGATTGCTTCTATTATTAGAGAAAAAAGAGAAGAGGAGAATTTAAGTTACCATAAAATAGCAAAATTCCTAAATAATCAGAGGCTTCGTGCTAAGCGTGGAGGCAAATGGTACGCTGAAACAATTAAGGTTATATGTGAAAATCCACTTTACAAACGATCTTAAACTGACAAGGACGGACTTTTTCCTCTATAAGGAGAATGTGGGCTAAATTCCTCAAGACCTTTACAAATAGCTTCCTTTTCCTCCAACAAAAATTTTGAAATAGAATAACGAAAATCTTCATTTTCTAACCAATGTGCACTATAGGTTATTTCAGGAAGAAATCCACGCTTAATTTTGTGATCCCCCTGAGCGCCAGCTTCAAATAACTTAATTCCTTTGCGAATGGCATATTCAATAGGACGATAATAACATAACTCAAAATGTAAACTTTTGTAATTGCCTTTACAACCCCAGTAACGACCATACAAATTCTCACCTTTTAAAAAATTTATTGATCCTGCAACGCAATCTCCATCTTTATCGTATGCAAGTATTAACATTATTCTTTTTCTCATTTTTTGGTAAATCATATAAAAGAACTCCTCCGTCAAATATAACTGGCCAAGCTTTTTATATATTGTAGAAAAATAAAATTGATACATAGTTAAGATGTGTTCTGTTTGAATATCTTCACCCTCAAGTATTTCTACTCTTATCATTTGCCGCGTTATTTGATTCCTTTCTCTTAGAATTTCTTTACGGCGTTTACTTTTTAAAGTACTTAAAAAATCTTCAAAACTTTTATATCCTTCATTTTTCCAATGAAATTGGTAACTGTAACGTATAATAAATCCCATTTTCTCAAAAATTGAGACTTCTTCTTTATCAATAAATAAAAAATGTAAAGAAGAACAATTCCTTTCACGCATCTTATTTAAGGCTTCGCAAATCAGTTTTTTTTGTATCTCATTGTAATCCTCAGAAGAACGCACCAGTAATTTCTTTCCAGTTGCAGGAGTGAAAGGAATTGAAGAGACTAATTTTGGATAGTAATTTAATCCATTTTTATTATATGCTCTTGCCCAAGCCCAATCAAAAATATATTCTCCAAAGCTATTATTTTTTTCATATAGACAAATTGCTCCTATCAATTTTTTATTTTTCCACAAAGTTATATGAGATGGTAACCACCCTGAATCTAAGCCAACACATAAACTTTTCTCTAATGACAATATAAAAGCATGATCTGAAAAAGGGAAATCTGTTCCACTCAGTAAGTCCCATTCTGTTGACGGAATTGATCCTATTTTTGACTGATGCCTAGTTTGCAAAATATAATTAGTAGGAATATGGAATCTGGTATGTTTATTTTAATGTAAACCAGTTAAAAAAGGGAAAAAGTAAATTAATCAATCGCGATTTTGTGTCCCTAAGAAAACTAAGTTATCATTGAGAAGATAACTTACAACTTCTATGGAAGTACTTTTGATTGTTGAAACATCTTTGAAAAAAACTACTTGGAAAGGAATTTCTTGTTTTTCGAAAGACTTTTTCCCAATTAAATCATTTTCTATGACTTTTTTACCTAAAGAAGAATCTAGAATACTTAAATCTCCCGTTTGGCGTATTGCTTTTATATAAATTGGACTTAAGGTTTCTAGTTGTTCATCAGAAAGTACTATTCCAGAAAATGTAAAGTGAGTATCAATTAAACGTTGTTCATGGTCAAAAGCAAATGCTTTCAATTGTATTTTATTAATATTATCTGAATCAGAAAAAGAGTTGCGAATTTTTCCTTCAACAACGAATAAAGGAATGCGATTATAGCCATTTTCTACTTGTCTAGCATTAAACTCGCCTAAAAATTCTAATTTATTTGAACTACTACTGAAAAACTGAGGAAAACCAGCTAAATTAAACTTTATGTAACCTCCAACATATGCCAAAATAGAAACTCCTATTAGGCAAAAAATTGTGAAATAAATAAACATCTCATGAAATCCAAATTTATCAATTTCCTTATTTGATTTTTTTTCAGCTTTATTTTTATATCCCCAAGTTTTTTTATCTTCTTTTTTATTGAAATCTGGGTCGTTTTTTTTCTTTTCCTTTGAATATATTGTTTGACTATTGTTTTCAATTTTTTCTCTTTTCAAATCCTTCAAAATACTCAACCCTCTCTGTTCAAGATCTTCACTAAGATTTTTTTTCTTTGTATCTTTTATTTGAGCACTGCGATGATAGTTTGTTTTAGTTTTTTTTGAATCAGATTTTTTAACACCAAGCTCCTCAAGAATAGAACTTGCCGTCTCGGCAGCAGATTTTTCCTCCTGTTTTGTAACTGAAGATATAAAAGACTCTCTATCACGAGGATTTCTTGAATTTCTTTCGCTGGTCTTTTTTGAAAATTTATGAGGTTTACGCTCTATCATTTATTTAATAGTATTTTTTGTAAAATTTTTTCCAATACATTAACATATGAAAAATCTATATTTTGATTTTTTTCAGGCAATATCCTTACAAAGAATAATGTCATAATTAACCTTAATAATCAAGAGTTTGCTGTGTAAAAGCAATGAAAAAAATTAACTGCCAGTAAGAACACCCAAAAAAATAAACTGAGGTTTTTTATAATCTTTATCATCTATGGGGAAAGCAACTTCTAGTTTTAAAGGAATTTGAAATAATGAAACCGTATCCAAAGTCCACTCTAGGCCAACACCTGCACTTTTCCTGTACTTCAATTTATTGAATGAAATTCGATCAGACCAAATTTTACCCTGATCAATAAAAATAGTACCCTGAATTTTAAAAGTACTTACAATTCCCCAAAATGGAGAATCGATTAAAGGAAATTTAAACCCTAATCTTGATGCCAGCAAATGGTCATCACTTAAATCTGTATGCTGAGGGAATCCTCGTAATACATTAGGACCACCGAGCTGAAATTTTTTTTGTAAAGGAGATTCTCCAGAAGTCATAGATCTGATTACGTCTAGTTCAAAAAGTTTTCTATGACCTACTCGAAAAACTTGACCTAGGGTACTTTGACCGCGAACATATGAAAAATCGCTATCTAAAGATAATGCCGGTTGCTCATTCCAAATGTTCCACATTATTTCATAATAATCATTTGGTCTGAAATTACCAGTATATTCAATTAAAAATGCATTTGATTCTCCTGTTTCAGAAAACCCACTCTTTTCGGCATTTCCTCCTGATGCAAAAAGTTTTTCGCGAGAAAATCTTGTGTTTAATTTAAATCCTAATTCTCCAGGATTTTTAGGAGGTTCAAAGGTTGCCCTTAGACCTTGAGATTGAACCCCTCCGAACTCATAAAAACTAAAACCTCCTTCCAATCCATGAAAAACCATATTCTTTTTGTCTAGATTGAAGATATAAAGCATACGTTTATTTTTTGTGCCATAGCCAGGTATAGCAAAAATTCGATAGTTTCCAAACCCATAACGAACACCTAAACCCAAAGAATTACCATCAATAGAATTATTCCCAAATCCTGGAACTACAAGCACTAAATGATCACGATCTTTTTTCCAGTCGAATACAAATCTAACTCGATAATAATTGAAAGAGTGATTATTAATTCTTGATGTTTCCATTAATTTTTCTTCTGGATCAATAGAAAATTTTTCAGGGTAACTCTTTGTTATAAAATATAAAATTTCTTCTCTTGCTATTCCTGAAGACATTTTACGGAACTCTTTCCCATCTGTCGTTGTTAAAACCGACTCAAAAGGCATTTTAGCTGAACCAATTTTCTTAATCTTAACTTCAGTTTCAAAAAAACCATTTTGTAATTTTATGGTCTTAAATTCCTCAAAACTGTAATCTAATGTTTTTACAGTTTTAAACCACTGGGAAAAAAACCATTCTAGTGATTCTTGCCCAACAATATTATAATGCTCCAATTCTTTAAAAAGTGGATTCCTTAAAAAGAAAATATTATACTTTTCAAATGACATCTGAAATTCTTTTATACTCACAATTTTTTGATTATATTCACTTGCAAAATGCTTTAATCCCTTCCGAAAAACTCTTTCGCCTAAAATCGATTCCAACATGGATATAACCATAGCTGTTTTGTAAGTTAATGCCTGTAAAAAACTTTGAGAATTTGGATTTTTTCGAAATGATGACAAAATGGGATATTTCATTTTGGGAGGAATATCATTAACCATATCTTCATAATAATGATCTTTATATAGAGGGTTAAGCCAGTCAATTGTACCAAATATTCCAGCATCATTACCAAAATTGTATTGGAAAAAACGTAACCCTAAAAAAGCTGGAACTCCAAAATTTAACCAAAGTTGATTGTCTTGGTTATTCCATACTGATTCCCCAAACCAAAGTTTACCAAGGCTTCTAGTTAAAAATCCGAAAGCTTGTCTATCCATCAACTCAGATCTTTTATAGTTAGGGATTGGTACTAAAACTATATTATTAATGACTTCAACTTGCTCATATTCAGCCTCCACGGGAACAATATATATTGTTTCCCATGGTAAAACCATCCCATAAGAAACTTTTAAAAATCTGACAAAACTTTTCGTCCAATTCAGAATTAATTCTCCTTTTCTTTTTTGATCTTCAAAATAAAATGATTTTACTTTATGTCTAATAATTTTTTCAGAAGAAATAATTTTCGGGAAAATATCACTTTTTTCTTCTAATATCATCTTTTTTTTAAAATCACTGAAAATTAACGGAAATTTTTTGAGCGGCTTTTTTGTCAAAGGGAGATTGATTAATTGACCTGACAAAAAATTATAATCTCCTGAAGTAGTAATTAATTTTCCTGATTGTATTGCTCTAAGATTGACTTCAAAAGTAGAAGGACTTGGATTGTTTCCGTCAGTTTCCCAACCTACTAAATTTAGTTCTCCATCTTTTCTCCAATTTAAAAGTTTTGGATGCCAATTAGATGTAATCAACATTCCATTTAAAGAACCTTCATAAAGATTTTCTGGGAATTTTATAGAAAATTCGATCTCAATTATTGATTTACCAATCAATTCTTCGAAATCTGAAAGTTTCTCTTTTAAAAAAATTCTTAGGAGTCCTTGTTCTCTTGAATAACCAACTTCTAAATCAGGATTATTCTCTATATTATAATCCAATTTTTTCCTAATAGTTGCTAATTTATCCTTATACGTGATCACAGAAAGGATTTTCATATTCCCATGACTGAATCCCTTAGGTGATTTAGGGTCTTCAAGATTGTCGGGAAATCTACGTAAAGAAAATACGGGAACTATTTTATGCTTTCTCAGACCCCTGGTGTCTGGATAAAGAAAACGATTCCCCGGAAGGGCAAATAATAACTCATGATCTGGATATTCAATTCGAGAGAAACGGACTTGCATTTTTCCTACAAGAAGTGTCTTATCATGATCATAAGAAACATCAATTTTGTAATGGGGATATTCTGTTTTGGATTTTTCTTGTGCAATCAAAGCATGATGCATGAAGAAAAAAACAAATAGGAAAATATAATTAAATTCACTTAAAAATAAAGGAGATGAAAATCTCAATACAGACACCCAGGCTTTGAAGCTAATTCTTTTAACCTAAAATCGTAAACCAAAAAATGGCTTCGATATTCACAAAAATTGTACAAGGTGAAATTCCTTGTGAAAAAGTTTTTGAAACTGATTCAGAACTTGCATTTTTAGACATTATGCCCAATGAAATAGGACATACTCTAGTTATCCCAAAACTTGAAGTTTTAAGACTAGAAGATCTACCACAATCTCATGCCATTTCATTGATGTGCTCTTTACAAAAAGTGGCAAAAGCCGTTAGCTTAGCTTTTGATGGAATTGACTATAATTTAATCCTAAATAACGGAGCAAACGCTGGACAGGTAGTCGAGCACATACATTTCCACGTAATACCTCGTTCAGAAGGAAGTCCACGGCCATTTCAAAAACACATCCAATATGCAGATAGAGAAATGCAAAAAATTGGAGCAAGAATTAGAAATTACTTCTGACAAAAATAAATATTTTTTTTAAGAGATAAATATTATGTAACAAACTGCTACAAATTATAAGCATAACATTGAAAATGGGAGTAAAATTATTAAAAAAACAATATTATTAATTAGATAGATTTATATTAATTTAAACTAGCACAATCATTTCAATTGACTTACATAAAGTTTCATGATTGAGATCAGGCAAAAATATATTTTAAAAAAAAGGAGTTACAATACGAAATAAACAATACTGTGGTTTCATAGGACTGATTGGACGTCCAAATGTTGGGAAATCAACTTTACTTAATCAAATAATTGGGAGGAAAGTTTCAATTATATCACATAAAGCCCAGACTACTAGAAATTGCATCCTAGGAATCCGCACTGAAAATAATAAACAAATTATTTTCGTAGATACTCCTGGAATACATCAAACAGAAAAATTACTTAACGAAAGGATTGTAGCATATGCGGTTAATACTTTAAATGATACAGATTTGAATTTATGGATCGTAGATCCTTTAAAGGAATCTTTCTCTAATAATGACAATCTGACTTTTTTAAATACTGAAGACCAAAAAATTTTAAAATTGCTTACTGGCAAGGAAAAAAATACGGTATTAGTTTTGAATAAAATTGATAAAATAAGCAAAGAACAAGTATTGTTAAGTATTTCAAAATTGAAAGATTTAGCTAATTTCTCAGAAATTGTACCTATTTCAGCACTGAAATCGACTAACGTAGAATATCTTGTAGAAATAATAAAAAAATATATTCCTGCTCATCCTTTTTATTTTGAAGAAAATCAGTTCACAGATGTTTCGGAACGATTTTTAGCCAGTGAATTTGTGAGAGAAGAAATTTTCATAAGACTTAAACAAGAAATTCCATATTCAGTAGCAGTAGTAGTTGAAAAATTTATAGATTCTACTAAATGTATTAATATTGCTTGCCAAATATGTGTAGAACGTGAATCACAAAAAGGAATACTTATAGGAGTAAAAGGAGAAATGTTGAAAAATATTGGTGTTGCTGCTCGGAAAAAAATTGAAAGACTACTTGGTAATAAAGTCCATTTGGATTTGAGAGTGAAAGTACTAAATAAATGGTCTAATAACAAAAATCATCTAAGTACACTTGGATACAATTAGCAATATAATTTAAAAAAACTTTCTAAAGAAAAAATAACATATTTGTAATTTTTTTATGCGAATTTCAATAATTTTAATTTTTAGTTTAATTCTTGTATTTTTCGAAGTTATAATGTTTAAAATTTCTTTGGAATTGGGGTTAAGCTCACTAATTTTGATTAGTACAATTTTTTGTATTTGGTTTGTACTTAAAAAAATAACAACTATAGTTCTGCAACCTGACTTTGCTCTTGATACTGATCCCTTCCGTAATTCAAAAAAAACTGAATCAACCATTCAAAAGGCCAATGGAGAAAAAACATTAGATTCAACTAATTTAATCCCAGGATTTGACGGGAGTATTTTTGAAAGATTTAAAAATAATTTGAATTTAAAATCTTCTTCCAAGAATACTTCTTCAGAGAATTTACAAAACGAAAATTATGTAAAAAATTTAACAGATAATCCTGACATAATAAAGGATCAAAATAATTTTTCTGAAGAGCTAAACGAAAAGGAACAAATCAGAGTTACTTTAAGTAAAAGCGCAAAAAATTTGAACAAATTACAATCTGAAATTATTAATGAAAATAATATTAATTTGATTCCAGGGCTAGACGAATTCTCAAATGGAAAAAACATTTCTTCTTTTGATTCACTTGGATCAGGTGAAGAAGCTTTGAAAATACTCTCAAGTAAACAAGAAGCTTTAAGGAACCAAACAGGAAAAAAACCATCTATAGATAGGTTAGACTTCGAAAAAGATATTTTTGAAGATGAACTAATACCTATTCCTGGAGGTGAAAATTTTTCGGAAAAAGAGACCGAATTTTCAAACAATAATAAAACAAACGAAAATTCTGAAAATTCTTACTTCCTTGAAGAAGAAGAATTTTTGGAGGATTCCATAACAAATAATCAAACCGATAGTGAAAAAATCTCTGAAGCTGAAGATCTTTTAAAATTGGCAACTACGGCCTGCGAATCAGGGAGGATAGAAGAGGCCAAGGAAAGTTTAAAAATTTACCTTGATTTGCTCAATGAAGTAAATCAAGTACCAAGTCCAAATGTTAAGCAGTTGTTGAAAAAACTTGATATTACTCTTAAATCTAAACCTTTAAACAAAGAAAATGATATCACTAATGAAGAAAATTCAGAAACAAATTTAAAAACAGAACCAATACTTCAAGATCTACCAGAGCAAGCCAATTATGCTAATGTGATGGACGGACTTGTAAAATCATTGGAAGAAAAAGAATCTTATGAAGAGGCTTTGCCATTGCTAATGGATCTTATTGAATACAATAAAAAAAGGGGTAATATTTCTGATATGGATCCTCTTTATGATAGAATTGAACAAGCTTACTCTTCATTGAAAAATGACAAAAAGTTAGTTTCAGCCTATAAAGAACATCTTTCGATAAAGCAACAATTGAAAGACCTTGAAGGTGAGTTACATCTTCTTGATCTTATAAGTTACTACTATGCTAATATAGGGGACCAGAAGTCTTCAAAAAACTATCAAGCAGAAAGTCAGAGAGTAAAAAAAATTTTAGAAAAAAAAATCACTTCAGAACGGAAAAATTTATAGGGAAAAAAGTTAATGATATTCTAAGAACAAAAAATTAAAAATAAATACATCCATCAGGAGTATAATTACTAAGTAAATGCCCCTTATTACTTGCTGCAAATTGCAATTCTGCTAATAATCTACAACTTTGAGTTCGACGTGCACGAACGACATAATACTCAGTGATACGAGGAGAAGTATCAAATTCAAGATGACTGAATAAATTAATAGCTGTAATAGTATGACTTTCTGCAAGTTTTAAATAACGTAGCTGAAAATTTGTTTTCCAACTGTCAAAATAATTTAAACTTTTTCCCATATGATTATCACCCTCATTGAGTCTGGTACGAAAAGATTTGGATGGGAATCCTGAATCTTTATTTGAACATGCGATCAAAATCATGAGGATAATGAGAAAAGATGTTAAATTTCGTAAAAGCATTGATATTTATTTAAAATGTTAAAACACTAAATTATTTATATAAAACCTAATTACTGACTACCTTCAATTTATTATCGTCATTTTTTTAAAAAATCTTTAATTTAAATTAAAATTTTTAAAATATTACTAAGAAAAAGTTCTAAAAAAATCTATTTTAGTAAAATAATTTTCAACCTGAGCTTAGATTGGGAAAAATATAATTGGTCAATAACTTGCAATTTTGGTATACATAGTTTATAGAATTAAATTTTACATCTTGAGATGAATATGGATCAAAGAAATATTTGGGCAATTGGTGGTGGAAAAGGAGGGGTCGGCAAAAGTTTTGTAGCTGGCAACATAGGTATTTTATTGGCACAAAGTGGTTATAAAGTAATACTCGCAGATTTGGATTTGGGTGGAGCAAATCTACATACTTGGCTTGGAGTTAATAGTCCCACAAAGGGACTTTCAGATTTCATTGGAAGAGAAATACTTAATATTTCAAAATTACTAATTCCAACTCAAATTCCTGGACTTAGTCTAATAAGCGGGGCAAAAGATGGCGTAGAAATAGCAAATTTAAAACACACTCAAAAAAGAAGATTCCTTTCTGCTTTGAGAAATTTAGACGCTGATTACATTGTAATTGATTTGGGTGCTGGTACTTCTTACAATACAGTTGATTTTTTCTTACTTGCTGGTTCACAAATAATGGTTGTAATTCCTGAACCTACTTCAATTGAAAATGCATACAGATTTATAAAGAATTCTTTTTTTCGTCAAGTTTTCCACAATAGTAAAAAATATAGGCTAAGATCTGTGGTGACTCCTGTCCTTAAAAAAGATAATCCATATAATGTCAACACTCCAAAAGATTTAATTGATTACTTGAACAAGCTAGGGGGAAGTGCAACCGTTTTCATAGAAAAGCAACTTTCTCTGTTTGAACCAAAAATAATACTGAATCAGGTTCGTACTCAAAGAGATCAACTTGTCGGTCCTTCAATGAAAGAAGCCTGTTCAAAATATTTTAAGCTGAATCTAAAATTTATGGGCTATTTAGCAGAAGATGATTCCGTAAGAAAGTCTGTTTTAGAGAGAGAACCTCTTGCTTTATCTTTTCCAGATGGAGTTCCGATGCAACAACTAAAAACAATTTGTTCCGATATTTTGCAAGAAGAAAGTGAGAGAGCAGTTAAAAACAATCTATTATCACAGTTAGCATTATGAGTTCGGTTGAAAAACCAAAAGTTTCAGAAGAAGATAACTATTATAAGATTCTCAATGTGGCAAACACTGCTACATTAACCGAAATAAGAAAT
>CACIWU010000042.1 GCA_902590435.1 uncultured SAR324 cluster bacterium | reverse complement strand
ATATTTTGGCTCAATTAGCTGTGATATTTGCTGGTATTGGTTATACCATTTCTGGAGTTATTGCAACACGAATGAATAGGGTATCAGCGGATTCTGTTAGTGCATCAATATTTCTATGTGCCTCGATTATTGTATTACCAATTTGGCTTGTAATTGAAAAACCATGGACGATAAACTTTGAAAAAGAAAGCTTAATAGCGTTAACTCACCTAGGGTTAGTTTCGACGGGGATGGCTTTTTTGATGCGATATTATATAATTCTAAGAGCAGGTGCTGTTTTTTTATCATATGTGGCATTTCTAATTCCCATGTTTGGAATTATTTTTGGCATCTTGTTTCTTGAAGAATCGATTTCTATAAATACTTTAGGAGCAGTTTTTTTGATTCTTTTTGGTGTTTTTATTGGTCGCAAATAAATTACTTTTTTAAAACTTAAAAAAATTATATGTATGACTCATTGATTTCTCCTAAAATAACTAATGACAATTTGGTAACTCCGAATTGGCGCTTTTTTGATTGTCGTTTTGTTTTAAATAATCCAATGCAAAAACAATCAGAATATAGAACTTCTCATCTTCCAAAAGCATCTTACGTAAATCTGGAAAATGATCTGTCTGATACTCATATAACTGGAAGAACAGGAAGACATCCTCTACCAGACAAAGAAAAATTGTTTAAAAAACTTTCATTATGGGGAATTGATTCCTCTGTTCAGGTAGTTGTTTATGATGATTTTGGTGGAGCACACGCATCTCGTTTTTGGTGGATTCTTAGATGGTTGGGACATGATAAAGTTGCTGTTCTTGATGGAGGATGGCCTCGTTGGATTAAAGAAAATAGACCTATAAGTAATGAAATTTATTCACCTAAATCAAGAGTATTCAATGCTATTCCAAGAGATAATTTACATGTATCTGCAGAAAATGTTATAGAATATTGTTTTGATAAAAAAACAAATATCTTAGATGCCAGGAGTTTAGAAAGATTTAGAGGTGAGAATGAATCTATGGATCCTGTAGCAGGCCATATTCCTTCAGCAGTATCAGCCCCTTACACGAATAACCTTGATTCAGATGGCAATTGGAAATCGAAATCTGAACTTCGCAAAATGTATTTGAAATTACTAGACGGTAGTCCCGCAGAAGAATCAGTAAATTATTGTGGTTCAGGAATTACAGCATGCCACAATGTACTTGCTATTTATCATGCGGGGTTGGGGTTAGCCCGTATTTATCCTGGTTCATGGAGTGATTGGATCACCGATCCTAAAAGACCTGTAGAAATAGGGTAAACATAATTATTTTTATAAAAAATTATCTATAATTTATTTTTAAAATTATTATTTTAGCTAAAAAAATTTTATTGGTTTAAAAATCATTTATATTATCTAATTTTTAAAATTTATTTCTATCATTTTATAGTTGTTATGAATCAAAAATATTAAATTAAAACTAAGATATTAAATTATTAAAATTGAAATTGTTGATAAAATTTCCTTTTGGGAACAGATTTTGGATTGAAATTATTAAAATAATCTGATAACTATAGCGAAAAAACTAAGATTAATTACTACTATAATTTTACATGAATTTATTTAAATCATTATTGTTATTACAAAAGTTAACCCTATCGATTACATTTTTATTCGGAATCTCGATTTCTGTTTATGCACAAATGGTTAACGAAAACGTTTCTACTGTAGTTATAGATAGTGCTCCTAAAAAGTTATATTCGGAACTATATCTAGACGAATCAGGCAATCAATTTTTGGTTGAAATATATGAAGAACCCCAGGAAGGAGTAAATTTAATTCATTTTCGTACTTTTAAAAATGGAGAAATAATTGGACGGAAATCCCAAGCTTTAGCTGATTCTCATGATTTTACATTTTTTATTGATGAAAGTGAACAGCGAATTATGAGGAAGGATACGGAGCAGATGCTCTATAATATTTTAAAAAAGCTTATGGAGGAATCTGATCAGAAATTAAAGAGCAAACTTGAGGACTTGTTTGATCAAGATAAAATGGCTAAAAGTCTTTCTGAAAAGATAAAAACACCAGAACGACAAATAAAGAATATGGCTCAGAAAATCTCTGAACAAATCAAAGACGATGAGAATATTTCAGATATGGCTAAACGTATTTCCAAAGAAATAAAGACCCCTGAAGAGCAAATATCCGAGATGGCGTCTCGTATTTCGAAGGAAATAAAGACTCCTGATGAGCAAATTGCTAGTATGGCAGAACAAATATCACAGCAAATTAAAACTCCGGAAGAACAGATATCAACAATGGCAGATCAGATTTCTGAAAAAATAACTTTTGATGGAGGGACTATTACAGATATGGCAACACGTATATCTAAGGAAATCAAGACTCCAGAAGATCAGATATCAACAATGGCAGATCAGATTTCTGAGAAAATAACTTTTGATGGAGGAACTATTGCAGATATGGCAACACGTATATCTAAGGAAATCAAAACTCCAGAAGAGCAAATATCGTCAATGGCAAAACGTATATCTAAGGAAATCAAAACTCCTGATGAACAAATTTCAAGTATGGCAGTACAAATCTCTCAGCAAATCAAAACTCCTGAAGCTAGAGTAAATGAAGATAATTTGGCATTAAATTTGGCAATAAAACTAACTCAGGACGAAAATCTTGTTGCTACAAAAATTCCTCCGTATCAAGAATTACTGAGTCAAGTATCAGCTAGTAATGAACAGCAAGACTACGAAAAGACCATTAAGATTCTTGATGAGGATATAGCTGATCGAACTCCAGATGAGCAACGAAAAGCTCTCAAAATTTCAGGGTTGATGTCAGTTCTTGTAGCTTCAAAGAAATTAAAACGAGCACTTTCTACCATTGAGGATTATGATTTACCGGATGACCCAGGTTTACGAGAAATATCATCTGCATTATCGGAATGGTTAGCAAAGAATTTAGTATCAGAATAATCAGATCTCAGATTACGAATGGTGGTTAAACTGATTTTTTAAATAGCTCAATCATAGTAATTTTTGAGATGTCAATATTTTAGATTAAATTATATTTTAAAAAATTTCCTGCCAGTATTTTTTTATATAAAGGTTAGAGAATTTAAAAATTCGATTTGTAAAATTTGATTAACCTTTTTCCCCCTGTAATAATTAACTATAAAAGATTTTTAAATATAATCCGGATGGATTCCTTTAAAAACTTTTTTTTAAAAAATTAATTTTTTAAAAAAATTCTTTAACTTGTCAGCTTTTTGTAAAAAATGTAGGATTTATTTTTGGATTTTTTATTTGAGAACTATTCTCAGTATTTAGATAGCTTTTTTGTATGGTTGAATCGGCTTTTATATTGGAAAAATACGGAATTTTCGCCAGAACAATTGTTCGTAATGCAACTGTTCCGGAGTTGTATGAAGAAGCATTGGGTTATGAACCGGATGCTTCTATTTCTTCAACAGGAGCACTTATTGTGTCTTCTTATGAAAAAACTGGACGAAGTCCTAATGACAAACGAATTGTCGAAAATTCTAGCATAAAAGAAGATGTTTGGTGGGGAAATATTAATATAGGAATGGATGAAGATACTTTCATGATTTCTAGGGGGCGCGCAATAGATTTCTTGAATACACAAGAAAGAATTTATGTAGTAGATGGATTTGCTGGCTGGGATCCAAAATACCGTCTTAAAGTTAGAATTATTGCAACTCGTCCTTACCATGCTTTGTTCATGCGTAATATGTTAATTCCTCCTAGTTATGAAGAATTAAAGCATTTTACTGAGCCTGATTATGTTATTTTTAATGCAGGGAAATTTCCAGCAAATCCGCTTACAAAGTTCATGACATCACGTACTAGTATAGAGCTTAGTTTTGAGCGTAAAGAGTTTGTTATCCTGGGAACTGAATATGCAGGTGAAATGAAGAAAGGTGTATTTACAATCATGAATTATATTATGCCAAAACAAGGCATTCTCTCAATGCATAGTTCTGCCAACGAAGGTATTGATGGAGATGTGGCTGTTTTTTTTGGTTTATCTGGAACCGGTAAAACTACTCTTTCAGCAGATCCAAAAAGAAAACTTATAGGTGATGATGAACATTGTTGGACAGATGACGGTGTATTTAATATTGAAGGAGGTTGCTATGCTAAATGTTTTAAATTGTCTGAGAAAGAAGAACCAGAGATTTTTAGAGCCATTCGTTTTGGAACTGTTCTAGAAAATGTAGATTTTGATAAGAAAACACGTATTGTAGATTATAATGGGATTTCTAGGACAGAAAATACAAGAGCCTCTTATCCAATAGAATATATTTCAAACGCAAAAATACCTTGTTTTGGTAAACACCCTAAGAATATAATTTTTTTGACTTGTGATGCTTTTGGTGTGTTACCTCTTGTTTGTAAGTTAAGTCTTGAACAGGCCATGTATCATTTTATTAGTGGTTATACAGCTAAAATTACAGGAACTGAAATTGGAATCTCAGAACCTGAGGCCACTTTTTCTGCTTGTTTCGGAGCGGCTTTTTTGGTCTGGCATCCCAGTAAATATGCTGAGTTATTAGCAAAACGTATTGAACTAAGTGGAGCCTCAGTTTGGATGGTAAATACAGGATGGATAGGAGGTAAATATGGAGAAGGAGAGAGAATATCACTAAAATATACTCGCTATATTATTGATGCTATTTTGAATGGCTCATTAGAAGAAGAACCTAAAATTAGGGATGATTTATTTGGATATCATATTTTGACTAGATGCTCGAAAGTTCCAAACAATATACTTAAACCTAGAAATATCTGGTCCGATGGAAATAATTACGATAAAACAGCATTAAAACTTGCAACAATGTTTAAAGATAATTTTAAAAAATTTGAAAAAGGAACTAAGAAAGAAATAGTTAGAGCAGGACCAAAAGTTAAATAATTTTATAAGTTAGTTATTTTTTTAGTTTTTTAATCTACAAGATACCTCTAAAATCTCGTTTTTAAGAATTTAAATCAATTCAAAAAAAAATTTAATTTTTTTCAGTTAAACTTTAAAAGTGTTGTGTATTAATTTTGAGAAAATTTTATTTTTCGATTTTGGTTAATACATAAAAACGGGTAGATTTTTTTTAAAAAATTTTGACAAAATAACTCTAATCTATTTAAATTAAATAATATATAAATTTAACTTTATTCAATAATACAGTAAATATAAATAATGTTAAGTTAGTTATCATCCTAATAACTTATGATCTATATGATATGATTGAAAAACTTCAGCATGCAATGATTGAAAAAGGAATAGATATGCTTGTTGTGGTTTCAAGAGACGAGCACCTCAACGAATATCTTCCTAAACAAAACTGTCGTTTAAAAGCCTCAACTTCATGTAAGAACTCATCTGGATTTTCTGGATCTGCGGGGACAGCAATTATATGTTTGGAAGGACGATCACACCTATTTGTTGATTCAAGATACCATTTGCAAGCAGAACAAACTTGTGGTGAAAAATTTGATATTCATAAACTTGGAAATAAAGGAGTAATTGAGCCATACAACTGGATTGCTTCACATTCAATAAAACCTTTAGTAATTGGGGCAGATCCATTCGTAATGAGTCCCAAGGAATGGAATCTTTATGAAAAAACAATTCAAAAAAAAGGTCATTCTATTCTTCCGATATCTCCAAATCTGGTTGATACGGTATGGAAAAATAGACCAAATCCTCCTAAAAAAGAAATTTATCATCTACCAATAGAATTTACCGGAAAAGATAGTAAGCAAAAACTCCATAAAATACAGAAAAAATTGTATGAAGCCAGAAAATTTGATCGTTCAAAAAAATTTTTATTAATAATTACAAAGCTTGATGAAATAGCTTGGTTAACAAATTTACGTGGAAGTGATATTGATTACAATCCAGTGTTTGAATCTTATGCTATTATTTTTCATGACCGAGCAATTTGTTTTTGCCACAAATCTGAAGAAAATTTAAAAGTTTTTTGTCCTGATTGGGATTTTAGACCATACGAAGAATATAAGATATTTTTAGAAGAAATTTCTAAGGATAAAAATATAAAAGTCTGGTTAGATCCTTCAAATGTTACAATGGGAACTTTCCTTTATTTTAATGCGGAACAAATTGTTGAAAAAATATGTCCAATTGAAATTTCTAAGGCAATCAAAAACAAAATTGAAATTGAGGCGATAAAAAATACACATAAACTTTCTGGTCTTGCAGTTGTAAAAAGTTTTAGGAGATTGACAAAGGCATTTGAAAGTGGACAAATGTTAACTGAAAAAGAATATGTGGATATCCTTTTTGAAGAATATTCAAAGTTGGAAAATTTTTCTGATCTTAGTTTTAAAACAATTGCGGGTTCTGGTCCCAATGGTGCGATAGTACATTATTCGGATCCTGATAAAACAAAAAAAATTTGTAGAGGTGAAATGCTGCTTGTAGATTCCGGTATCCAATGTGCAGGTGCTACAACAGATGCTACTCGTACATTTATTTTGGGAGAACCAAATAGTAAGCAGAAAAGGATTTATACCCTAGTCCTTCAGGCTCATATTAGGTTAGCTAGACAAATTTTCCCTGAAGGGACCACTGGTGCATCTCTGGACTCTATAACTAGATCAGGACTTTGGAATTCAGGATTAGATTATGGACATGGAACAGGGCATGGTGTGGGTGCTTTTTTGAACGTACATGAAGGTCCTCAGAGGATCTCCTCTTTTGCCCATGATGTGGCATTTCAGAAAGGAATGGTGGTCTCTAACGAACCAGGTTATTACGAAAAAAATTGGGGTGGAATTCGTTTGGAAAATCTTTATGTAGTTAAAAATAAAGAAGGTTTGCAGGATCATCCAGATGGAAAAGGATGGCTTAGTTTTGAAACATTAACTCTAATTCCTTTTGAAAAAAGACTGATAGATAGGAATTTGCTTTCCTTAGAAGAACTTGGCTGGCTTGATAGCTATCACTTTAAAGTAATGGAAGAAATTTCTCCTATGTTGAAAAATCAGGAAGATGTTAAATGGTTGAATTGGGTATGTAGTTCAGATTAAATGAAAATTATTACACCAGCAAAAATAAACCCTATTCTCTATATATTGGGTAAACGAAAGGATGGATTACATGAATTGTACATGCACATGGTACCGGTTGGCTTGTATGATATAATTAAATTTTCTCAAAACAATGTTAAGAAACTTAATTTCAGAATAAGGGGATCAACATTTATTGGGAAACACAAAGAGAATTTGGTAATCAGAGCGGTTAGACTATTTGAAAAAATAACTGGTAAGAAAGCATATCTGGACATCTTCCTTGAAAAACATATCCCTTCTAGTGCAGGGTTAGGTGGAGGTAGTGGGAATGCAGCAGGAACTCTTTGTGCTTTAAATTATATTTATAGAGATTCTTCTAAGACCAGGGGTTTGTTATCCCCGAGCAAACTTTATGAAATTGCATTAGAACTTGGTTCTGATGTTCCTTTTTTTCTTAAACCTTGTCCAACTGAGGTATTCGGGCGAGGAGAAAAATTAATTCCTTTTAAGCATTATCCAAAATTCTTTGTTATTATAATCAAACCTCATTTCTCAATTTCCACTCTTGAAGCATATAAGAAATGTCAAACTCAAGAAGAATTAATTTTTCCAACTGTAAAGTCTATTGATGATCTGGAAACTCATATGTATAACCAATTTGAAAAATCTTTATTCAATCAATATTCTATCTTGTCTGAAATGAAATCCTTATTACTCAAAAATGGTGCATTTGGTGCATTAGTTTCTGGGAGTGGCTCAGCTGTTTTTGGGGCATTCCGGGAAAAAAATCTTCAAAATCAAGCATATAAAAAAATATCATGTCTTCAGATAGGCAAAATATTTTCTTGCGAAACTTTAGCAGTTCATTGCTATTTTTGATTCTTAATTGCAAATTATCATTAATATTCAAAATTCAATTTATATTTTTTCTTTCCTGGGCAGTTCTTTTTGGATGTGTATCAAAAAAGAAAATTTTTAAAAGTGAAAGACTATACCAAAATAACGGTGTCTGGAAACAGTCTAATTCACGTATAGTTAAATATGTGAAAGTTTACAAAAAAAACAAACATGTCAAAACTTGTTTGGATCGTGCCAAATCTAGACGCTATCTTTATTATATTCATAAGGTTTTTTATAAATATGAATTGCCACCTGAACTAGCATATTTGCCAATTCTGGAATCTTGTTTTGATTATAAAGCAGATTCAGGAAGTGCTAGAGGTATGTGGCAATTTACGAAGGCTACCGCAAAAGATTATGGACTAGATGTAAGTTTTATTTCTGATGATAGACTAAATTGGCGAAAAGCAACTGATTCAGCAGCCCGTTATCTTAAAATTTTAGGTGAAAGATTCGATAATAATTGGGAGTTGGCTCTTGCTGGATATAATGGAGGACCTAATTATATGGAAAAACAAATACGAACTCAAGGAACACGTAATTTTTGGAAATTAAAACTAAGAAAAGAAACACAAGAATATGTACCAAAATTTTTAGCAATGATTAGTGTAGCGCGGAATAGATATCCAGAATTATATTTTCATGGAGCACCTCGAGCTTGGGTCAAATCAGGATAAAAGTGTTAATTATTTATTAAGTTTTAGTTAAAATAATATGAAACTTTGTTTATATTTTTTAATTCAATTATTTTATGAGAAGTGTTTTTTAAACATATAAATTAAAAGGAGTTGCTATGGCAGATGAAGAAGAAGGTGGAGCAGGAGGTGATTCAGGAGATAGCACTGGAAGCGGAGGAGGTAAAAAGAAGATTTTAATTATTATCATTGCTTTGGTTATTTTTTTAGTAGTGGGTATAGTTCTTTTTTTACTATTGTCAGGAGAAGAAGAGGAAGAATTACCTGAGGAAAAGCAAAATGTTACCGAAGTAGCAGAGCCTTTGGTAACTCCAATATTTTTGCCTCTGGAAAGTTTTATTGTAAATCTCAAAGATGGTAGACGTTTTCTAAAAACAACTATTCAACTTATGTTGAGTGAACCAGCAGCATCTGCTTATTTGACAATTAGATTGGTTGAGGTTAAAGACATTGTTTTGGCAGAATTGCAGGAATTATCTGTAGAGGACGTAAAACAATCAGACGCACGTGATGCTCTTAAACAAAGGTTAATAAGTGCTATCGGTCAAATATTTCCTAGTAAGCCTGAATGGGAAGATCCAGAACCAATTAGAAAGGTTTTGTTTGAAGAGTTTGTTATTCAATGATTTTATTCAAAATATTTAAATATTAAGAAATGTTAAATATTATTTTTTTGTAAAATATTTTTATTTGTTAATGAAATAGGTGCTCAAATGTATGAGTATACAAAGGTGTTTTTTTGTTATATAAAAAAAAACAGGCTTAAAACAAAGTTTAAAAAAAAAATCATTAATTCGATTCTTATTTCCATGGGCTTTTTTTTATTTGTTCTTTCTTTACAAGTAGAGGGAAAAGAATCAGAAGAAACAAGAGTTATTAGAGAAGGCCCTCCACCACTTGAAAAGCCTCAATATTTGGATCTTGGGACTTTTGTAGTAAATATGCCAGGACACAAATATTTTTTAAAAAGTAGCATTTATTTAGCTTTTGAAAATTTAGCTGCTAAAGAGTGGCTTTCAGTAAGGTTGCCAATCGCTAAAGACCTTGTAATTGCTCATCTTAATTCGATAACAGTTGAGCAATTTGATGAACCAAAGAATCGCGCAGTTATAAAAAATGATTTACAAATTAGACTTAACTCACTGTTTCCAAACAAAACGCCATGGGATGATTTTAATCCAATTAGGAGGATACTATTTTTAGAATTCTATCGACAGTAAATCAAAAAAGTTATTTTTTGTAGAGTAATTTATATAATAATGTTTTCTATGCATTCTTGTACAATAAGTTGAAGAGTTATTAATAAAATAGTACTCTTAATTTATGAAAAAAACCTTAAAACTAAAAAATATTGATGGCAAAAGAAGACTCTTTTGAAAATCTGGATAATTTAGATTGGTCGGATGTTGAAAGTGAATTAAAGGCAAATAAAGACAAAATTCTCTCTAAAGTTAAAGGTGCTGAAGATGATATAGAGAAGAATGAATCCAAAGAAAAGGGAGGTTCTGATGAAGTAGGTGAGAGAAAAGAGTTGACAGGAGAAATAGATATCAATTTTTTATTTGATGTTCAACTTTCTATTGTAGTTGAAGTTGGAAGAATCCAGATGCTTATAAGTGACCTTTTGAAACTTGATGAAGAATCTGTAATTGAACTTGATAGTGTTGTAGGTCAACCATTAGATATCCGTGCAAATGATTTACTTGTAGCACGAGGTGAAGTAATTGTAGTTAATGAAAAATTTGCAGTACGTATTACTGATATTATAAGCCCTGACAATCGGTTTGAAGCACTATAATAGGAAAAAAGTATGACTATCGCGAAACCAACTTGGTTTAAAGTAGGTATTTCGCTAGTGTTTTGGTCGAGTTGGTTTTTAGTTGTTATTGCATCCAATACTAGAACACTACAAAAAATAGAGGTTTTTTCGCTTGGAGGTTCAGATCAAGTTCATTTGGAATTTGATAAAGAATATTTGGTGGAGCCGAGAATAATCTTTGAAACTGGTTCTTTGAAATTATACTTGGATTCAGTCCAAAAAGGTCCTCGAATAAATTCAAATATAAATTTAAAAGGAAATTCTTTTGTTAAGGAAGTTAGAACAATTCAGTCTCCTGGCAGAGATTATATTCATTTAGATATTCTATTAGATCCAGACTTATTATTAAATCCTCCAGAGATAAAGCATTTTGAAAAAAGTATAAATATTATCTTGCAAAGTAGTTTTTCAAACACACCTTTACTGTCAAATAATGAAGTATTAATGAATGAAATTGAACAGCGAGTAAAAAATGATAATTCTTTAATATCGTCTTTTGCTAATTTTAACAAGTCAGAATCAAAATCTGTCAGTGTAGAAGGTATTTCTCCATTGCAAATTGATGATTGGGGAGAGACTATTTTGACATTATTTTTGTCATTAATATTCGTTTTATTGCTGATATATTTTGTTGCTTTTTTATACAAACGATTTTTTAGCAGTAGATTTTCTTCAATGAAGGG
>CACIWU010000041.1 GCA_902590435.1 uncultured SAR324 cluster bacterium | reverse complement strand
CGACTGAAAACAAAGATTACGTAAACTTCTACAATCATCTGCCAGTTTTTTGTTATTAGTAACAACCATTCCTCCTTCTCCTGTGGTTATATGTTTGTTTGGATAGAAACTGAATGTGCTAATATCCCCAAAACTTCCACAAGGTTTGTTGTTGTATGTTTGGCCAAGCATTTCTGCAGAATCTTCTATAATTTTGATATTAAATTTTTTTGCAATTTTTATTATACAACCCATATCAACTGGTAATCCAAAAATATGGACTATCATTATAGCTTTTGTACGTTCAGATATTTTATTTTTAATTTGGTTTATTTCCATATTCCATGTATGAGGATCACTATCCACCAAAACTGGGGTTGCACCTGTACGGACAATATGAGAGATACACGAAATAATTGTGAAGGATGGTAAAATTACCTCATCACCAGGGCCAATTCCTAATGCCTCTACTGCCACATCTAATGCCGCGGTTCCACTGGATACAGATATTGCATATTTTCGTTTGACACGACTTGCAAACTGTTCTTCGAATTGTTTAACGTATGGTCCTTCTGAAGAGATCCACCCAGAGTTAATACATGCATCTAAATATTTTTTTTCATTCCCATTAACTAATGGGACATTCACAGGTATAAATGATGAATTCGACAATTACTACTCCTCTATGAAAATTTTTTCTTTTGGGATCGGGTCAAACCTAATTTTATCATTTTCTCCAGTATATGGCCCTTGTTTGACCTCGATAATTTCGCTATTTTCTAGCATCTGGAATCCATGTCCTCCGGAAGCTAAAAGTACGACATCCCCTTGAAATAAAATTTTACTTTTTAGATATGATTTTTGATCATCATAATAATCTATTCTAACTTTTCCACTTTTAATAAATAAAACTTCTTGAGTAATTTGTACATTTCTTTTCTGCGCAGAATGGACATGTGGAGTGATTATGTAATCTTTCTCTCTATTCATATATGCTAATTGTTGAGAATATTCGTCTGGGGTAAAGAATTGTATACCTTTAGCGTGGTATTCTGATTTTATAATTATAGATAACAATGTATTTTTGTGGTAAATTTTTTCGATCATTTTATTGGTTTTTAAAAATCTATAAAAATTGTTTAATTACGAATGTTATTTAAATATTATAATTAAATTATATCTCTAAGGTTTACGTAATCAAATATATCTAATATAGAGTTATCCGAAATATTAAATATTTTCTTTGAAGTATTAATTCTGATTAACTCATACTGATTAAAAATTTTATATAAGCCCTTTGACAAATGCTTAATTCCCGATGATCCATTTAATATTCTTTCTTCTTCATTTTTTTGATGGATTCCGTTTTCGTAAAATCTATAGTCTTTTTCTTTATTGCAGATGTAATTATGATCCATTCCTAATAAATAAATTTCACTAAATCCCATATAGATTGCAAAAATTATTGCATAAATGCTGACCGTCTCAGAAATCCAAATCATTCTTGCAATATCAAGATCTTTCCAGTCAAAGACATAAAATTCGTTAACATCCTTTCCGGTAAAATACCAGTATTTTTTTTGTTGAGTAAAAAAGTTGTTTTTATTTAAGATGTATTTTATGTTCGTTTTTTCTCTATTAAGTCCAAAAATCATAGATACATTTTCAGGGATTTTCTTCTCCATATCTGAAAACCAAGCCTCCCATTCATTTTGAGTTTGTGGTCGATGAATAGGAGCAGTCATATAATATTTTTCAGAATCTCCTGAGACAATTTCATTAAAATCATGATGGACATAAAAATTATTTAGAGCAAAGACGATTTCATTTTTCAATAATTTCAGATTTTGATTTTTTATTGAAGGGCCACTTCCTAAAATAAAACATCTTTTGTCTAAGTGCTTATCTTTAAGGATATGATTTTTTTTGATAAATAACTTATATTTTTGGAAAAAAAAATAATTTCTAAAATCTTTTATATATTCTAGCAATAATGGAGGTAATAGTTGTTTTATTTTGTTATTTCGTTTCAATTGCATTTTGATTAGATAAAATTAATTCAACAAATTCTCTGACGGCTCCATCTCCCCCAGATTTTTTGAGATGAATAATGTTATTGAGTTTTTTTATGTTCATAGTCGCATTTTTAGGGCAAGCTGCTATACCGACTGCTGACAAAGTTTCTTTATCATTTATGTCATCACCAATATATGCAACTTCTGATAATTTTATTTTCTCTTTACGGCAAATATTTTTGATTACATCTATTTTTTTTTCATTTGAAACACCTTGGAATAAATAGTCTACATTTAGTTTCTTTGATCGAAACTTCACTAATTTTGTATTTTCTCCGGTAATAATGGCTGTTTTTACTCCTTTATCTCTTAATAATTGAAAAGACATACCATCATGTGTGTTAAATTTTTTCATTTCATTTCCATTATTGTCGTAATACATCCCTGCATCAGTTAAAACTCCGTCTACATCAGTAGCAAAAAGTTTTATTAACTTTTTAGGATGATTATTGACAACATATTTGTACATAAGTTTTTCAGTAATCAACCAATCATCTAAATCGTCTAATTCAAAAGATGAGTAGTGGGGCATTAGGTATGGAAATATTTTCCCAGCCAACCTATTTTTAAATTTTTTAATATTGTGAATTGAATTTATATAAAAAGCTCCATTTTCCATTAACAATCCATTGAAATCCTGTCTTCTTGGACGGTTAAAATAGTCATAGTTTATGGGAGTTCCGTCTTTTTCCCAAAAAAATCTTTTTGATACAACACAACTTAGAATGCTATCGATTTGATCGTTAGATAACAATTTTTCAATTGCTTCATCAAAATCTTCTGATCTAGTAAGAGGGGAAGTTGCTTGAGCAAGAATAAATAAATCACTTTCAGAAGGAATGTTAGAATTTATAAATTCTAGCATGACAGACTCTGTACTTGCAGTATCATTTGCATTCTCTTTATTCCTTTCAAATATTTCAACTTTTTTAAATTCAAAATTTAAAACTACATTTTTAATTTCGTCACAATCTGTTGCAACAAATATTTTATCTATTTTAGATGCGTTGCTTAGAGCTTTTAGAGACCAAAATATAAGAGGCATTCCACAAATATTTTTAATATTTTTAAAAGGTATGGTTTTACTTCCACACCTTGCAGGGATAAATGCGATATTCATTTTTTGTATTTTAGTTTATCTCTTTGAGTTTGTTCAATTTCAAGGATATCTCTATCTTTATAATTTAGAGAATCATAGCAAGCATTTAAATTTCTGACTAATTTTCTTAATCCATCTGGCTCTAGTGATGCAGCATGATCAGTCCCCCTCCAGGTTCTGTCTTTAGTAAAATGACGCTCAATCCACCTTGCCCCTAGAGTATAGGCGGCATTATCCACTGCGATTCCTAAATGATGACCAGAAAACCCAATTTCTTTTACACGATTGTCGTACTTTTCATATAGATTTTTGATTTCGAGTAATGCTACGTCTTTGAATGGCACAGGATAACCAGAAGTGCAGGAATAAATTATCAAACGATTTTTTGCATTATTGTTTTTTTCAAAGAAACAAATCACTTCTTCAATTTCATCTCTGGTTGTCATACCAAAGGAAACTTGGATATCTCCTTCGAAGTCGTCCCTTAAAACTTTTAGCATTTCAAAGTTATTATTGCATGCTGAAGGTACTTTGATAAAAGATGGATTTAATTCAGATATTTTTTTAGCTGAATTTGTTTCCCACACTGAAGTTGAATATTGAATACCAGCATTTTCACAATAATTTTTCAATTCACAATGTTGATCTTGACTAAATTCCAAGTATTCCCTGTGTTCGCCATATGTCTTCCCGTATGAATTATCTTGTACAGGGTGTGGAGAATTGTATTGCTCTTCAGTAAGTAATAATTTATTGTCCCTTGTTTGGAATTTTGCAACATCAGCTCCGCATTCTTTTGCAAGAACAATAAGCTCCTTAGCAATTTCAATTTTTCCCATGTGATTGCATCCAATTTCAGCAATTACTTTTGGAATTTGATAGTCGTAATTAAATGACATTATCTCCTTTTTGCTAAAAAATTTTTGATTATATTTTTTATACCAAAGGAATCAAGAATATTTACAAGTCTTCTCTTCCAGACATAAGGACTTAAAGAGTATTTATATAAAAAATCTGTTTTTCGAATAAATACATTAATTTTTTTAGGAAAATCGCGCATATTATTTTCAAAAACAAATTTAATATTAGGTTTTTTCCAGCCTTCTAATTTCTGTAATAAAAATGTACATCTTTCATCTCCGTATATAACTTTCAAGTCTAACTTTTCAAAAAAGACTTTTAAATAATAATAGTAGAAGTTAAACACATGTGCATTTTGCAGATATAATATAGGGTTATAATAAACTTTATTTAAAGAAAATATACCTGGTACTTCAATAAGTAAATATTTATTTGATTTTACTTTATTAATCACTTCTATCATTTCATTAATTGGATTAGTGAAATGTTCCATTACATGAGACAATATCAACAAATCAATACTGTCCTCTTCAATGAGACTTTTGTAATTGCCGTAAATTAGAGACAACCCTTTTTGTCTACCATATTCGAGATACTCTTTATTATAATCAACTCCTTTGCATGAAATATTGATCTTATGAAATGGCTCCAAAATCCCACCACATCCACAACCAATTTCTAGAATATTTTGAATATTAGTCAAATCGATATTTGATTTGACTAGTTTAAATAATATTTCACCTCTTGTATTTTGTTCTTCAAAAAATTGATCATTTGGTTTATCTAATCCAACATATATGTTTCTATATTAGTTTTTGTAGAATTTGATATTTGATTGATCATCAAATTTTTTTTGGCTACGTATTAACCCGCATTTTGAGCAAATCAATTGTTGAGCTGGGATTCCGTAACGGTCCTTTTCTGAGATGATAATATCTTTTTCTGTATTATTATTTCCACATAAACAATGGTTATTTTCTAATATTAGTATGTTGTCATTGATATCATTTATTAGATTATTTATTGATGCCTTTTGAAATTCACTTAAGGGGAGCATTGGTACTAAGTCATTTTTATATAGCGGATGAAACATTATTTTTTGCTCCATATTCCCAGTAGTAGAAGTGATTTTATCTGTATAAAAAATAGTATTTTAGTTTCATTAAATACCGCATTTAATAAAATTAAAGATAATATTTGAGTTAAAACTGTTGAATATACAGCTCCTTGCACACCAAATTCTTTTATTAAGAAATAATTTAATATTACGTTAAAGATTGAGGAAAATAATGATGTGTAAAGTATTATTTTTTGATTCCCAGAGATAGTTATATAGTTTGACCTTAAAAAAGCATTAAACATTGGAATAAGTCCGAAAGAAAGTAAGACTAATATTCTGCTTGAATCTTCAAAATTATCTCCAAATGTTAATTTAATTAATTCTTCATGAAAAATATAAAAAAACAATACTATAATGTAAGACAGCAAAGTCATATAACTTGAAATTATTATATAGTAATTAAATAGCTTGTTCTTATTATCATTATAGTATTTAACTAACAAAGGATAAATTGATTTTGCAACCATTAATGCTATAAATAGAGGAGCTTCATATAAAACATATGCAGCTGAATAAATGCCAACACTATATTCGTCTAACATTTCTTTTATCATTACTCTGTCTATTTTTGCATATATCAAATAAGACATATATGAAAACATTAAAGGCCAGCTTTCTAATAATAATGTTTTCGCATATTTAGGATCCCATTTCCAATAATAAATACTTTCTATGTTTTTTGAATAGGTGTAAAGTAACCCCAAAGCTAAAATGATTGCATCTAAACAAAAAACAGATGCAAACCATATTAGAGGTAGTTCTTTAATGACTAGAATTATTTTGGTAAATGAGGATGCCAATAATTGTAAAAGCTGAACTCGGACAACATATTTTGATTTCACCTCTGCTTCAAAGTTAAATTCTATAACATTGAATGCTTGAAAAATTATACTAAATGATATTATTGCTATAAGTGTTTTAGTAAGAATATCATTATTTGTAAAGAGTAATGCCACTAAAATTACTAACCACATTATCAAAGTTCCTACTACTTTTAGTAAAAAGGAAGTTCCTAAAAGTTTATCTCTATTTGCAGGAGATTTTACTAATTCTCTTACTACAATTCCATCTAGTCCTAGTAATGCAATAGCGGTAAAAATTCCAACAAAACTGTTTGCATAACTCAACAAACCATAACGCTCTGGACCTAAATAACGTGCAACGTAAATTCCAACAAAAAATAACACCCCCATACGAAAAATTCTTTCTCCCAATAGCCATGAGGTATTGGCGAAATATTTTGTAAATCCCGAATGATTAATTAATTTAATAGTTTTTTCGATTATTCTCATCAAATGTCGATTAGGTGTTATTAAAATTGAAAAAATATATTACTCTTCAATGATATCTTTTGTGGGCAAATTCCCCAAGTTTGCCTATCCAATGATTTAAAGTAATATTGAAATTATTATGTGTCGTAATTTGAACTAACAGGCTCTATGGTAGGATAATTTTTTGTTTATTTTATAAATAGGTGTTCAAAATTTTTTTTACTTTCCTGCAATTATCTTAACATAATTTTCTTAAGGGGTCTTCTCATAATAATGCAACAAATTTCATTAGAAAATTTTTTTTAATACAATCATTCCTATTAACCAATTTATTTTAAACATGCTAACATGAATTTCTATAGTTGTTCAATAAATTGTATAAAAAGATTGACTGGAAAATATTTTTTCAAACATAGAAAATTATGTCTGTTTTTAATTGAATGGATTTTATAAAGACAAAGTATTGTTTAGAGTTTTTAAGAAATGAACAAAATTAATATACAGAATAGAATAGGAATATTACAAGGGTGCTTTTGGCTTCTATTTATAATGAAGGGTTTTGAATGTCTATTACCGCATCCGCATGGAGACCCTCTTTATTATCATTTGGTAGCTCCAAAAATTTGGTCAGAGTCTTCTTTGTCGGAGATGTTTAAAGATCTATCTCATTATGTTCAAGCGGGATACTTCGATCTAGTTTATTTTATACCTTTTTTATTTTCAGAATCCCTAATGTATAATCAGATTTTTGGTCAATTTCTTCATTTCTTTTTCTCTATTGGCTTGGCAAGTGTATTATGTCTTAAATTTGTTAATCATAAAATTTGGGGGCCACTTGCCGCAATTTCTATGCTTACAATCTCTAAAGATAGTGGATTTTTTCACTACGCAAAAAACGATGGTGCTCTTGCTTTAGCATCTTTAATAGCAGCTTGGCTAGTTTACAGGGCTAAATACTTAGAAAAAGATTTTGGAAAATGGAATTTAGTGATTCTAGGAATTATGTTTGGTATTATTCCTGGCATTAAGATGAACGGGCTTTTGGTGGTGGTGCCACTTTCCTTATATTTCCTTTGGGAAAATAGGTATAAATTGTCAAATATTGTTATTACAGGTAGCATTGCTGTGATCGTATTCCTGCCTGTTCTTTTAAAAAATTATATCTATACGGGAAACATTTTTTTCCCAATTTTTGTTTCTAGATTCCCAGGTTCTTTGACCCAACCTATGCTTGAGCATTATTCACACTTTTATGGAAATCCTATGAATTTGGAGACTTTTGGTATACAAATTAAAGATTTTCTTACTGGGAAATTACTCTTCATTATCCATCCAATTATTATGTGGGTCAACTATAAATCAGGACGAAAATCTTTAAATTTTTTTTCATGGCTGTCATTATCGACATTTGGTTTGTATATTGTTTTTAATGGTAGTCTACCTCATCCGAGATACTATTTTTCAAGCTATTTTTTTTTGGTCTTATTTATCTTTTTAAGCTTAAAAGCTTTGTCTGAAGATCCCAAGACGAGACATTTTTTTAATTATAAAATCAGTTTGGTAATACTCATATTTTTTATTATGAGTGACTCCAAATTAGACTTGGTCATTGAGAATATAAGAGATGCGGTGACGGGTCATTATTCTTTGACAGAAAAAGAACTAGTACGTCGGGAAATTCCTATGACAGCACTTTGGGATGAGATTCAAGTGAATAATGATGAAACAGTTGAATATGTTATAAGCGACTGGTATTCTAGCTCTTATTATCTTCCCAGAGGTGTACGTTTGCATACTGCTATACAAAGTCATGGCGCTGATTTTTTACTTGAGTGCAATAATGAAGAGGATTTGTCACGTTTGAAGTATTATAGATACAGCCTCATTTACTCTGAAAATAGTAATCTTTGCTACCAATTTATAAATGAACAAGGAATTCTATTGGGGGAAATTAATGGAGTTAGACTGTATCAGAATCCTGATCAAAAAAAATTTTAATTCCAGGCAAAGTAAAATCAAAAATATTTAAAACTTGGATTCAAATTTTTAAATATTTTTTATAATCCTTCTTTAAAACAGATTTAATTAATTATCTCTTCAAACAAATTCATGTGTTTTTTAAAGGATGAATCCCAATTGAATTTTTTTGCGTGTTTTTCTCCAGCTTTAGAAAGTGTTTTTCTATATTCTGAATCTTCACAAACTTTTTGAATTGATTGTTTAAGCTCGCTAACATTATTTGGATCAAAATAGTGAGCGGATGTACCTCCTATTTCTGGCAAACTTGCGAATTTTGAACTAATAGTCGGACAACCACAAGCCATTGACTCTATAATAGGCAAACCAAATCCTTCATAAAGACTTGGAAAAACAAAAGCAATCGCTTCAGAGTAGAGATTGGGTAACAAATTATCAGGGACATAACCAAGCCAAATGATACGATTTTCAATTTTTAGTGTGTGAGCTAATTTTTCTAATTTAGTTTTTTGCTCTCCGAAAATTTTTCCTGAAATTGCTAACTTTGGTCCATTTTTTAACAACTTTATAGCTTTAAAAAGAGTAATTAAGTTTTTATAAGGTCGTATTTCGCCTACGTACAAAATATAATCTTTAAGATTATATTTTTCTAAAATAATTCCAGAAGAACATGGACGAAATCTTTCTAGATCGACTCCACCATGAATAACTTTTATTTTTTCTTGTTTAATTTTTGGATAGCGTTCGAAAACTTCTTGACGTGTAAATTCTGAAACGCAAACGATAGAGGTACTACATTTGATTAGTGAAGGAAGAAAATATTCATAGTAAGGTACCCAACGAGGTAATAAGCTAGGATAATGAAATGGTAACAAATCATGTATTGTAATAACTTGTGGAAGTCTAGGATATAAAACACCCTCAGCTATTGGAGAATAAAGCAAGTCTAGTTTGTCTCTATAACAAGCATAACGTAATCCAATTTGTTCCCAAGTTAAACGAACGCTATTTGATCTAAAATTTGCGGGATAACGGAAAGGAGGTACGCTGCTAGTAGTGTGACGAGGGAATTCATTGTTTAACTCTTGTGATGTTGAATAAGCAACTGCATTTTTTTTGTAATGGGATATAATTCTTCTAATAAGTTCATAACTATATCTACTAAGTCCGGTTGGATAATCGTGAATAAGCAGACCATTTAAACCAATCTTTTTTGAAGGGGATAATTCTTCATTGAGTAATTTTAAATTATTAAAATTGGCATTTTTTATTGGTATTTGATTGTAAAGATTATTTTTTAAATCTAATGTGTGTTTAGTTCTCCAATTTGAATTGTGTTTTTTCCTTTTTAGCCAACCTAGAGTTTTTGTCATTCCAAAATATTCCAATAATATTCTTCCAAGATAAAGGCAACTTCTCTCAGCAATGCCCACAATATTTTTTGGACTTAAAAGGTTGTTTTCAGAAAGTGCTTTGATAGATTCCCACATAACTAGTTGTTCAGTTGTAGAAGAAATACCCCCTCCATCCATTCTCACTACAGGATTACCTCCCAAGTAAAATCCATAAATATTGTTTTTCTGTAACCTACATACCCATTCAAAATCCATAGTTATTTTGTAATGAAGTTTGAAAAATCCAACTTTATCGAAGACTTTTTTGTTGATAACCATAGTAAGATGATTATATGGCATTCCTCTACCAAGTGGGGCATTTTTATAAAATGCAGATTTTACTGGTTCCATGTAAATAGTTCCACTTATACGATCTTCAAAAAGTGAGTCAGCATGGATAAATGATACTTCAGGATTTGAGTTAAGATATTTTTCAGAGTCTTTCAGATATTTTTGAGATAATAACAAATCGCAAAAATTTGGTTTTTTATCCTTCATCCAAGCAAAATTTGCATCTGTATTAAACCAAGCCTTACTTAATTGTTTTATTTCCGGAATGAACAAGTAACGCATCTTGTGGGTTTCATTTATTTCAAAAATTTTCTGAGTATCTTTCTTTTTTACTTGAACACTGTAATTTACATCTACTAAATTTTCGTTAGGATACATTTTAGGTTCTGCAATTCTAGAGACCTTGACGTCTTTATTTTCTAACCGTTTTAATCTAACTGATGGAGGGTTTGTTATAACTCCTGGACCATACCAAAAATCGAAAATAAAAATTCCACCTGGCTTTAAATGTTTAGCAGCTGTCTCAAACATAGATTCCAAATGTTCATTGGTTGACATATAACTAGCTACATGAAAAAGAGAAATTACTACACTAAATTTTTTTTCAACTGAATAATTTCGAGCATCTCCAGTTTCGAAAAATAACCTTTTGGAAAAATTATTATTTTTATATTGATTAGCTTTTTCAATCATTTTTGGGCTTAAATCAATACCATGTACTGAAAATCCTGAATAAGCTAATTGTTCAGCATGTTTACCTGTGCCGCACCCTAATTCTAAAATTGATCCACTATTAATACCTCTCTTAAAAAGTAGTTCCATAACGTATTCGGTTTCTTTTTGGTAATCTTTCTCTTCGTAAAGGAGGTCATAATATGCTGCGTATGCATCAAAAACTTCACTCATCCGAGGACCTCAATTACTTTTTTTGAAACTTGTTTTATTTCATCATCTGTTAGTGCCATTCCGCTAGGAATATATAAGCCACGTTTAGATAATCTTTCTGCGACAGGATAGGACTCATTATTAAAGAAACCCATTTCAAGCAGAATAGGCTGTTTATGCATTGGATAGAAAAATGGACGACAGCCTATGCCGGACTCATTTAATCTATTGATTGCCTCTTTTGCATCAAATTTTATAGAATCATTTAAAACTAATCCAAATACCCAAAAAATATTTTTGGCATAATCCATTTTTGAAATTGGAAGTTGCGCATCAATAAGTCCAT
>CACIWU010000040.1 GCA_902590435.1 uncultured SAR324 cluster bacterium | reverse complement strand
TAAAACCGAAGAAGCAAGTGAAGAAATAAAGTTTAAAGAGGAAGAGGGGGAGGAAATTTTGAAAACATCTGAAACATTAAATATTGAAGAAGATGTTTTCGAAACATGGGATGATGCAGAAGATGCTTTTTTGAACTTTAATCGAAAAACTGGAATACACGGAGAAATTTCCGAAGATTTTAAAGATGATTGGGAAAATTTTGAAAAAGCTGAAAGCTACAGTTTTACCGAAGAAGAATTGAAGGAGATTGTTTCTAGCTCAGTTCAGAAAGCATTGGAAAAATCCATAGCATCCTCCTTAGTTGAATTAGCAGTTTCAGAACTAAAAACCACCGTTGCTGAGATGGATCAAGACTGGGTTTGAAAAGCGATTGATATCTTTGCGCCTAAAAGAGCGTTATTGCATAATAAAGAAATGTTACTATTTAGGCTTTCATTATTTGTTAGCTCACTAACTTTTTCAAGTAAAAATGGAGTAATTTCTTTCCCAGTAATATTTTTATATGATGCCTCTTTTAAAGCTGTCGAAATTGACTCTTCAATTACTTTTTCATTCATAGAGAACTCCTTTTTTATAGGGTTACCTACTACAATTCCACCTTGTAACCCTAAATTCCATTTAACTTTCATGCAGTTAGCAATTTCTTCAGGATTATCCATACGTGTTTGTGCCAAAAATCCACTTTTTGCTGAGTAGAAAGCGGGAAATTCTTTGGTTTTGTATCCAATTACAGGTATTCCTAAGGTTTCTAAGTATTCAAGTGTTTTTGGAATATCTAAGATTGACTTGATTCCAGCACAAACCACTGCAACATTTGATTTTGATAACTCTATCAGGTCTGCTGAAACATCCAAAGTATTTTCACTATTTCGGTGTACTCCACCAATACCGCCAGTTACAAATACTGAAATTCCAGCTAATTTTGCACAAATCATTGTTGCAGCTACAGTAGTCCCTCCTGTTTGTTTTTGAGAAATAACTACTGGTAAATCTCGGCGACTTACTTTGGTAAGGTTTTTGTTTTTAGCAAAAGATTCTAATTCAACTTGGCTAAGACCTATTTTTATCCGGCCTTTCAAAATTGCGATTGTAGCAGGGATAACATTTTCTTTTCGAATAATTTGTTCAACCAAATTTGAAGTTTCTAAATTTTGGGGATAAGGCATACCATGTGAAATAATTGTTGACTCTAAAGCTACAATTGGCTGACCAGATTTAAGTGCATTTAAAATTTCTTCAGAAATTTCTATACTTTTAATTTTGTTTTTATTCATTAGCGAGAATGATTTTAATAAATTTAGTTTTTTTGATTTGCATTTTTTGAAACTAACCGAAAAGCATTATACTGTCAATAATCATTATTGTTTTTTTGATGATACATATAGGAAAAAATGTAGTATTCTTTTAAATTTATACCAATAGCAAAAAAAATATTAGTTAAGAAATAATAAAAATATGTATCTATTTACAAAATAATATTAACGTCTTAAAAAGTTGTATGAACGAATGGGGATATAAGCAATTAGCTTTAATAATTTAAATAATTAGTTCTAATTGAAGTTGTTTTTAGTATTGCAATTCTAAAAGGGATTGACTAGTGTGGTTTCTTTTAGCCAGAAAATTTTTTATTTATTAAGTATCTTAAATTTATTATATGAAAATATTATTTTAGTTTATGAAGATTGGTATTTTGCAGTGCGACTCAACTAACATGGATTTGCGGACTGAACATGGCAATTATCCTGATATGTTTAAATCAAGTTTTAAAAGTATTGATAAATCTTTAGAATTTGAAATTTATGATATCCAGTTAAGTCAATTCCCTAATTCATTTGAGGAATGCGACGCCTATTTGATTACGGGTAGTCGTTTCAGTGTATACGATAAAGATAAGTGGATTCAGAGACTGGAAGATTATGTGATTGAATTAAATAAAAGGAAATATCCATTAATTGGTATATGCTTTGGTCACCAAATTGTTGCTAAGGCACTAGGAGGAAAAGTAGAATTGGCTTCCCAGGGTTGGGGTATGGGGGTACACAAATATAGTAAAATTTTCTCAAAATCATGGCTAATGCCTGCTTTAGAAGATTTCTCTCTTATTGTTTCTCACCAAGATCAAGTGACTGAGCTTCCAGAGGGAGCTGATTTATTAGCAGAGAGTGAATTTTGTCCATATGCATCATTTAGCATAGGTGAACATATACTAACATTTCAGGGGCACCCGGAATTCAATAAATCTTTTTCAAAAGTTTTGATAAATTTGCGAAAAAATAAATTGGGGGAAGTGGTTTACGAGACAAGTTTAAAATCTCTAAAAGAACCAATTCAGTCAGAAATCATTATTCAATGGATAACTAATTTTCTATGTCATGCAGTTTATTCTCAAAAAAATTAACAATTCTGTCTTTAACTGTTTTTTTTGTTTGTCTTTGATATTTTTTTCAATTCCCAAAGTTTAAAATATCTTACTGCAAAATTTAGTGCATCAAAAATAGCAAAGAATAATCCAGGCAATCCATCTCGAAAGCCACCTCTTAAAAAATAGCGTCTTATAAACCGTGGGAATGGTTTTAGCACTAAAAATTTTAATGTATTTGAAAATGTGATGCATGTTCCTGCATCTCTAAGATAGCCTGCCTCCACCCCGGTATAGAAATCAAATTTTCTTAAAAACTGACTTATGTTAAGGTAAGGGAAATGATTAAGATCATTTTCCAATGTGCCGACTTTCCCATTAACTTTTAATTTCTCATGAACATGTTTTTCTGGGAACTGTGCATGATCTTTTCTGAATAAGCGAATTTGTTCATCTGGGTATTGGCTACCGTGTTTTAGCCATACTCCAAAACAATGATTTCTACGCTTCATTTTAAATGCTGAATTAATGGTATCATTATTCACTTGCTTGATTTCAGTTACCAAAGATTCAGAGATTCTTTCATCTGGATCCATGTAAAAAATCCACTCTTTTGAAGCTTGATTTATTGCAAAGCTTTTGTTGATGTTTAGGTTAGAATTGTTAGGACGAGAAAACACTTTGCATCCTTGATTTTTTGCTATTTCGATAGAATTATCATTACTTTCACAGTCTACATAGACTATTTCATCAACCCAATTAAGCTGAGGTAGCAGTTCGATCAAATGATCAACTTCATTATGTCCAATGATTGTTACGCTTATATTCATGTATGTGAGTCTTGAAGTAAACTAATAAATTTCTGTTATAATTTGCTAATTAATTTCAGAATAAACAATTGATAGAACTAAAACAAGTAAAAGCTCTTAACATTTTTTCAAATATGATGATTAAATTTTTCAAAAAATTTTCCTAGAGGATAGAAGGGCAATTTTTTTTACAGATGCCAACCTCACAATTCCTTGACTCTAATGACTCCTCTGTCTTAAATTAGATGGTATAAAAATTTTAAGATTTCGAATGGGTGAATCTGAATTTTTAAGAATAAATTATTTACTGTAAAAAGTTTTAGTATTAAAATTTTGAAATTAAATTTATTGCAAATTCTCTTAAAATTTTATGACAATTTTTAATGAAGAACGTTTGACAAATGATGTCTTTAAAATTGATGTCAATCGCATGAGAAAGGGTTGGTATTCTGATAAATACTTTGAAAATATCGGGTTGATGCTTAGTACATTAGCCGAAAAGAAATATATGTTTAAAGGTGAGTCTTTGAGGTTAGGAGATATTGATTCTTCAAAGACAGAAATAGGCAATTTGGAAGTAGAAATGCAATGGTTTACTAGAAGATCTGGGAAAGTGGTTGTTGCCGGAATAGACAAAGCGTTAACTATGCTCAGGCATTGTTGTGGATACTTTAATGGGAAAGGTAAATTTGTAAATACCTGGAACAAACTTGATGTTGAAGCTGTACATGACGGAGCAACAGTCAATTACAATGGTGATCCAAAAGTAATTCAGCCCGTTATTCGAGTTAGAGGGCGTTATCGAGATTTCGCTCTTTTAGAAACGCCTACATTAGGTTTGTTAACTAGGTCAAGTCGTGTAGCTACTAATGTATATGAAACTTTAATGGCAGCAAGGGGGAAGCCAGTATTATTTTTCCCAGCCCGTTTTGATTTGCACGAAGTTCAAGCTGCAGACGGTTACGCATATAATGTTGCAGTACAAAGATTTAATTATGATTATAAGCTTCGAGTAGGTCCTTATATTTCAACAGATGCGCAAGGAGATTGGTGGGGTGGTGCTGGTGGAGGAACTATAGCTCATGCATCAATAGCTTGTTTTTTTGGCGATACAGCGGAAACGATGATGGCATTTGCATCTGTTTGTGATCCAGAAATTCCACGAATAGCCCTAGTTGATTTTAATAATGATTCTGTAAGAGACTCTATGCTTGTAATGCAAAGAATGTTTTTTCGTTATCGAGAGTTAATGGATTTAGGTTATGAAGCCGAGGCTAAGAGATATAACCTTTTTGGAGTTCGTCTTGATACTAGTTCTTCAATTAGAGATACTTCAGTACCTCCTTTAGGGCAGCCAGAACTAGATTTAGGAGTTAATCCTCGTTTGGTTTTTATTGTTCGTAATTCAGTTGATTCTGCTTGGAAAAACTGGGACTTGCCTGATAATTGGATTGAACGGGCTAGAAATTGGTGTAGTAATATAAAAATTGTTGTTTCAGGTGGTTTTAATTCAGTAAAAATTTTAAACTTTGAAAAACTTGATGTTCCAGTAGATATATATGCTGTCGGATCATCTCTATTTGCAAATGATGGCCATAGAGTAACTGATTTTACTGCAGATATTTCTCAGGTTAAAATAGATGGAGATTGGCAGCCAATGTCGAAGGTTGGTCGTAACAGGGGAGAGAATTCAGATTTGAAGCCTGTTTAGTTAAATTATAGAAAAATATAGTTCTTCAAAAAGCAGAATTAATCTTTAAAGTATTTAGTTTTTAATATTCTATTTTTAATAAATAATAATTCAAATTTTGGCTATACTTACTAGTTTAGCTCCACGTGATGCCATAAAATAAAGACCCATATAGTGCGTAAAATCTTGAGGATGGCTGGCACTTTTTGGTAACCCTATTTCTTTTGCAACACTTCTTGGAAGATCATATGTAGAGCACCCTTTATCGTAAACAACAACTTCCTTCAAACCATGGAGCATTCCATGATTTCTGGCTGAGAGAAGTGTTAGAACAAAGTCCATGACACAAATGTCCGTGCAAATGCCCACAACAAGGATATTTTTTATATTATATTCTTTGACCCAGTCAATAATTGCATTTGATCCATTTGCTTGAAAGGCTCCAATAAAACCGTTTATGCAATCTTTTCTAACCAATGTTGCCAGAGATTCTTTTTCAATCCATTTTAATTCATTTATTAAATCTTCTTCACCAGTTCCCAATTCGCAGTGAGGTGGATAAGGTGGCTCTGGTTTGCCTGGCTCGTGTGTGTCAAGCAAAGCTAATATGGGCATCTCTTTATCTACAAAAGAATGTGCAAGACTATTAGTTTCGGAAACCATCATAGAAACTTGTTCATTTTGGACTTGAGGCGCAAGGTTACCACCACCGACTTTTGCAAAACCGTTTACCTCATCAACTATAATTAGTCCAAATCCCTGACCGTCTTTAGTTAAATCGAGTTCATTCTTGCTAAGAGGTATTATTTCTTCCAAATCTTTGAGAATTGTTTCTTCTAACATAGTTTTTAACTAAAAAATTGTTTTATTTGTTAAATAATCTGTTTGATACTAATTAGATGAATGCTATACGATGGTTTATAGGGGAATCAAGTTAAAAATTTTTAAATTATCTCCTATAGATTATTTATTTTAAAAAATATTGATTCATTTTATGAATTAAAGTTTCGAGTTAGTTAAATTATTAACTTGAACAGATTATTTTGTTATATTATATATCTACCTTCGAAAAAATATTTTAACCCAGATGGAGATTGCAATGGAAAATAAAGAAGAAGGAAAAGATACTAACAATAGTGAAATAAGTATTACTAGACGTTCAGTTTTAGGTGCAGGAGCTGTTATTGCGGGCGCCGGAGTTTTAGGAAGTAAGCTAATAGATCCAATTGCTAAAACGGCTCATGCTGCAGGTAGTGACAATCCTATTAAAATAGGTTTCCAAGCTCATCGAACTGGTATTGGAACAGTTTATGGAAAATGGTATGAACGAACTACAAATGCAGCTGCAAAATACATCAACAAAATTGGTGGAATAGCAGGGCGTCCTGTTGAAATTATTACTGAAGATGATGGTACTGACCCCAAGAGAGGAGCTGATGTTGTAGAAAAAATGGCGACTCAGCACAAAGTTGATTTTGTTTACGGAACACTTTTTTCTCATGTGGTAATGGGCTCTGCTCCTCGAGCGGGCGAATTAAAGATTCCTTATTTTGTTGTAAGCGAAGGTTATCATGTGGCAAGTGGTAAATTGAATAGATATGTTTTTCAACCATGTATTACTGATGTAAGATCACAAATTACAGCTGTTTCCAATTGGATCTTTGGAAATCTTGGAAAAAATGTAACTATTATTTATCCAGATTATGCATTTGGATATGACCATAGAGATTATGCTAGTGCAGCAGCAGAAAAAAGTGGTGGTAAAATCGTTGCAAAAATCCCTATACCCATGACAGAAAAATCTTTTACAAGATATTTTGCAAAAATTCCAAAAAATACAGATGTTATTTATCATGTTATGGTTGGGCCAGGGGTTTTGACTTTTGTTAGAGAAATGGGAGAGTTCTTTGGCTCAAATCACCCTCAACTCTTTGGATTCATTGACTCCTTGGAAGGTGTAAATATTTCCAGTCCCGGATTGGGATTCCTTGATGGATCGTACTTTTGGGAAGCTATGCCTAGATATGCAGATGGCTATGACACTGGAGGTGCACGTTTCTATAGGAATGCTGTCGGAGTAAATGCATCTGGAGCTAGTAAGTCTGATGCAAAAGATGTATCTACATATTCACATATGTTTGGATGTTGGGAAACTCTTTTTGCGATCAAAGAAGCCGTTGAAAAAAGCGGTTATAGAAGCAAAAAAGATTACGGAGATCTTATTGAGACCTTTGAAGGTATTAACTTCTTTAACGAAGGAATTGCACATCCTCAAGGACCTAAAATCTTTAGTGGCAAGACTCATCAATGTTTTGGTCAACAATTTATTTCCAAAGTACAAAATGGTAAATTGAATGTGGTGCACAAAACAACGATTGCCGATGGCATTTACGAACCGGAAACTGATTACACAAAACAATCACTTTAATCGGTTATAATCTTTTCCTTTATTTTCCTCCGGAGGAAAGCATTTTCCTCCGGATCATCTTTTTATTATCCACTAGAATAGTGCTTAACTGGTTAAACGATAATGGGCCACTATTATTTTTGGCTTTGTTGGATGGGACTGTCACAGCATTTGTACTTGCCTTGATTGCATTAGGGCTGTCTCTTGTTTTTGGTGTTATGAGAATAGTCAATGTGGCTCATGGTGAATTATTTATGTTAGGTGCGGTAATTTCTTGGTTTGCATTTGATTTTACAAGCGATCCACTTTTAGGATTTTTTGTAGCTCTAATTTTTGCTCCTTTGATAGTGGGCAGTATTTCGATTTTTTCAGAACGTATTGTCTTGCGAAAAATAAATTATCATCCAGAAAGTACAATTGTAGCTACCATTGGCTTACTTTATGTTATTCAACAATTGACTTTAATGTACTTTGGTCCAGAAGCAAGACCAGTGGATGCTCCATTTTATTTTAGAATACAATTTCCATGGTTCGGTTATTCTGGATACAAATTGATTGTGGCAGGAATGTCTGCCATTTTTTTGTTGGGTGTATGGTTTTTGATGAAGCTAAGTAAACTTGGGCTATATATGAGGGCAACTCAACAAGATATAGAAATAGCAAAAACATTTGGTGTAGCTACTGACAAAATTTACGCATCAGTATTTGCACTTGGAGGAGGTCTGGCAGCAATAGCAGGTGTTCTAATTGTTCCTATTAGACAAGCTGATTATTTGATGGGCTTAGATCCTCTTTTACTTTCATTTATTGTTGTAATCATTGGAGGCCTGGGGAGTATTAGAGGTACGATTGTTGCCGCATTTATCATTGGCATAAGTGATGGGATAATTTCAGTGTTCTATGAACCAACACTTGCTAAAATGTTAGCGACATCACTAGTTGCAATGGTACTGGTCTTTAAACCAACGGGACTGTTTGGTGAGGTACAAGCATGAGAAAAAAATCTCTATTTTACTCTCTTATGCTACATGGAGGGATATTAATAATTTTATTTCTATTGCAGTTTATTTTACCGGCTTATCATCATAGCAGTGTATCTAAAATAATGATTTTAGCTTCATATGCTATAGGCTACAACTTTTTACTAGGTTATACCGGATTAATGAGTCTCGGTCACGCCATGTTTTTTTCTGCGGGAATGTATTCGATGGGTTTAGGTATTTATTATTTAGATCTTTCACCAATGAATGGTTTAATTTTTAGTTTTCTATTTTCTATACTTGTGTCAATGATATTTGGTTCTTTTGCTCTACGCACAAGTGGTGTCTCATTTTTGATAGTAACATTAATGTTCGGGCAAACATTCTACTTATCAATATTATATTTCAGTGAATTTACTTTTGGACATGATGGATTTTCTCTAGGCAAATATTTGGAACCATTATTTATATTTGGGAAGGAATATCTCTTTAGTGATCCGGGAATTCGTTATAATTTTGCTCTGCTTTTGCTATTAATTTATGTTTTGATAACAACTTTTATCATGTTATCTCCTTTGGGAAGGATACTAATTGCAATTCGTGAGAACGAATCACGTACACAACTTCTAGGTTATAATGTATTTTATTACAAATTTTTTGCACTTGTAGTTTCAGGAACTTTTTCAGGAGTTGCTGGAGCAATGCATGGGTTACTTTTTTCGTATATCGGAACAACTTTTGCTGAAATTCATCACTCTATTTCACCTTTACTTTGGACTCTGCTTGGAGGAGTAGGGACTTTAATGGGGCCTCTATTAGGGACAGGCATAATGTACTACCTTATTGATTTTATAAGTGAGATTACAAAAAACTATTTGCTTATAGTTGGGTTAGTATTGATTCTCATGATAATCTGGTTCCCAATGGGTATTATGGGAACTGTAAGGAAAAAATGGTTTAAATGGCTACCATAAAACTTCTTAGAACTCAAAATTTTACTCGTCAATATGGGGGTTTGATAGCTGTAAATGATGTAAATTTCAATCTTTTTGAAGGAGGAATTCACGCTATTATTGGCCCAAATGGAGCTGGTAAAACAACTCTTGTTAGTTTGATTTGTGGTAGAACAATTCCTTCTTCTGGAAGAATTTATTTTAAAGGCAAGGATATTACTAGTATGTCTTCTGCAAAACGTGTTCAAGAAGGGATAGTTTATACTTTTCAAGTTACTAGTATTTTTGGCAACTTGAGTTGTTATGAAAATGTAGCGCTTTCTGTACAGAGGACTTTAAAAGAAAATTTAAAGGGCAATTTCCTGTCTAGAAATTTAGGCTTGGTTAGTGAGAATGAAATTGAAAATGAGGTGTCAAAAAATCTTTTGAGGGTTGGACTAGAAGGGGTAGAATCTCAAATAGCAAGTACACTTCCCTACGGTCATCAAAAATTATTGGAAGTTGCTATGGGACTTGCTTCACGTCCGGAGTTGTTGATTCTTGATGAACCGACACAAGGTCTTGCTGAATCAGAAATAAATAATTTGATTCAACTTATTAGAGATATTTCTAAATCGGTGAATGTACTCTTGATAGAACATAATATGGGAGTTGTTTTCAATTTGGCAGAACATGTTACTGTAATGAACAATGGTTCAATTATCGCTGAAGGAACCCCAAGTGAAATTGAAGAAAATTCAGAGGTTCAGGATACCTATTTAGGTTGTTGATGTTAAAAATAAAAAATATTTCAAGCTGTTATGCAAAAGTGAAGGTACTGAATGACGTTTCTCTTGAAGTGAAAGAGGGGCAGATTTTGGGTTTGCTAGGAAGAAATGGAGCAGGTAAATCTACACTTTTAAAAAGCATTATGGGATTAGTGGAAGTTGTATCTGGGAATGTTTCCTTGGATGATGAAATTATAAGTGGTAAAAAAGCAGAAGAAATTCCATATTATGGTATCGGTTACGTTCCTCAAGGCAGGAGACTTTTCCCAGAATTGATGGTAGAAGAAAATTTAAAAATGGGACTCTTGGTTAGTGGGTATTCAGCAGACGTTCTAGATTGGGTACTTTCCTTGTTTCCAGCACTTAAATCGAGGATGAAGCAAAAATCAGGAACTTTGAGTGGCGGAGAACAGCAAATGGTGGCAACTGCCAGAGCTTTATGTATTAAACCAAAGTATTTGTTGATGGATGAACCAAGCGAGGGACTTATGCCAAGCATTATCGAAACTATTCTCGAAACATTAGAGAAATTAAAAACTGAAAATGTCGGGATTTTGCTTGTTGAACAAAAAATAGAAGGTATTCTGAGAGTTTCAGACAGTATTGCATTTATAGAAAATGGTTTTATTCGTGCGGAATCTGATCCACAAAAACTCAAGAAAAATCCTGATCCTCTAGAAAAATATGTTGGAGTGAAAGCACGAAAATGATGTTAAAATTATAGTTTATTTTGTTTACGAGAAAATTAGATGTCCTGGTAATTGTGTTTCAAAAGTGCTTCAAAAATTTAATTATAGTGGGGTTTTGGATTTTGATTCCACAATTAGTTCTTGCTCATGCTGGTCATCGTGGTTTTGTGATGTTACTTCCAACAGATTTGTTTATGATGGGCGGAGGTGTAGTTGTACTTTTTACTTTTGTTTCAATGGTTTTTGTTACCCGGGAAACTGATATTGAAAAGTTTTCTATCCCAAAAATTCATAAGGATGAAATAAGTCCTAAATTGTGGTTAAGTTCCTTAACACTTTTTACATTGGTTTTGCTCGTTTGGATCGGTTTTACAGGTAATAGAGATCCAATGAAAAATCTTTTACCAATGGCTTTTTGGGTTTTTTTTTGGATAGGAATGACCGTGGTATCCGCTATTTTTGGGAATATATGGAGTTTTGTTAGTCCTTGGACGGTAATCGAAAGAATTATTGCAAAATTAAAAAAACTATACATCGTAAGAGAAATTTCTTTAGATAATTCAAGAAAATTTTCATATTTGCCAGCATTAATATTGTTTGCTGGTTTTGCGTGGTTTGAACTAATCCATCCATCTCCAATGGATCCTGATGTATTGGCAAAATTTGTTTTGCTTTATATATTTGTTACAATTTTGGGGATAATTTTTTTTGGTGGGAATAAATGGATTGAAAAGGGAGAGCCATTTACAGTTTATTTTCGTATGGTTGGGTGGCTTTCTCCAATTTACTTTAAGGAAATTATAGAAAAAAATGAAGTAGTCAGTAAACATATTGCATTAAGGTGGCCATGTGCGGGATTGCTTAGGATAGAATCTTTGTCTAAAAGTGGGGTTGCATTTGTTATTCTGGTACTTTCTACAGTTTCATTCGATGGTTTATCAAGGACTTTTTGGTGGCTATCTATGTTAGGAATAAATCCTCTCGAGTATCCTGGCCGTACAAGTATGGTATTAATTAACACAGTAGGGTTATTTTCGACGTTCTTAGTT
>CACIWU010000039.1 GCA_902590435.1 uncultured SAR324 cluster bacterium | reverse complement strand
ATGGGGAGTGTAGATCAATTCCTAATTCATGGATAAAATCACCTCCTATTTCAGAAGAACTAAAAGAATGGCGACCAAATGTTTGTTTAATTGGAGAAAGATATGATGATTTCCCTATTTCAGAGTCAGTTGAAGCATGTAAAAATTGTGATATTATGCTAGTTATAGGTACGGCAGGAGTAATTCAAACTGCTGCGTGGCTTGCATTGCAAGCTCGAAAAAATGGAGCTGTTGTAGTTAATATAAATCCAAATTATGGAGAATTAGACAAAGTTTCGGAATACGTATTTAGAGGTACAGCATTAGAATACTTTAAAGAATAAAATCAATTTTAAAAAAAATGATTTAGATTAATTATAACTAAAGATGTATCTAAATAATTTAGTAATAATCTATTAACAATTAGTACTCTTTATATTTAGATATAATTTTAAATTGGAAGTTTAGAAAGTTTGTGTCCGTTTGATTCAAGAGCATTACAAATATAACCAATATGCTTAGGTCCTATTTCGCAGCAACCACCTATTATAGTAGCTCCCTCATTTATCCATTGTTCAATAAATTCAAAATATATTTCAGGAGATAAATCTTTTCGAGAAGTCAAATTGTCTACAGTTGAACCTGGAGTTAGAGGTTCAATAGATGTAAAACCATTAGCATATCCACCAAAAGGAATGTCTAGTGTTGACAAAGTAGGCATAGCTGATGTAATTGCTTCTGGCGAAGAACAATTTAGCATAATGCCATCTGGTAATTCATTTGATAGTTTTTCAATTGCAATATTCAAATTTTCACCAGATCTAAGTTTTTTACTAGTATTGTCTTCAAGTGTAAAAGAAATATATACTGGTTTATCTGTTTCTTTTACAGCAGTAATAGCAGCACGAGCTTCTTCTATGTTTGACATAGTTTCTATCAAAAATAGATCTACATCATTTTTTTGATAATCAACAATCTGTCTATATTCATCTAAAGAATTGTTAAAATCCATACTAACTTTTGAGACATAACTTGAGACTAAAGGAGGTAGACATCCTGCTAATTGTAAAGATGCATTATTTAATTTAGATTCATTAATACTCTGAAGAGCAAGATCAATCGCTGTTTTGTGAGCTGTTTGAAATTTGTCTCCATATCCATGTTTTATCATTCTAGTCTTTGTTGCTGCATAAGTATTCAAACAAATTACCCTAGCTCCATTTGTTATAAAATCTTTGTGAACTTGAACAACTATTTCAGGATTTTCAAACATTACCTTTATAGACCATAGTGGATGAGCAGATTGTTTTGATCTTTTTTGTATTTCTTGCCCGAGTCCTCCATCAAGTATTGATATATAAGTCATAAAAGTTTTTTATGTTTATAAAATATATTTTAATTAATATTTTTAAATTGTGAAATAGCTATATGAAATATTATTACAATCACAACTAATAAAGATCCAAAAATCATTAATAAACTGGGTTTTTCGCCAACTCCATACCATACCCAAAATGGACCAATCACCATTTCAAGGAGCATAATTAAACTTACAATAGCTGAAGAAGTATATCTAGGTGCGATAAGTAAAAAAGTGAAAGATAAAGGAAGTATAATGATTCCCATACAAATTATAGTCCATATAGGTGTATTAAATAATTCACTATCTTTACTTAAAGCAAATCCTATAATACCACTAATAATTGCTCCAATAGAACATGCAGGCATAACTGAAATTTCAGGGAATTTTCTTACCAGAGTAAAAGTTAATGCAAGACAAATAGCAGTAGAAAGACCAAAAATTGCTCCTAATACAACAGAACCTTCTGGTTGACCTATTGCGTTATTACCATCACTAACAACGATAACTACACCTAACATGGCTGATAATATGGTTAGCCAACAGATCCATCCCTGAAATTCTTTCATTATGAAAATAGAGAGTATCGCTGCAAATATAGGCATGGTTGCAACAGCGGTTAATACAACCATAACTGAAGTTTCTATAATGCCTAGAGTAAAGCATATTGAATTAATTGCAAAAGCAAAAATAAAAACTATTCCTTGCCAACTAAAAAGTGAACTTAATTTTTTAAGTGACTCAGATTTAAAAAAAAAATACCATATAACAAAAAGGGTTATTCCCATTAGTAAACCACGCCATCCCATTAATGACCATCTTTCAAGATTTGAAAATCTCATTACCATAGTATCAGGGGTTAGAATTAGTACTCCAATGATGGCGAGCAAACTTCCAAATCCTCGAGGATGTTTTTGGGAAAAATTATCTAAAAACTTCATTTAAAATAAATTAATATTTTTTACTTTTACAAATATTTTAATAAAATTTTAAAAAATGGTGGATTAAATTTTTGAATTTGGGATCTATTTTATAACTGATGGTGTAAAAGCTGATTTTAACTATTTTTAAATTTTGCTTCATTTAAGTCTGCTTTAATCATTTCTGAAATTAATTGTTCTAAATTAAATTTAGGAGACCAACCTAATTTTTCCTTTGCTTTGCTATAATCTCCAACTAGTATATCAACTTCAGTCGGTCTGAAATAAACAGGATCAACAGAAACAATTGTTTTTCCAGATTGAGTATCTTTTCCAATTTCATCAATGCCACTACCTAACCATTCTATTGAAATTCCTAATTCAGCAAAAGATCGTTCAGTAAACTCACGAATTGTGGTCGTAATTCCTGTAGATAAAACAAAGTCATCGGGCTCATTATGTTGAAGTATCAACCACATACCTTCTACAAAATCTTTTGCGTGTCCCCAATCTCGTTTAGCGTCAAGATTTCCTAAAAAAAGTTGATCTTGCAATCCCATTGAAATTCTTGAGGCTGCTCTAGTTATTTTTCTTGTAACAAATGTTTCACCTCTGATAGGAGATTCGTGATTAAATAGTATTCCGTTACTAGCAAATATATTGTATGCTTCTCTATAATTTTTAGTTATCCAGTACGCATATAATTTAGCTACTGCGTATGGAGAACGTGGATAAAAAGATGTGTTTTCATTCTGAGGTATTTCTTGCACTAAACCGTATAGTTCGCTTGTAGAAGCTTGATAAAATTTAGTATTATTTATCATATTCAAAAGTCGAATTGCTTCTAAAATTCTCAAAGTCCCAATTCCATCTGCATTTGCTGTGTATTCTGGTGTTTCAAAGGATACTTGTACATGACTTTGTGCGGCAAGATTATATATCTCATCTGGATTAACTTCCTGAATAATTCTTATCAAGTTTGTCGAATCAGTTAGATCCCCATGATGTAAAACAAAATTTCTATTATTTACATGAGGATCTTGATATAGGTGGTCAATTCTATTGGTATTAAAACTTGAAGAACGTCTTTTTATACCATGGACAATATAGTCTTTTTTAAGTAAAAAATCAGCAAGATAAGCGCCATCTTGTCCCGTAATCCCAGTAACTAAAGCAACTTTTCGCATTTTTATCTAAAAATTATTAGTGTTTTTTTTAATTTATGAAACATTATTCTTAGAAAGTTCATGATCATGAAATGTTGTTAAGGCTTTGCAAAATCGATCCATTCCGTCTTCAATTTCTTCATATGATATATTTAGAGGAGGTAAAAACCTAATTATATTTGGACCTGCAGCTAAAATTAAAACACCATTTTTTTGACACTCAAAAACTAATTCAGACGCTCTATTATTCCAAGCTTTTGATAAAACTGCACCTATCATTAATCCTCGTCCACGAATATTTTCAAATAGATTTAATTTTGTGTTTAATTTGTGTAGGTGGTTTCTAATAATAGTACCTTTTTGAACTATTTCGATTAACATTTGTTTTGAATTTATTTTTTCTAAAACCGTTTTAGCAACAGATGCAATAATTGGATTACCTCCAAATGTTGTACCATGATCACCAGGTTTGAATGCTTTCCCTATCTTCTCTTTACAAAGCATAGCACCAAGTGGTAAGCCACCTCCTAATGATTTTGCTGTAGTCAATATATCTGGAGAAAGATTAGATATTTCATCATCTGAATCTTCCCATTGGTATGCAAATAACTTTCCAGTACGCCCCAATCCACATTGTATTTCATCAAAAATCAAAAGAGCATTATTTTTGTCACAAAGTTTTCTCAAATGTTTTAAAAAACCAGGTTTTGTTGAATTAATTCCTCCTTCTCCTTGGATAGGTTCAATCATTACAGCACAAGTTTCTGAACCTATCATTTTTGATGCTTCATCAAAATTATTAAATTGGCAATAATTAAATCCTTTAGGCAATGGTTCAAATCCTTTTTGATACTTTGGTTGAGCAGTAGCAGTAACAGTAGCAAGAGTACGACCGTGGAAAGAACCTTCAAAAGTAATTATTTCTTTTTTTTCTGAAGAATAATTCTGACTAGAGTATTTTCGAGAGATTTTTATTGCTGCTTCATTTGCTTCAGCTCCAGAATTGCAAAAAAAAACGTTATCAGCAAATGTTAATTGAATCATATACTCTGCTAGTTTAATAGATGGTTCGTTAAGGAATAAATTTGAAGTATGCCATAGTTTTTCTGCTTGTCTATTCATTGCTAATAACAAATCTGAATTATTATGACCTAGGCTATTTACAGAAATTCCAGTACAAAAATCTACATATTCTTTATCATTAGTATCCCAAACTCTTGAATCTTTACCACGATCTAAAATTAAATCAGGTGAATATACTGGCAAAAAAACTTTTTTTGCTGTTTCAAACATTGCATCAGTATTCTCTAATTTTTTATTAATTAAATTTTTATTATTCTTTAAATTTAGATTTGTTTCTTTTGGATTATTATTCTCAGAATTAGTATTTGTAAAATTACTAGAAACAGTATTCCCTAAATTCAATAGTCTTTCTCTGTTAATCATACAAAAATCTTCAAATTTTTTTTCACCGATAGCTATACGTATCATTCTTGGCAGAGAATGGTATAACTTTCTAAATGAAGCTCTCATTAATTCTTCGTTTTGAAGAGTATTAGCGGGAATTTCTCCTAATTTATCTTTTATAATTTTTTTTATCTTAGGGATTTGATCTTCTAATATCATTAGAAAAATGTATTTTAAGATGTAATTTTAATGATTGTTTTTAATTTAATTTGACAATAATTAATAATATCTTTAATTGAAAAATATATTTTACTTAAACTAATTTATTTTATTTGACAAAAAAAAGCACTAGAAAGTTATTTGAAATTAAACATTTTAAAAACTCCAATCTTGCCAGATAGTATAAATATTTGGTAAAATTATAATTTGATATAATCGAATACATCATAAAATTACTTTTGGATGTATTTGAAAAAAGTTAACAAAAATAAAAAATCGTAATTCGTCAAAAATTGAATAAAATTTTGATGTATGAACGAGCATAACTATTAATTTTAATGATTATTTTATATGTCTAATTCATCAAGTATAATTGCAAATTTAAAGAAAAATCTCTCTAAATCTATTTTAGGACAAGAGCGTTTAATTGAAAGATTGTTGATTGTTTTGTTAGCAGACGGACATCTCCTAGTAGAAGGAGCACCTGGTTTGGCAAAAACTAGATCAATAAAAGCACTTGGAGAAATGTTAGAAGGTGATTTTCATAGAATACAATTTACTCCAGATCTATTACCTTCGGATATTACCGGAACAGAAATATTTCGTCCACAAGATGGAAGTTTTCATTTTCAAAAAGGTCCTGTTTTTCATAATTTGTTGTTGGCTGATGAAATTAATCGTGCACCGGCAAAAGTTCAGTCAGCTCTTTTGGAAGCAATGGGAGAAAGGCAAGTAACTGTTGGCGGAGAGACATACTCTCTACCAACTTTATTTCTTGTTATGGCAACTCAAAACCCGATTGAACAAGAAGGAACTTATCAACTTCCTGAAGCACAGCTAGATCGTTTTTTGCTAAATGTAATTATAGATTATCCGTCATTAGATGATGAATTGAATATAATGTCTCTTGTAAGGGAAGAAATATTATTAAAATCTGAATTAGATTCTTATCAAAAATCAAAAAAGGATAAAATAATTAAAATAAATTCTGAAATAGAAAAGATCAGTGAAAAAAATATTTTTTCTGCAAGATTTGAAGTGTTGAAAACATATATGTCAACTGAAGTAGAAAGATATTTAGTGGAAATAATATCCGCTACAAGAAAACCTGAAAATTTTAGTGATGAACTTGCTAGATTAATAACATGGGGTGCCAGTCCAAGGGCTTCTTTAGCTCTTGACAGATGTTCTCGAGCACGAGCTTGGATGCATGAAAGAGAATTTGTTACTCCTGAAGATATTCAAGATTTGGTTGGAGATGTACTTCGTCACAGAATTATACTTAGTTATGAAGCAGAATCTGAGGGAATAACTTCAGAAGATGTAGTAAATAAAATTTTGAATACGGTTAGTGTAAGTTGAAGTCAAATTTATAAAATTTATGAAATATTTAGATAAACATACAATAATATTTTTCTTATTAATTTCAATAACAGGGATTTTGGAACATCTCTTTATATTGAATTTGTCTCAAGAATATAATTTAAGAATATTTCAAGCATTCACTTTAGGTTTAGGTTACGATCTTATGAATGGGGCAATGTTGGGTATCATTATTCTTTTAGTTCCTATGACGACATATTACCGAAAAATATTTTGCTGTATTTTAGGCTGTGCTTTCATGCTATTTGTTTTCATAGATTTTAATTATGTTTTGATTTTTGGAACACACCTTCCATATTCAACTATTGAATATCTAAAAGAAAGTGATTCATTTATTAATTCTATTGTTTTCGCTATAAAAAGTTATTCATTTTTGGTTTTATTTATATGTCCTATGTTTGCTTTAATATTTTTTTTATTTTTATATGATAAAAACGTAATTTCGAAGAAAAATGGACTACTATCAAAATTAATTACTTTATTTATTTTGTTATTGTTAGGTGGAAGTGCCGCTACTTATAGTAATTCGTATGTAGCAAAAAATATGGAAAATCCACTTACTTCTGCAGCTATACAATATTTTTATTTAACTAGAAATCGTGAACCTATTGAAAAAATATCTCGTCCCGTTAATTCATTAAGAATAATAAAAAATTTAATTCCTGGTCAAATTCCAACAGGAGAACATTGGAAAAATTACCCTCTTGTAAGAGTTAGAAAATCCTTAGGGTGTCAAAATGCAGATAATTCGACAATTAAACAAAAACTATGTAGTGAGGTAATTAAACCAAATATATTAATTTTGATGTTAGAGTCTTTTAGGGCAGCAGAAATAGGAGCATATGGAAGTAAGTTAGGATTAACTCCTAAATTTGATTATTGGTCAAAGAAAGGAATTTTATTTAATAAATTCTTTGCAAATGGATTCCAAACAAGGCATGGACAAGTAGCTACATATTGCTCTCTTTTTCCAAATTATGGAGCTGCAGTTATGAAAAGATATCACAGAAATAATTTCAATTGTCTTCCTGAGGTATTAAACAAATATGGTTATGCAACTTCATGGGTATTTGGAAGTGATTCAAATTTTGATGGTCAGTCAAGTTTTCTAAAAAAAATAGGATTTGAAAAAATAATTGATAAATTTGATTTTCATGAATCTGTTTCTACCCTTGGTTGGGGAATATCAGACAAAGAACTATTTGTAAAGCTGGAAAAGGTTTTAGATAATGAAATACAACCATTCTTTTCTTCGGCATTAACTTCTACAAATCATCATCCATTTGAGGTCCCATCAGAATATAAACTAAACAGAGGTCAATCTGTAAAAGCCCGTTATCAGGAAGCTATCTACTATACGGATGCAATGTTAGGTGAATTTTTGAAAAATATAACGAAAAAACCATGGTTTGAAAATACCATTATATTTATTACTGCTGATACATCAAGTTTTCAACCATCTGAGAAAAATCCTAAAAACTTCGATGAATTTGTAATATTACGTTCACAAATTCCATTATTAATATTATTAGGCGAAAATATTATTTCTGGGAAAGAAGTGGGTCGATATATTTTTAAAAAACCATCAAGTCAAGTAGATATTGGACCAACAATTTTGGATATTTTGAATAAAGAAATAGTTGTGCCTTGGGTAGGTAGGTCTATATTGGAAAATGAAGAAAATTATTATATTAAAAATCCATATAGAGCCTATACAAATAGGCCTGGTTCTTATTGGGCAGTGATTCAAAATGAATCACGTTATTATCGAGAAAATAACGTCAATGATCATTTTTTTGGTGACCAGAGTAAAGAAAAATATGATTATTTAAAAAAAATAGGTAAATCATGGATAGATACAATTAACTGGGTATTACAAGAAAATATAATCTGGCCAGAATTACAAAATGAAAAAAGATATTAAAAATAGCGGTATTAGGATTAATAAGATGGAATTACCTGAATTGTTAAGTGTTGCCTCAAGAAAAGGTAATATAATTACATCAAAATACTCTGGTATTCTTGGAGGTCCTTTTTTGAGCAAAATTAAAGGAAGAGGAATGGAGTTTGCTGAAGCTCGTCCGTATCAACCTGGAGATGATGTCCGTCATATAGATTGGAAACTGACTGCCCGTTCAGATAAACCACACACAAAGCTTTATAGGGAAGAACGAGAACGTCCTGTGATATTAGTTTTAGACCAATCTCGTTCAATGTTTTTTGGTTCAAGAAAAAGACTAAAATCAGTTCAAGCAGCAAGAATTGCTACATTAATTGGTTGGCGTGCTATTTTGATGGGTGATCGAGTAGGAGGAGTTTTGTTTTCTGAAAATAATCATCGCGAATTTAGGCCTAAAAGTGATCGTAAGAATTATTTGAGGTTATTATCAAATATAACTATAGATCATAATTATATTGTAGATAATATGAACACAGAAGATTGGAGTTTTAATAGTGAAAATTTATTATCTCAAGCATTGAGACGTTTGAGGTATTTAGTTCAGCCTGGAAGTTTAGTTTACATATTTAGTGATTTTTCTGGGCAGAATGAAGAATGTAAAAAACATTTATTCGAAATAACTAAAAATTCTCAGGTTAAAGCAATGATAGTTACAGATCCTATAGAAAAAAATATCCATGCTAAAGGAAGTTATACTATGAGTGATGGTGAAAGTGTTTATAGGATTAATACATTCAATTCTGATATTAGAAAAAAATATTATATTTCATTTAAAAAATATCAAAATCATATAGCTAAAAATTTGAGAATTTGTAGGGTTAATATTGATAATATAAGTACTAATGATGAACTTAACATAATTAAATAAGTATTTTTTTGTTTTAAAAAAAGAAAATGATTTTAAAAACAATATTTTTTTAATTAAATTATTTTTAAATGTTTACAGAAGATCCTCTTTCTAATTTAAAAGATATACATTTACCTCCTTCAATTTCTGATTGGCCACCAGCGCCTGGGTGGTTTTTTCTCGCTTTCTTAGTTGGTCTTACTATTTTATTATTTAGTGTGTGGATATGGAGAATTTATATTAATAAAAAACCTAAAATTGAAGCATTAAAAATACTAAAATATATTAAAAATCAATATTATAAAAACAATGATAAATTAAAAACATTACGAGAATTATCGCATTTAATAAGACGTATTTCACTTACATATTATAAAAAGGAAATTATTGTTTCAATTCATGGAGATGAATGGTTAAAATTTTTAGATAAAACTGGAAAAACTACTGAATTTACAAAAGGAAAGGGTAGTATTTTAGGTTTAGAAATTTATAAAAAAAATCCTAAAGTCGAGATGGAAATTTTGTTTGCAATAGTTAAAAGATGGATAAATAAAACTCCTAATAACTATTAAATTTTTTAAAATAAATGATGATCTTATCAGAAAATAGTGTCTTGGAATTTGTTTGGCCTTGGAGTTCTTTATTTTGGATTATGCCAATAGTTATAAGAATATTTAAACCGAGTGAAAACTTTGTAAGATCTCTTCGTGTTCCATTTTATAAAAGAATTACTGGTTTGCCTAAATCAGAGTTATATGAAGGAATAAAAATAAGAACTTTTTTATTTTCTATAATAATTTGGAGTTTTTTTGTAATAGCAGCTATGAGACCTCAATGGGTTGGAGAACCAACTGAGATAGCTATTTCAGGAAGAAGTGTAATGATTGCTGTCGATCTATCAGGAAGCATGAAAGAGAAAGATTTAAAACTAAATGGAGATTCAGTAACTAGACTTGAAATAGTAAAATCAGTTTTGAGACCTTTTATTGAGAGAAGAAAAGGTGATCGATTAGGTTTAATTTTGTTTGGAAGTCAAGCATATCTACAGACACCATTGACATTTGATATTATAACTTTAACACAAATGCTAGAAGAATCAGAAATAGGGATTGCTGGTGAGAGAACTGCAATTGGAAATGCTATTGGATTAGCAATAAAAAAAATGAAAGATCTAACTGATGAAGAAAAAGTTTTAATATTACTAACAGATGGTCAAAATACTGCTGGTGAGGTTTCACCAGAAGATGCAGGATTATCTGCTAAAAATACAGGTATAAAAATACACACAATCGGAATTGGAGCTGATGAGGTATGGGTAAGTACACTTTTTGGTAAACAAAAAGTTAATCCGTCAATAGAACTAGATGAATTCATGCTTAAAAACTTATCAAAAAAAACTGGAGGAACATATTTTAGGGCTAGAAACAAAGAAGAGTTGGAAAGAATTTATGAAATGATAGACAAAATCGAGCCTATTGAAAAAGAAAAGAAAATCTTTAGACCACGTCAGTCATTATTTTTTTGGCCTCTTGGAATTGGTGTATTATCTGTCTTTTTTATATTAACTATTTTTTATATTAAAAAAAATATAATCATAAAATTTAATAATAAAATATCAAAAAATGATAATTATAAATGAATTTCATTTTTTAAGACCATTGTGGTTAATGGCAATTCCAATTTATTGTTGGTTGATTTTTAAATCATATAATAAATTATTGAGTAATGGTAATTGGGAGAATTTAATAGATTCTAATTTATTAAACTTTTTGTCTACCCAACCAAAATACTATAAAAATAAATTTATTCCATGGATATTAAGTATAATAATTTCTTTATTTTTGATAGCACTTTCTGGTCCAGTCTGGGAAAAAAAAACACAACCTATATTCAAAAAATCACAAGCTAGAGTTATTGTATTAGATTTATCATATTCAATGCTTGCAACTGATATTAAACCAACAAGGATTGATCGAGTACGTTTCAAATTAGTGGATCTATTAAAGAAGTTTTCAGAAGGTGAAACTGGATTAATTTGTTATGCAGGAGACTCATTTATAATTAGTCCTTTAACTCATGATCCTGCAACTATTATTTCATTACTTCATGGATTAAGTCCTGACATCATGCCAGTTCCAGGAAGTAATCCTGAAAAAGCAATAGAGCATGCGTCAGAATTGCTCGCACGTAGTATGAATAATAATGGACATATTATATGGATTACTGATGGTATAGAAGAAGAATCAATTTCAAAGATAAACAAATTAATAGGTTCAAACAAATTATCAATTTATGTGGTGGGAACAGAGTCAGGGGCTCCAATTGCTTTGAAAAGTGGAGGATTTTTAAAAGATGATAACGGAGCTATAGTAATACCAAAAATCAATATAGAATTAATAAAAAGGTTAGCTGATATTTCTGATGGTACATTGTCATTTTTGAGTTTAAATGATAAAGATATAGAAGAAATTATTTCTTCTGAATCAACTGCATTAGAATATGTTAAAGACAAGCAACAAAGAACTTATGATAAATGGGAAGAAGAGGGACCATGGTTGCTTTTACTTGCATTACCGTTATCTGCTTTTTTGTTCAGAAGGGGATTATTTTTTAGTATTAGTATTTTTATATTAACCACAATGTCAATGAAAACAAAAACTGTAATGGCATTTGAGTGGGATGATTTGTGGCTTAGAGATGATCAAAAGGCAGAAAAAATTTTTAATGAGGGAAAAATGAATGAAGCATTTGAAATGTTTAATAATAAAGAATGGAAAGGTACTGCTGCATATCGTTCAGGAGATTATGAAAGTGCTATTAAAAATTTTTCTCAAATAGATATACCTAGAGCTAATTTTAATCTAGCTAATTCGTTAGCAAAATCAGGTCAATTAAAGGAATCACTGGATGTATACAAAAAATTATTAAAAAAATATCCAGAACATGCAGATGCAAATTTCAACAAGGAATTAATAGAAAAGTTAATGAAAGAACAACATAGTAAAAAAGATGACGATATTAAAAATGATAAAAAATTAAATAATGATCTAAAAACAAGTAATTCCAAAAAAAAATCACAAGAAAAAAACAATAGATTAAATGAACAAAAAATTAATTCTCAAAAAGAACAATCAAATAACTCTAATAAGAATAAGAATAATATTAATAAAAATAGTTTAGAAAACAAATCAATAAAAAATGAAAATTTAAAAAAGAATAAAGATAGAAAAGTAAATAATTCAGAAAAAAACAAAAAAAATAAATCTGTTGTAAAACAGAAAAATAAAATATCCAAGGAAAAATCAGATGTAAATAAAGAAAAAATATTTAAAAATCAACCCTTAGAGCAATGGTTAAGAAAAATACCAGATGATCCTGGTGGTTTATTAAGGAATAAAATGCATTTAGAATTTAAAAGACGTGGAACATCAAATCTAAAAAACAAAAATTATTGGTAAAACATGAAAAAAATTTTATTTTTATTTGTATTAATTCTTTATGCAAACTGTTGTTACAGTGAAGTTTCATCTTGGGTTGATAATAATCCTGTTCATGAAGGAGATATGTTTAATCTTTATGTTGAAGCTAAAAATGTTAAAGATCCTGAAGAGCCTGATATAAGTGGTATTAAAGGATTTCAAATAATAAATAAAAGTGAACAAAACCAAACATCTATAATAGGGAACAAAATAACTCGTATAGTAAAATGGACATATGTTTTAATTGCTACATCTCAGGGTAACTATCAAATTCCTTCATTAAAAGTAGGTAATGAATATACAAATCCAATTTTATTGGAAGTAGTTAAATCACCACAAAATAAACAGAATGAAATTGTAAGGTTGAATTTAGAATTATCTAGTAATAAAGTCTATCAACAAGAACAAATTATTTTTGAGTTAAATATTATTAGGAATGGATTACAACTGGTTAATGAATCAATAACACCATTTGATGTGGAAGGTATTAAAATAGAGAAAATTAGTGAAAAATCTTACCAAAAAATAAATAAAGGTACAAAACAGTTAATAACTCAAATATTGTATGTAGCAGTACCTGAAAAAAATGGGACAATTGTTATACCTCAGATTCGATACCAAGGAGACGAAATAAATGGAGTTAATTTAGGAAGTATTTTTCAAAAATTTGGTAGTTATTCACAAAATAGAGGTAGAAGAATATTCAGCGAAAGTTCCCCTCAAAAAATTGAAGTATTACCAATACCTGAAGGTATAATAGGATGGTGGTTACCTGTAAAAAAATTAATAATAGAAGAAAAATGGGAATCTAATCCTCAAGTATTCATTGTAGGCCAACCAATAACTAGAACAATTTCGATATACGTAGATGGAGCATATTCTTACCAAATTCCAGAATTAAAAATAAAATATCCAAATGGTATAAAAAGTTATTCAGATCAACCTATATTAGAAACTAAAAAAAATCAAAAAGGATTAAAAAGTAAAAGAGTAGAAAAATTTGCTCTTATACCAAGCATATCTGGAGAAATGAAGCTCCCAGAAATAAAAATTGAATGGTGGGATGTTACAAATAATGAATTGCGAACTTCAGTAATATCTGAAAAAACAATAAATATTTTACCTAATAGTTTAAATGATAAATTAAATATAAATACTATTGAAAATAAAGATAAAAATAGCAATAGCAAAATTTTTAATCAAAAAAATCTAGATGAAAATAAAGATAATTCAATTATTTGGAAAATTATATCTATTTCATTAACTATACTATGGTTAATCACAATATTTTTATGGTATAGGAACAATTATTACAGTAGAAAAATTTTAAATAATAGTGATGAAGATAAATTAAATAAAAAAAATGCTAGTTTGAAAGAAGCTACAAAAAGATTAAAAAAAGAAATTAAATCAGGTACACCAGAGACGCTAAATCAAGCACTTATAAATTGGAGTAAATTATTTTGGTATAAAAACCCACCAATTGGTTTAGAACAAATAGCAGAAAGATTGCCTGAAACATCAGTAGGAATAAATAAACTAAATTCATTACTTTATTACAAAAATAATAATAAAATTACTATGTTGGAAGTGCAGAAAGAGTTTAGAGATATAAAATTTAATATAAAAAAAAGGAATAATAGTAAAGTAAATGAGTCATATCTTGCCAAAATTTATCCTGATGATTATTGATTATATATGATTTTTAATAAGAAATAATTTTATATTACTTTACACTTTAATTTATTAAACCAATTAATAAATTATATGCGAATTGGGCTTATTTACTGCAATAATATTAATTGCGTATATTCTAGTATTATAGGAATTTTAAATTTA
>CACIWU010000038.1 GCA_902590435.1 uncultured SAR324 cluster bacterium | reverse complement strand
TATTAAATCAATAGTATGTTTTTCGTAGCGTGCCAGTTGGATATTTTCATCAAGCCTACGGATTTGTCCATCTATTCTTGCTCTTACAAAGCCTTCAGCAGCCCATTCTTCAAGTTCCTTGCGGTATTCTCCTTTTCGTTCCTGTACCATTGGTGAGAGAATTATGCATTGTTCTCCGAGTGCGTCTACAAATGCAAAATCAGTAATTTGTTCCGCGGTCTGTGATGTAATTGGTGTTTCGCACTGTGGACAGTGGGACTTCCCCAGTCTTGCGAAAAGAAGTCGGTAATGGTCGTAAATTTCTGTTATTGTACCTACTGTTGATCTTGGATTACGATTGACGGATTTTTGATCCACAGAAATTGTAGGACTCAATCCCTCAATATGTTCTACTTTTGGCTTGTCTGATTGACCTAGAAATTGTCTTGCATAAGCAGAAAGTGATTCAACAAAACGTCGCTGTCCTTCCTTGAAGATTGTATCAAAAGCTAGTGATGATTTCCCAGACCCACTTACTCCAGTAAATACGGTTAGTGTGTCTCTGGGGATCTTGAGATTGACGTTTTTTAGGTTATGCTCTGATGCTCCAATTACTACAATTTGATCTGTTTTTTCTTGGGTCATTTATTAGAATTTTATATTCTCTGATTTTGCAGAGATTGTAAGAATTTTTTAATGTTAATGTAGAATAATTATGGCAGGATTATTAATTAGCAACAAGATAGATTTACTGGTAATATCTGAAGATTATAAACAAGTAAATATATACTGTTTTAAAAAATAAATTGTTGACCTGGCATTATTGAAAATGTAAAACTAGGTTTTTTATAAATAATTAGTAATCAAAATATTTTTCCAATTAAAAAGACAAAAAATTTATGAAATCATTACCCAATCAATCACAAGTAGTTATCATTGGAGGAGGTGTTATAGGCTGTAGTTTGGCTTATCATTTGACGAAGCTAGGATGTAAAGATGTCATTTTGCTTGAACGTAAATCACTTACATGTGGTACAACATGGCATGCGGCCGGATTAATTGGTCAGTTAAGAGCTACAAAAAATATGACTAAGCTCGCACAATACACAAGTGAACTTTATGCGAAATTAGAAAAAGAAACGGGACAGAGTACTGGTTTCAAACAAAATGGTTCTATAAGTGTAGCATCTAATGTCGAACGTTTTGAAGAACTTAAGCGTGGAGCATCAATGGCAAAATGTTTTGGCTTAGAAGTTGAGGTAATTTCACCTGGTGAAGTAAGAGAATTACATCCTTTCTTGAATGTAGAAGATCTTGTGGGGGCAGTTTTTTTACCTAAAGATGGTCAAACAAATCCAGTAGATGTAACTCAGGCTTTGGCAAAAGGTGCAAAAATGAGTGGTGTGAAAATTTTTGAAAATGTAAGAGTTTCTGGAATACAAATCAAGAATGGACGTGCAACTGGAGTAAAAACTGACTGTGGAGATATTTTAGCTGAATTTGTTGTAAATTGTGCAGGTTTATGGGGTCGAAAAGTAGGGTTAATGGCTGGTGTGAATATTCCACTTCATGCAGCAGAACATTTTTATATTGTTACTGATGATATCGGCTTACCTTCGAATCTTCCTGTTTTGAGGGATCCCAATGGATGGATATATGCAAAAGAAGATGCAGGAAAAATGTTGGTTGGTTGTTTTGAGCCAAAATCTAAACCAAGACCATTGGATACTATACCAGAAGATTTTTCGTTTGGTCAATTTGCAGAAGACTGGAATCATTTCGAGCCGGCTATGCTTAATGCCATTCATAGAATTCCTAAATTAGAGGATGCAGGAATCCAAACTTTTTTAAATGGACCTGAGAGCTTTACTCCTGATGATCGTTATATTCTGGGGGAAGCTCCAGAGATAAAGAATTTTTTTGTTGCAGCAGGATTTAATTCTATCGGTATCCAATCTGCCGGAGGTGCGGGGAAAGTTCTATCAGAATGGATAATAAATGGTCACCCATCGATGGATTTATGGGACGTTGACATACGTCGATTTCATCCATTTCAAGTTAATGCTAGTTATTTAAAGGAACGTACTGAAGAAACTTTGGGTTTGCTTTACGCAATGCACTGGCCATTTCGTCAACCAGAAACTAGTCGTGGAATTAGAAAATCTATACTACATGATCGTCTTGAAAAATATGGTGCTTGCTTTGGAGAAATGAGTGGCTGGGAACGAGCAAATTGGTTTGCCCATAAAGGACAAAAATCTCATTATGAATATAGTTATGGTCGTCAAAACTGGTTTGATTGTTCTGCATCTGAGCATGCAGCAGTTCGAGAGAAAGTTGCTCTTTTCGATATGTCATCATTTGCAAAATTTTTGGTACAAGGATCAGATAGTAAAAAAATTTTGAATCGTATTTGTGCGAACAACATTGATGTGACTCCAGGAAAAGTTATTTATACAACTTGGCTCAATGAAAGAGGGGGTATTGAGTCTGATCTAACTGTAACTCGTTTGACTGAAGATGTATTTCTTATTGTAACTTCTGGTGCAAGTCAAACTCGAGATTTAACTTGGCTTAAGAATAATATTCCAGAAAAGGCTCATGTCGCAGTTACTGACGTAACTTCTGGATATACTGTATTGAGTGTCATGGGCCCCGAATCAAGGAATTTATTGGCGAAACTTACAACAGCAGATTTGTCGAATGAATCTTTTCCATTTGGTTCTGGGAAGGAAATCGATATCGGATATAGTAAGGCTTTGGCTTTACGTGTTACTTATGTAGGAGAGCTAGGTTGGGAAATTTATGTGGAAACAGAATTTGCTCAAGATATCTTTGATAAAATTATTGAAATAGGAAAAGATTACGGCCTAAAGCTAGCAGGGATGCATGCACTCAATTCATTGCGGCTAGAAAAAGCTTTCAGGCATTGGGGTCACGATATAACTGATGAGGACACGCCTCTGGAAGGGGGACTAGAATTTGCTGTAAAATTCGAAAAACCCGGTGGTTTCATTGGTAGAGAAGCTCTATTAGCTCAAAAGGAAGACTTGTTAAAAACAAAAAAAGTAGCTATGAAAAAAAGATTGGTACAATTTGCATTGGAAGATCCAAATCCATTGCTTTACCACAACGAGCCTATTTGGTGTGATGGAAAAATAGTTGGAGATCTTACTTCAGGAATGTATGGTCATACTATAGGTACAAGTATAGGAATGGGATATGTTATAAATGAAGAAGGAGTTACAAATGAATTAGTTAATTCTAGTAAATTTGAAATTGAAGTTGCTGGTAAAAAATTTAGCGCAAAGGCTTCTCTGAAAGCGTTTTATGATTCCAAAAGTGAACGGGTAAGAATGTAGTTTTTTTATAAAAAAAATTAATTTAAATTACATGTAAATTAAAATTAATCAAATGCTACAATTCTTGCTTTAAATTCAAGAATCAAATGATTTTACAAGCCAACTTTAAAATAAAAATTTGTCATTTTTTTTGTTGTTCTACAAATTTGATTTTGTTAGAATAACGTTTTTTGTCCTGGTGCTTGTTTTTCGCGCCGTTTTTTTCTTAATCAATCATGGAGAAGATATGGAAAAAGAAAATGACAACTTAGAACTTGTTTATGGAGTTGAGGATAAGCCATCGCCTATGGAGTCAGCTTATGCAGCATTACAGCATTTGCTCGCTATCATTGTTGGAATTATTACTCCTACTTTGGTAATAGGAGGAGTGCTAGGTTTAGGTGAACATATTCCTTATTTGATAAGCATGTCGCTTATTGTATCAGGTGTGGCAACCTTCATACAAGCAAGGCGTTTTGGTCCAGTTGGTTCGGGTCTATTAAGTGTACAGGGCACAAGTTTTGCGTTTTTAGGAGCTATTCTTACTGCAGGTTTTATCGTTAAAGGGCAGGGAGGAGGTCCGGAAGCAATATTGGCAACAATTTTTGGAGTCTGTTTTGTTGGTGCTTTTATTGAGATCATTATAAGTAGATTCCTGCATGTATTGAAAGAGGTAATTACTCCTGTTGTGACAGGAACAGTTGTAATGCTTATCGGATTAAGTCTGGTTAAAGTAGGTATTACTGATATGGCCGGAGGTAAATGGTTACTGGATAACAAACCAGAATTTTTTGGAACGGCAGGTAATTTAGGTTTAGGAATTTTAGTATTATTAGTAGTACTAATACTTAATCGAAGTAAAAATCCAATGATTCGTCTTGGTTCAATTGTAGGAGGAATTGTTGTAGGTTACTTAGTTGCACTTGCAATGGGTAAAGTTAATTTTGGATATATGTCCGGAGTAGACATAATTAGCATCCCAATTCCATTTAATTTTGGATTTGCTTTCAATTGGGCAGCATTTATTGGAGTAGCCTTTATCTATATAATTACTGCAATTGAATCAACAGGAGATTTGACAGCAACTTCGATGCTTTCTGGAGAACCTGTTGAAGGAGATAAGTATATGGAGCGAATAAAGGGAGGTGTTTTAGGAGATGGTATTAACTCAGCTATAGCTTCTATATTCAACACATTTCCAAATACAACTTTTAGTCAAAACAATGGAGTAATACAAATGACTGGAGTTGCGAGTCGTTATGTAGGGATGTACCTTGCAGGATTCCTCGTTATACTTGGATTGTTCCCAGTTGTAGGAGGATTCTTCCGTTCACTTCCAAATCCGGTTTTAGGAGGAGCGACACTTGTTATGTTTGGAACTGTTGCAGCAGCTGGAGTTAATATTATCGCTTCAATGGGTCGTTTAGGCCGCCGAGAAATATTGATAATAGCGGTTTCTTTGGGAGTTGGTCTCGGACTTGCCTTTGTGCCAGAAGTTCTTAGCCATACACCAAAAGCTATTCAACAAATTTTTGGATCGGCCATTACTTCAGGTGGATTATGTGCATTGATTTTGAATCTAGTCCTTCCTAAAAACAAATCTTAGTTTAATTTTTTAAAATATAGAGGGTGATTGTATTATTGCCCTCTATATTCTTCTAGCTTCTACAATTTTGCGAAATGAGCCTGCCTCTACTTCTTTAACATTTACACCTGCATTTTCAACGTCTTTAGGATCAATTGCACCGCTGTTAAGTGCACGAAAAAAGAAATTAAGTAGTCCTTGGCCAGTTGCAGCGTCATCAAAAACATCACCACTTAAAGTAGCTTTAGAGGCTTGCTCGACAAATTTTCGGAGTCTTATAGTAGATTCTTGTACTTGCTCTAGAAAAAACGCAGCATTTGCAGCATAGCGCACAGGAATTTGAGCTGGATGCAGGTCCCAACCTTGATAAAAACCTTGTGCTAGAGAGTGACGGATGTGTTGATAAGAGAGTCGCCAAGCTCTATGAACACTTTCCATATTTTGTCTAACTTGTAAATTGGAAATGGAATCTCCTCTATGAGGAGAAACAGGCATAATATTTGTTGCTCCATCAGAGAGAAAAATTCCTGATCCTCCAAAAGCAACTTTCATAACATTCCGTGCAAAATCACAAACCGAATTATCCATCGTTTGGTAAGCAGCAATTAAATCACATGATGCAGTATAATCATAAGTTCCAAAATGTGCACCTATACATCTTTTGAGGCCTGAATTATCTGAATCAGCAGCATTGGCGATTTTTCTGGCAGTTACTTCTCCCTGAGAATTGAAAACTGATTGAGTTGTTTCAATCATTATCTCCATTTTTAGATCGCCACGATTCAGCTTAGAATTTGATTCAATTAATTCGAAAATTTCTACTAATGCAGTTACTTGCTCTTGAATTTCAACTTTTGGTAAAGTTACTACAAAATTATCCGGTAAAGTTCCACCTGTTTTTTCAATTAAAGTACTAATAAAAATTTCCAATGTTCTAGTTCCTCTATTAACGAAATCCTGATTGAAAGGTTTAATCCGAATACCTATAAAAGGAGGTAATGTTCCTTGTTTCATCCCCAAAGCAACTTCTTCTGCCCCTTGGATAGCAACGGAATCTTCTTCATCATCAGGACGGATGCCGAAACCATCTTCATAGTCCAATCGGAAATCTTCAATTGCCTCTCTTTCTAATTTTTTTCTTACCTGATCAAATACTCTCCAAGACAACCAAGAAGAGAAGTTAGAAGGGGTTACTCCATTTTCCATTGATTCACCTACTAATGACTCAATGTCTCTTATATTGTTGGGTAAAGTATCTGCTCCTTTTAATGCGAGAGCATGGGCAAAAGTTACAAAATCTGGAGCAAAATCATTTAAACTTTTTTGTGCAAGTTTTCCCATTTTTTTCGCAGTATCTGCCTTAAACAAATGTGCACCCCCATACACTGTGTGAATAGGCTGGCGCATCAAAGATTTTCCAAGGTATTGTTTTTCAAAGGCTTGATTAGCTTTTGTAAGATTCGATAAAATTTTGTAAGTTTGTTCAGGTTTAATAATTTTTTTCATAGATTATAAATTTAGAAATAATTTCTTTGATTAGGTGCTATTGCATTGCAAAAATTTTAAATAATTTACTTAAATCATCAGCTTTGAGATTTTCTTCAAGACCTAATGACAAAAGAATAGCCGATTTTTGTGCATTAAGAACTCCAGCCGGTAAAACATTGCTATTATTTATTTTTGTCATAGTCTCTGGGATTACTGTAACTTTTGAAACTCTAGAAGAAATAATAAAGATACATCCATTACTTTCTTTATGAGAAATAAAATCTGCAAGATTATTAGGAACTGTTCCTGCTCCAAATCCGGCTATTACAAGTCCTTTTGGTTTAGCGTTTCCCAAAGCTTTTACTTGATGGTCAGCACATCCACCGCGCAGAATAATTATATCAACAAATGGCAGTTCTCTATCGTGTTGTAAATGGTTAAAAAATCTACCAATCAATGGCGAGGGTCTTGAGTTTTCGGTAACAAAAACTTCTTCTCCAACAATTTTACCTATAGGGCCTCCGGGATAAGCTGAAAATGATTGTAAGGCTACGGAATCGGTCTTAATTGCTTGAACTCCTTGTATTATAAGTCCATTCATCACCACTAAAACACCTTGATTTTTTATTTTTGGTGATGTTGCAGTTAAAGCTGCATGAAATATATTTGCGGGACCATCAGCACTAAGAGCGGTACTTGATCGCATTGCTCCTGTTAGAACTATCGGTTTCTTAGATTTGCATACCAAATCAAGAAAGAATGAAGCCTCTTCAAGTGTGTCGGTGCCGTGAGTAACTACAAAAGCATTTATATTAGGATTTTCTGATAATTCTTCAATTCTTCTTGCTAAAATTCTCCAACTTTTTGGGCTAAGGTTTTCAGATCCAGTAGAAAAAAGTGTCTCAGTCCTTACATTTGCAATTTTTTCTAATCCAGAAACAGCATTAACTAATTTACTTGTATCTACCTGACCTGATTCATAATTTGCTGAAGTAGCTGAAGTACCAGCTCCAGCAATAGTACCTCCTGTACCTATTATGCAGATTGTGGGTTTGGTATTCATACTCTTTTATAGAAAGTTATTTTAGAAATTTAAATGCTACCCTTTAATATTTTTTGAATTTGTTAATATATTAGATCGATCATAGTGGAATTTATTTAATAACAAGTTGTCGTTTCCTTCCAAAAAATTTTCAGAAATAAATGTTTATTTGAAATCTAATTTCTTGTAGTGTTCCTGCAAAGATTTTATTTTAAGAGAATCTTTTTTGATTGATTGGATTGCGTTTGCTACACACATGGCTCCAGCAACTGTAGTATAATATGGAATTTTTTTCATTACAGCAGTTTGTCTCATAGAGAAACTGTCTTTTGTTGAAACTGGATCACTAGCCGTGTTAATTATTAGTTGTATTTTATTTGAAAGAATTAAATCGATAGCGTTTGGGCTTCCTTCAGAAACTTTTTTTATGGATTCTACCATAAAATCTTTTTTTCTTAGAAATTTTGCTGTTCCATTAGTTGCGGATATTTGAAACCCAGAATCAACTAGGTGTTTGCAAACAATAGCTATTTCAACTTTATCTTCATCTTTTACAGAAATAAAAATTGTCCCTGAATTTGGTAGTGAAATATTTGCAGCAAGTTGACTTTTTGCAAAAGCATGACTAAAACTATTGTCTATTCCCATAACCTCACCTGTGGATTTCATTTCGGGACCGAGAAAAACATCAGTTCCAGTAAAACGTGAAAATGGAAAAACAGCTTCTTTAACTGCGACATATTTTATAGTTGATTTTGTCAATGAAAATTTATTTAGCTTTTCACCAGCCATAAGTCTTGCAGCAATTTTAACTATTGGAGTTCCAGTTGTTTTAGCAACAAAAGGTACCGTTCTACTAGCACGTGGATTAACTTCGAGAATATAAACTTCTTCGTCTTTTACTGCGAATTGAATGTTAATTAGCCCTTTTACCTTTAATTTTAAAGCTAATAATTTGGTTTGTTTCCTTATTTTATCTAAAATTTTTTTTGATAAATTTTGTGGAGGGAGAGAGCATGCAGAGTCACCTGAATGGATACCAGCTTCTTCTATATGCTCCATTATTCCAGCAATGAAAACGTTTTTTGAATCGCATAATGCATCAACATCAACTTCTGTTGCATTATGAAGAAAACTATCAATTAACAAATGATTGTTTACAGAAAAATTTTTGTTTTTTTCCATATAATAATTTAGTCCTTCAACGTTATGTACTATTTCCATTGCTCTGCCGCCAAGGACATAACTGGGCCTAATAACGACTGGGAAGCCTATTCTTTCAGTTATAGAAATGGCCTGTTTAATATCTTTAGCTATGCCGTTTTTAGGTTGTTTAAGATTAAGTTCGGAGATTAATTTTAGGAATCTATTTCTGTCTTCTGCTAGATCAATAGAGTCTACTGGTGTACCTAGTATAGGCACTTCAGCGTTCTCTAAATCCTTACAAATTTTTAGTGGAGTTTGACCTCCGAGTTGGACAATTACACCGCAAAGATCTCCAGCCATTTTCTCTCGATAAATGATTTCTAAAACATCTTCACTTGTTAAAGGTTCGAAGTAAAGTTTGTCTGAAGTATCGAAATCAGTTGAAACCGTCTCAGGGTTACAATTGATCATAATGGTTTCGAATCCGATATCTGATAAACTATAAGCGGCATGAACACAACAATAATCGAATTCAATTCCTTGACCAATTCTATTTGGTCCACCCCCTAGTATAATTATTTTTCTTTTTGAAGAGGGGTTAGCTTCACACTCTGAATTAAAATCTACTTCGTAGGAACTATACATGTAAGCAGTTTTTGAAGAGAATTCAGCAGCGCATGTATCTATTCTTTTAAAAACAGGGTGTAAATTTAATTCATAACGTTTTTTATAAACATGAGATTTAGTATTGTTTGTTAATTTTGCAAGTCTTGCATCGGAGAAACCCATGTTTTTTGCTAATAACATTTTTTCCAAAGTATTTGGCAAACCAAACCTAATAAAATTTTGTTCTGCAGTAATAATTCCTAAAATTTGTTCAAGAAACCATTTGTCCCAACCGGTGGTAGTTGCAATTACTTCTAATGAAATCCCTTTGCGCATGGCAGAAGCAATACGTAGGATACGATCAGGCACTTTTTCTGATAACCAATTTTTTATAAAGTTCTTTTTAGATTGTTCGTTATCTGATATGTCAGGACAATCAATCTCATTAAGCCCATCGAGGCCAATTTCTAATGATCTAAGACCTTTTTGAAGTGATTCCTGAAATGATCTTCCTATTGCCATTACTTCTCCTACAGACTTCATAGAAGTCGTTAAGGTAGCATTACATCCGGGGAACTTTTCAAATGAAAAAAAAGGAAATTTTGTAACAACATAATCAATTGTAGGCTCAAAGCTTGCTGGGGTACTGCCTGTAATATCGTTTTTTAATTCATCAAGCGTGTATCCAACTGCCAAAAGAGCTGCTATTTTTGCAATTGGGAATCCCGTCGCTTTTGATGCTAATGCAGATGAACGGCTAACTCTAGGATTCATTTCAATTACAATAATTCTTCCATCTTCTGGGTTTAAAGCAAACTGAACATTAGATCCACCAGTTTCTACTCCAATTTCCCTTATAATATCAATACTGGCTCTTCTCATGAATTGGTATTCTTTATCGGTTAAAGTAAGAGCCGGAGTAACAGTTATAGAATCTCCCGTATGAATTCCCATTGGATCAATGTTTTCAATAGAGCAAATAACAATACAATTGTCATTTTGATCTCGAATAACTTCAAACTCAAATTCTTTCCAACCTATAAGTGATTCTTCAATTAAAACTTCTCCTATTGGAGATATTCTTAGTCCGTTATCTACAATTTTAGTAAATTCTTCCAAATTATTTGCAATACCTCCTCCTTCTCCACCAAGTGTGAAAGAGGGTCTAATTATGGTAGGCAAACCTAGTGTATCAAGAGTTTTTATTGCTTCTTCAAGATCATTAACAACTTTAGCACGCGCAGTCTCTTGTCCTATATTTGCCATTGCTTGCTTAAATAATTCTCTGTCTTCTGCTTTCCTAATAACCTCAGGTTGTGCTCCAATGAGTTTCAAGTTATATTTATTTAGAACTCCATTATCAACTAGTGCTAGTGCGGCGTTAAGAGAAGTTTGTCCTCCTACGGTTGGTAGTAGTGCATCAGGCCTTTCATGAGAAATAATTTTTTCAAGTATATCCGTTGTAATTGGTTCTACGTATGTAGCATTTGCCATGCTTGAGTCTGTCATTATTGTGGCAGGATTAGAATTTACTAAAATAATACGATATCCTTCCTCCTTTAAAGCTTTACAAGCTTGTGTCCCGGAATAATCAAACTCGCAAGCTTGACCAATTACAATAGGTCCTGCACCAATAATCATTATTGAATTTAGATCAGGTCTTCTTGGCATTATTTAAATTATCTCGCATAAGATTAAAAAATTTATCGAATAAATAGTCCGAGTCTTTTGGGCCTGGTGATGCCTCTGGATGGTATTGAACAGTAATAATAGGCAATGTTCGATGTTTTAAACCTTCAATAGTTCCATCAAAAAGGGAACGATGGGTAATCTCCAAGCAATCAGGAAGTGTTTTTTCTTCGACAGTAAATCCATGATTTTGACTAGTTATTTCGACTTTCCCAGTAGACAGATTTTTTACAGGATGGTTTGCACCACGATGTCCACAGTACATTTTTTTTGTTTTACCTCCGAATGATAGAGCAATTAACTGATGCCCAATACAGATTCCAAAAATAGGTTTACCTGACTGCAAAATTGATTTTATTGTATGGCTTATTTTTTTGTAAGTGGCTGATGGGTCACCGGGACCATTAGAAAACAAGAAACCATCAGGATTTAATTCCAAAATTTTCTTAAAACTTATTTTTGAAGGCACTACAGTAATAATTACTTCCATCCTGTGGAGGTATCTTAAAATATTATGTTTTGTTCCAAAATCTACTACGACTACATGCATTTTTGATTTGGATTTTACTTCATATATTCTTTTAAATTGATAATTATAATTATTCCATAAACCACTGTTCCATTTATATTTAGAGTTGGTTGAACTTACATTAGCTAAATCCATTCCTTCTAATCCTTGGCATTCTCTGGCTAAATTTGTCAAATATTTAATATTAAAATTACCAGATTTATTGTGACAAATTAAACCATTAGGCGCACCATCGGTTCGGATTTTTTTTGTCAATGCACGAGTATCTATGCCTGCTATTCCTGGTATATTATATTTTTTGAGCCAAGATTCAAAACTTAATTTTGATCTCCAATTAGAAGGATTACTTATTTGTTCGCGAACAATCAATCCGAGTACACTAGGACTAGTTGATTCCATATCGTGTATATTCGTTCCGACATTCCCAATGTGTGGAAATGTAAAGGAGATAATCTGTTTTGAATACGAGGGATCTGTTAAAATTTCCTGATATCCAGTCATAGAGGTATTAAAACATATTTCACCTACTTGAATTGTTTCTGAGCCAAAACCAGTTCCATAGAAACAAGAACCATCCTCTAATACTAATACTGCGGTATGAAAATCGTAAGGGGAATTATCTAGGAGGCGAGAAGGAAGACTTCCCTCTGAAGAAAGTTTTGTTTTTATTTTTTTCAAAAGCCCAATTTAAAAAATTTTTTCATTTATAATTAAATAAATATGATAAATAATTGAATTTTACTTTAGGTATGTTAAATCAGTATTTTAATTATCCTTATTATTAATTTAACTTGGCAAATGAATCATCAATTTTTTTTCTTAGAAGTATATACCGGAAATTAGTCTATAAATTTAATTAGATTTTATACCATTCATAGTGAAGGAAAATTTTGCTCATGGCAAGAGCAAATTTTTTAAATTATTGTTTAGGTGAGGTTAATTATTCTACTAAAATAAAATATGTTTAAAAGATTAAAAATTTATTTCACATATAGCTGTTTTTCAGGTCAAATAAAAATACTATTTCATGTCCACGGCGGTTTAAAAAAAAGTAAAAATTAGAAAAATAAATTCGAAATTATTTCCCATCGGTTAGTAATAGGAATGTTTTGTCCAGAAATAGGATGAGCATAACCCAGTCGTAATTGCCATGGTAGAATCAATGGCTTTAGTTCAAGATCACTTAGATTCCCATAACCGAATTCTAATTTTATTTCTTTCAGGATGGAATCATTAGACTGGCCAGTAGGCAATTTACTTTCGGATTGCTGGAAATAATGTAATTCTGCTCCTACGAAAAAATTTTGTCTCTCAATGCTCCAACTATAAAAAATGTCTGCAGTGTTTCCTGCGGCATAATAACTTTCTACTCCATCTAGAGTTTCTCTTTGATTTCCTATTAGTTCATTTGTTCCTTGAATTCTGAAACTATTTTTTAACCCGTGTACCAGAGGAAACCAAGTAAAATTGAAAAAAGAACCAATCGATCCATGTCTTTCTCCGATAGCGTTTGAAAATGTACCTCTTGGTATGCCAGAATCTCCGTTTGGTATTCTAAAAGAGATGCCGCCTCTGTTGTGCCAACTAGTTCCATAACTTATATCGTTGGAGACTTGCATACTAATATCACCTATACCGTTAAGAAATTCAGTATCTAGATTGCTTAAAATTTTCTTTTGGCTTAATGTACCGGATTCAAAATTTAGAGTTGATGTTTGTTTTTTTTGCAAAAAAGGGATCTTTCCCTTGATCAGCCAATTTTCAGCAAAAGCATATACCATGCTTAATTCAAGCACCTGCTCTGTGCGTTGAAGTTCTCCTTTCACATTTTCTCGCCAGTCATGGTTCCAGAGTAATAATTCATGTAAAGGGACTTTTTCTCCATATCCGTTAAATGCCTTACTGTATGTGGGTGTTTGCTTGAAATTTATTTCTATTTCCCAGACTGATGGAGGGATTCTAGTTTCTAATTCAATTGCAGATAAAATTGTGGGTAAAAAGGATAGGAAAAAATATATTATAAATAAAATTGATTTCATGAAATTAAACATTATTTATTTTTAGCTCCAAATGAAATGCAACCAATATTAATTAAATGAGGGAAAATATTTTCAATTGGGAATCCAACTACGTTATTATATGATCCTGATATGGATTCCACTAATATAGAGCCTAATCCTTGAATTGAATATGAACCTGCTTTACCAAATGGTTCTCCAGAATTAACATACCATTCAATTTTCTCATTATTTAGTTTTAAAAATTTTACCTCAGTACAAACTACATTACTTAAAGTTTTTTCAGATTGACAATCCAATATCGAAAATCCTGAAAAAACTTTATGTTTTTTCCCACTCAATTGGCCAAGCATTTTTATTGCGTGTTCTTCTGTTTCAGGTTTTCCTAAAATTTGTTCTTCGAAAAGAACAATTGTATCACCTGAGAGAATAATAATATCCTCTGAAAGCTTATAAATTTTTTGTTTTATATTTTGGGCTTTTTCATTTGCCATTCGTATTACAAAGTTTTTGGCAATCTCATTTGACCAAGGAGTTTCTTTTATGTTGGGGGAATGACAATCAAATTGAAGATCATATTTTTCCAAAAACATTTTACGACGTGGAGAAGATGAGGCTAGACATAATGGACGATTTTGTAAAATATATGACATTTTAGCAGATTTTAAATGAATAATTTAGTGTATTAATTTGATTTTTTTGAGGGAAAAAATTAATTATTGTTAAATGCCATTTGTAGGAGATTCGTGAAATTTTGTTTTTTCTTGTCCGCATTTTTTTGCAATGTTTTTTCAGATTTTGGTTTAAAAATGTTATCAATATAATAACTCAGTATTTTTCTAACAACTGGGGCGGCAGCCTTTGATCCGCCTCCTCCGTGTTCTACTAGTGCTAAAACAGAAATTTCAGGATCTTCAGCCGGTCCAAAAGCTACGAACCAGGCATGGTTTTGAAATAATCTTTTAGCTTTTGATTCATTATCCATAGTTTCAAGTGTCTTGTGACTAACAACTTGAGAAGTAGCAGTTTTACCTGCAACTGTGAACTCATCAAACTGTACTTTTCTAGCAGTCCCACCATTTTCATTAACCACAGCAATCATACCCTTTCTGATTATACTCATATATTCATCTTTTAGTTTTAATTGGTGCTGCAAAAGATCCCTTTGATTTGAAAAAAGCTTAGGTGGGACTAATTTGCCTTTATTGGCAAGTATATTTATCATATTTATAACCTGTAGAGGAGTGACTATAGTATACCCTTGTCCTATGGCCATTGCTGTATTTTCGGCGGGATACCATTGTTCCTTTAAGGCTCTTTTTTTCCACTTACTACTAGGAATTAATCCTGCTTTTTCATTCATTAGTCCCAATCCTGTTAATTGTCCTAATCCGAAAAGATTTGAGTATTTATTCATTGCGTCTACACCTAATTCCATTCCAACATTATAAAAGAAGACGTTACATGAACCTTTAATTGCATCCAATAGTGCAACTTTACCATGACCTTCTTCTTTCCAACATTTGAAAGGTTCTTCTCTACCTTTTACTGAAAAAACTCCTTTGCAGACATGTTCGGTTTCCAATGAAATAACTCCTAGATCAAGTCCAGCATAGGCTGTAACTATTTTAAAAATTGATCCGGGGGCAT
>CACIWU010000037.1 GCA_902590435.1 uncultured SAR324 cluster bacterium | reverse complement strand
AACTTTTGTCATGCATCATTAAAGAATGATCAACGCCTTCTCTCCATTGGTAACTAGGTTTAACCTCAAAATAATCACATCCAATATCCTTTGATAGTAATGCAGCTGTATATATTTCGTGAATATTACTAACTACCCCGCCTCCATCAGCTTCTGTTTGGATTAAAAAAGAAAATCCTAATTTTCCTTTTTTTGATTTTGCTAACATTCTCATATTATCTATGATTTTGGTGAATTTTGATCTTCCTCCTTTAGTCGGTCTAACTTTCTGAAATACTTCTTCTGTTCCTGCATCAACTGAAACCCTTGTCCATTTAGAATATTCGGATATCGGATCTATATATCTATTGATAAAGGAGCCATTTGTAGTTATGCCTATATGGACATCATTTTCTCCCATCAATGTTATGAATTCTCCAATTTTAGGATGCGCTAAAGGTTCGCCGCCACCTATTAAAATTACAGCTTTTACACCGTTTTCGATAAATTCATGACCTAGCTCGATCAGCCTTTCATTTGAAAAACTATTTGTTTTATTTACTACGTCTTCATTTATACATCCAGGACAAGCCAAATCACAAACTGAAGTTGGATCTAATTCAACAGTTAATGGACCAGAATTACCTTTTTCCCAGTTTGTTATCTTTAATTTTTCAAGTACAATATTTTGGTACAATTTTTTTGTAAGATTCATTTTCTTACTCATAACGTTTAACCTTTTTTGAATTATAAAATGATAAAGTTTCTTTATTTGTAAATCATAGTTAACTAATTAATTTGTAATGAAATAGTTATAATATTTAGATCATAAATTTTAATTAGTTAAAAATATTAATATTCTTTTTCAAATAAAGTGATGGTAAAAAGTTTATAACTGAAGAGTAATTAAATTTGCCGCCAAATCCTAAAAAAAATGGCTAGTTTAAAATTTTTGAATTCTTATTCAATTTATAAGATATCTACAATGTTTCTAGAAAAATGGTTCCACATCCCACCTCTCCATTCAATTTTTTAGGCAACAATTTTTACAGAACAGTAAAATAATATAATAATATTAAACAAAAAAAAAGAGATTATATTTGTTAATTATATGAAAATACTTTATTTATAACAATTAGCTCATAATATTTTTTTTGCTTTATAGCGTAGACAAAAAACTGAAAATGTTTTTTTTTGATAAAGAGCTATAATCACAGAAATTTGAATTGAAATCTTGCGATTTTAAAAAATATAACTAGTTTTTTATTTCTCTACTGAATTAGATTAAATTTTTCAAGTAATTTTCTGACAATTTTTTTGTTAAAAGGATTTTTTTTATTTTTCCTGTTGATGTACGTGGAAAATCTTTTAAAGTTATCCATTTATCAGGTCGATATGAAGGGCTAAGATTTTTTGTGGAGTATTTTTTAAGTTTATTTATTAATTTTGATTCATCAATATTTTCTTCAGGAATTACACAACCAATGATTATCTCTCCCCAAAATTCATGCTTTAAACCAACTACTGTTAAATCTTTTACTCCAGAAAGAGGACTGAGTTTATTTTCAATCACCACTGGAAAAATATTCTCTGATCCTTTAATAATAATGTCTTTTATTCGACCTGTAATAATAAGATCCCCTTCTTTGATTTCAGCAATATCGCCTGTTGGCATGAATCCATTATCATCTGTTGGAAGATTAATCCCAGCTTTGGTTACATAACCTTTCATGATATTAGGTGATTTTATCCACATTTCAGTATCACCCATTGAATTATTTCGAAAAATAAACTTTAAATTCGGTAAAGGTTTACCAGAATTATGCTTAGATAATGCATCAATTGAAGTTTGTATTGTTAAAGGGCCTCCTAACTCAGTTAGTCCATAGCAATCTTGCAACGGTCTACCAAACAATTTGTAAAACTTTTGTCTAATACCTTGATGTAAAACGCCTGCAGTTGAATGTATACTAATTAATTTGCTTGCATCAATTTTTGCTTTTTTAGTGTCTCTAACTATATGACAAAGAGATGACGCAATTGTTGGAGTTAAACAAAGAGTATTTGCTTGAGAGTCATTACATCTTTTCCAAAAATCAAACATAGTAGATGGAGAAAATTGCCGTCCTTCCACTATCATTCCTCCTGCTATAATGGGAGAAAAAAAAGTGTTTAAAAATCCTGCCATATAGCACATTGGTAATACATGATACATGGAAGTACTTTGATTCATGCATGACAAAATTGCAAAATCTTTAGCACTTCCTAAAATAGAATTTAGACTATGGCAAATCCCTTTTGGTTTACCGGTTGTGCCTGAAGTACTTAAAATAAAAAAACTTGAATTTGGGTTGGAATTGATCTTAATTTTATTCTCTTTTAAAATATGTTTTTTTAAAAGAGGAGGTTTTCGGATAATAATTTTTGGATTTGTTAATTCTAAAATACTATTAACATTCTTTAAATTTAAAGTAGGGTTAATCGGATTTGCAACAAAACCACCTATAGCACATGCTATATACGATACCAATAGTGAGGCAGTGTTATTTAGTATAAAAGCAATCCCATCTCCATGCTTTGCACCTTTATTTTTCCAATTTTTAACTATATGTTCAGCATTAGACCATACTTGTCCATATGTAAAATCTCCTTCTTCGATAGTTGATATCAAAGTTTTTTTAAAATTAGTATTAAAACTATTTTCAAATTCTAGAATTCCCATTTTTTATATTTAGGATTATTTGGAAAAGGAATCTTAAAAAAAATAATATAGAGAAAAATTAATTAACTTGGAATTAAAATTGTAGAACCTTTTGTGGAACGACTTTCTAGCATCTTGTGAGCTTTTTCTACTTCATCAAGCGGAATTTTATTATTTATATTAACATTAAGGCCATCTCTAATAAATTTGAACAAAGATTCCGACGATTTTAAGAGTTCATCTTTTGTAGAACAGTAGTCCATTAGACTTGGGCGAGAAAAAAACAAGGAACCTTTTTTGGCAAGTATCATCGGGTTTATAGGATCTACTAACCCAGATGCATTCCCAAAACTTATAAAGTAGCCTCTCTTTTCAATACAATCCAATGAAGAATTAAAAGTTTCTTTACCTATTGAATCATAAACTACTGAGACACCATTGCCATCAGTCAATTCTAATACTCTGGAGACTAAATCCTCTTGTTTATGAAGAATTGTAAAATCGCAACCATGTTTTTCTGCATATGAGGCTTTTTCTGAAGAACTAACAGTTCCAATTACAATAGCACCAATCTTTTTCAACCACTGGCATAGAATTGTTCCTACACCACCGGCAGCAGCGTGAACTAAAACTTTTTGTCCTGAATGAACTTTATATGCTCTATGTATGAGATATTCAGCAGTCAATCCTTTGAGAAGGACTGCTGCTGCATCTTGGGAACTAATATCTTCAGGCAATGGTACAAGTTTATCTGCTGGTAACGATCTGCGTTCACAATAAGAACCGACAGAAGCTGTGCAATAAGCAATTCTATCTCCTATATTAAAATTAAGGACATCTCTTCCTACCTCTTCAATTACTCCAGATCCTTCAAGTCCAGGAATGAATGGCAATGGTAATGGGTTGATTCCTGTCCGTTGATATATATCTATAAAGTTTAATCCAATTGCCTCATGCTTGATTAGAACTTCATTTGGTTTAATTGGATTAATTTCTACATTTTCCAATTTAAGTACTTCAGGTCCACCAGTCTTTTTTATGCAAACAGCTTTTGTTTTCATTAAATTTTTTATCGAAAAAATTTGAATAAATCAATTAATTACTAATTGATTTATTATAGTAGTTGGATAAAAATTGCCATTTTACAGACATCGCCCTTAAAGCATTTTCTCCTGTACTGGGACAGCTCCCCTTGCCAAGCAATGAATTAACGACAGTTTGTATAAATGGCTGATGCCAATAACGAGGATTCTTAGCTTCTAAAAATTCAATTCCAGATGATGTCTCTAATTCCAATGGTTCTTCATCAAAGAAACTGAATCGTATTGCTCCTTTTGTACCTACTATTTCAATTTTGTCTACTTCTGTTCCAGAAACATAATTCCATTGACCTGTTCCAGGAATTTTATCATTTACTAGGAAACTGCCCGATACGGAGTCTTCCGCGGGGTAAATCCCTGCCTGATTGGATGCTCTTCCATTAACTTCTTTTATTGGTCCGAGTAAGAAATCAATCATGTCAAGCATATGTGTGCCACAATCAACAAAATTTCCTCCGCCACTTATTTCAGGTATAAAACGCCATGGTATATCTTTTAAAGGAGGCACATTCTTTGAGTCAATTGGAGAAACAGGGTGATTTTCCGGTGAACCATTGTGTTGAATGTGGATAAAGGTAGGATTACCAATGATTTTTGAATCTATCCATGCCTTAACTTTGAGAAATCTTGGAAGAGCACGTCTGTAATACGCTACGAATAAATTAATATTTTTTCCATTACAATATTGAACCAATTCCTCTGCTTCTTCTAGATTCCTAGCTAATGGTTTTTCTAATAATAGATGTTTGCCAGAGTTAGCTACTAATTTTGCATAATATAGATGAGAATCTGGAGGGGTTGCGACATATACAGCATCTATATTATCTGAAAAAATAACCTCATCTTCATTGATAGTCCAGTCCTTTATTCCATGTCTTTTTGCAAAATCTTCAACATTGGTTTTATCTCGTGACATAACTATATCCAATGACGAACCATCAGCATTGTTTAATGCAGGTCCACTTTTTGTTTCGGCTACATTCCCGCAACCAATCATACCCCAACGAATAATATCTTTCATTTTATTTACACACTATCCTTTCTATAAAATTAATTACTCTAAATTAAATACACATTTTTAATATTTTTTCAACAAATTCTCCAACCAGAAAATCTAAATTCAATAAAACTATAACTTCTAGGATTTTTATATCTCGTTTTTAAAAAATAATGACCATTCCTTTAACCAATTGGGATTGTGTTTCCCGCATTTTTTTTGAAAAATTTCTCTTGCTGTTAAAACTTTTTCAGAGTTCCACCATTCAATCGGATTATTCCATATTGTATTAACATGTTTTGCGGCCATTTTTGTATCAGAAAATATAATTTTTGCATTTTTCAAACATTCAATTAAATCATCAAATACCGGATCAGTTTCCCAGTATTTTTCTAAATATAGTAATATGGTAGGGACGCCTGATAACATAGATTCTAAAAAAGATGTTTGTGGATAAGTACAAACAATTAATTTAGAAGAATGTATAGCATGCGATAGTATTTTTTCGGAAGAAATTTTTTCTGCAGATATATCATCTATATAACGTTTGTAAGTATTCCAACCACTAATAACATTATGTTTATGCGGTTTAATCTTTAACATTTTAAAAGGCTCATTGTTTAACAAACGACAAAATTTAAGATTTTTATTATATTCCTCAAAATAAAGGCTTGATCCAGGACCTGACTGACATCTATTTGAATATAATGAAAACTCAAATCCAATAAGAAGCAAGTAATTACCAAAACCAACTTTTCTATATTTTTTTGAAATCTTATTAGGAGTCAACTGTACATGATTATCAAAACATGGTATGTGCCAAGTTGTTTTCTTATAAGAAATAAGTTCTTCGTGTTTGAACATTGAATACCTGTCAGGTATTCCACCCCCATGGGAAGATGAAATGAATCTTGCACCTTTATTGATTTTCTCAGCTATCCAAGTCTGAAAGAATAGATTGCACATATGATTGTTTGCGGAAAAGATTAGATTAGCATCCGTTTTGATTTTTTTTGTTTTTATTAGCAAACTGGAAAAACCCTCTAAAATAAGCATTGGCAGTTGATTCAACAAGTTTTTACATACAAATTTCTCAAAATTATTATCACACTTCATATTTAAAGATTCGTTTCTTTTTGATGACAAATTTAAATTAATTACTTCTAATTTGCGTGATCTTAGAATTTCGTCAAACTCAGTATGTAAAAGCGGTATTTGTCTTAGTTTAATTGAAAGACGAATTAATGACAAAATGTCAAAATAACTGGTTGAAAATAAAACTTTTTCTCTGACCGGAAGTTTTAATAGTATTTTTTCTAGAAAAGAAATTATTTTTCTTTTCTTAGAAAAAACTTGGAAAGATCTTTTTATTTTTAATTTTGTTTCTTTATATTCATGTTTAGAATTCTTATGAAAATCAATGATTTTTGCGTAAATATGATTATTCCAGAGGTGTGAATGGAAAAAATCAGTAAATTCTGTATAGTCAGAAGGGATGCAATCTTTTCGGGATATTCTTAATGAAATTATCTTGTCGTACTCACAAAAATTTTCAGCGAAACGCAAACATTCCCATTTATCCCATAGTATGGGAATATATGTTAAAAGCCATCGTCCAACTACTATCCTCCAGTAACTTTTAGGATTATCTAAATCATGTATTTGATTCAGTAATATTGATAACGAGTCGAGAATTTTTTCATGAAGTTGCTCAAGATAACTATGATCATTAGCAAATTTTTCTCTATCTGTCCAATGATAAGGCAATACATTGTGAGATCTCTTATTCCAAATATTCTTACGGTTATAGTCTCTGCCCCATTCGCCGAGAAAAATTAGGTGATCATCATTATTACCCCAAGTTTCCTCTATAGCTGTTGTAACTAGAAGCCTTTCCACTACTTTATATATTTCCTGATCTGTCTATTTACAGTAAATGCTTCTGCTTGCATTAAGCCTGACTGTGAACCCCTCAGTTTTGAGAGAGCCTTGACTGCTTCAATAGATCTTGCATGGGGGAATGCTCTTATTTCATCAGTATAACATTCCAAAGCAAGTAATTTTTTTTCAATGAATAGAGATATATCTACAAAATGTACTGGATTAAAACTTTTGCAAGTCTCAGAATCTCCCCAACCTGTACTTGAAAGGATTTCAAAACAATATATTGAGTTTACAGAGAATTCAGGAACTGGTCTGCATGCAGTCATAACTGCTCGATTTGTTATTGAGTGATCAATGTTTAAATCTCCTCCATGATGGGTATAGACAATTGATGGTTTAATTTCATCAATGACTTTTTCTACCATTTTTATTATTTCCAAAATAGGAATTGAATCCATCTTATTATCTGGGAGTGAAAGCATTATAGGTGGCATAATACCTAGTATTTTTGCAGACTCAATCGCTTCGGATTTTCTTTTTTTTATATTATTAGAATTTTCTCTTGATGTAATCCCATCAGACATAATCAAAACATGGACTTTGTCGCCGTTTGCAACATGTCTAGCAATTGTTCCTCCACATCCAAGGACCTCATCATCCGCATGGGCAGCTACCACTAATACTTTAGTATTAGATATTTTTTCTATATTAATATTCAAATTTTCTTGTTCATTAAAATTTTGTCAACAAATCCTTTGAGTTGAGGATGCATACTAAAATATTGTTTCCCATCATTATTTTTTTGAGGTTTAGAATTAATTTTCAGGGTTTTTTTAAGTTGTTTAACGGGATGTAAATAGGATTCCAATTTAAATTTATAATATAATTTTTTATCAAGATCAGAAATTGAACAGGGAACCATCGAAGATAAATCAATCTGAAAAATATCTATAATATCCCCTGTATCAACTCCGGGATCTATGAGTTGTGTTGAAACTCCAATTTTCTCTTCGCCATTTAAGATTGCCCATCTTAAACAATCGACTCCTCTGTATTTTGGTAGTATCCCACCATGTGCTGAAACTACTCCATGCTTTGAAGTTTCAATAAATTCTCCTGTTAAAATAGTGTCTGTAACAAAAGACAAAATAAGATCAATTTTAAGAGATTGGAGAAGTTTAATAGAATTATATGAACAAACATTATCCAAAAAATATAATGGAATTTTAAGTATACTGCATTGAAATTTTAGAGTGTCTAAAGATTCTTTTTCTTCATTCAGTAGACCTAATTTTTTATGATTATAGGTTGTCGAAACACTAAAAACTCCTTTTGGAAATACATCGATGCTTCCCAGCATATATAATAAAATGATAGTTTGAATAGGTTTTTGTGTGACGATAACAATATTCATTAGAAACTCTTTTTTAAAAATCTAATTGCAGACGCAATTTCTTTTTCCAAAGCATCTTTATCTAAAATTATGTCTTTTGAATCTCTTATTTTTAGTGATAAATTTAAAAATCTCCAATCAAGTGATTCTATTGAATGTTTTGCGAATATTATTCCTAAATTTATCAATTCATGATCGTTATATCTTTTATCCCTTTCTAATTCAGAAAGGGAATAACATCTTCTGCTTTCCAAAAACAAAAGTTCTTTTTCTAGGTCAATAAATCTGGTTTTTTTTTCTTTCAAAGATTAAAAAGGATTTTAATTATTTTGGGATTTCAAAAGGGTTGCCAGACATTAAAATATCATAACTGTTTGGCCCTTCGTTAAACAAAAGATCAATCACAGACATCTTTGGTATAAAACTATCATTATTTTGATTGTATACGGGATGGTTATAATTTTGAAAATATACTTTAATTTCTCTTGATTTAAACAATTCTATATTAGCGTATTCCTTACCTTTTTCACCAAAAATGTAAGTATTTGCGTCTAGTTCCTTACATAGATCGATTAAATAATTATTCCCTTCCGAATAAATATCAAGTTTAGAAGACTTATATATATCTTTTTTTATTTCTAGGAAATCTAAAAGAAGTATCAGAATTGAATAAGTTAGGTCGTTTAGGAGTTTGTGAGGGAAAGATAAAATTTCTTCGATTGGAAAAAAGTATTTTTCAAAAAAAGGTGTTTCCCCATAATTTTCTTTCATTTTTTCTAGATGTTTTTTATTCCAATTTTGACTGTTGTCAATTGAAATTAAATTAAATTTTATGTTATCACTCCCTCCTCTTTGCAAAGGGATTGTTAGCCATTGCGAGTCATTATTGACTTTTTTAATTATTTTATTTCTATTTGAAAAATCAGATTTAGAAAATTTAACATTATCCATAAAAACATAATAATCTGATAGAGCTATTTTATGAAACAATCCTAACCATGGTATATAAGCCGGTTGATGAGCGGTTAGTATCATAAATTTTTTAATGGTGTTAATTATCTAATTAATTAATTTTACTTTTATTGCCAGACATTAAAATATCATAACTGTTTGGCTCTTCGTTAAACAAAAGATCAATCACAGACATGTTTAGTAAAAAATTCCCATTAATTTGAGTATACATAGGATGTTTATAATTTTGAAAATATAAACTTATGCCATTTGAGTTGAAAAGATCTGGATTAGCATATTTTTTCCCCATTTCACCAAATATATAAGTATTTGCATTTAAATTTAAACACATGTCCAGGACTAAGTTTGATTTTTGCCCTACAAAATTATAATCACTTGCCTTAACAATAGGTGTTTTAATATCTAGAAATTTCATCAAGAGTTTTAATAATGAAAAGTTTAGTAATCATAAAGTATCTTTAGAACTTTCTTGAATTGTCGACTCTAATTCATAGAAATAATGCTTAAAATAAGGAGTCTTTTTATATGCAAGTTCAATTGATTTTAGATGCTTTTTAACCCAAGAATTTTGTATGATAGGAATTTTGGATACATTTTTACTAAAATGTTCTTTAGATTCTACCGGAACGGACAACCACAACTTCCCATTTATTGTTTTAATTTGATTTCTATTATTGTAGTCTCTTTTTTGGTACTGTACTATGTCAAAATAACAAAACAAATCAGCCAAGGCTATTTTATGGAATAGGCCTAGCCAAGGCAAATATACAGGCTGATGAGCAGTTAATATCAAATTATACCTATTTAATTAATTGAAGTAAGCAATCTGCAATTTGATGAGCTATTTTTTGATTCAAATCAGGATATATAGGAAGTGAAATTGTGTTGTGAGTAAGCCATTTAGCATTTGAATAATAATCAGAATTATCTAGCAATTCTTCTTCTTCAATTGGAACAATAGAAGTCACACCTATTTCTTTCAATTTCTCAATTAAAAATAGGGGTTTATCTGTTTTCAAAACAGCCCTGTATCTTATTGGTTTACAATTTTTATCATCAACATCTATTAAATCCAATCCTGCATCTCTATAAATGTCAAAAATATTATTTCTTTTTAATTTAAATTCTTGAAATTGATTTAATTGACAAAGTCCAATTGCCGCTTGTATTTCTGTCATTTGAAAATTGAATCTTGCTTTATTATCTCTGCGATTATCAAATTCTCGATAATCTTTTATCAAATCAATTAAATTTTTGTCTTTACTAATAACTGCTCCTCCTTGGCCACCTGTTGTAATAAGTTTCGTAGCATAGAATGAACATATACCAATATCTCCACGTAATCCAATTGGTTGATCTTCATAGATTGCACCAAATGATTGAGCTAAATCTTCAATTAATTTGTAACTTAGATTTTTATCAGTTTCAATTGGTATTCCGAACATAGATGGTGCTATCAGAGTATCTATATTACTTGAAATTACGGAACTTATGTCTAAGTTTGGAGATTTTTCTGCACAGTCTAAGAAGACCGAATTTGCACCAATCATTTCAACAGCATTTCTTAATGCACTACAGGAATATACGGGTATTCCTACGCGATCATTTTTACATCCTAATGCCCACAATGCTAAAAAAAGAGCTGCCGATCCACTAGATACAACTACAGCATGACCTTTTTCAATACTAAAGAATCCACACAATTCATTTTCAAAAGTAGTTACTTCTGAATTCTGAGAGAGCCATCTGCTCTCAAGTACTCGTTTTGCAGCACTTAATTCTCTAGGACCTAAGGTTGGTTTGTTATGAGGTATTATTTTCAAATCAAACTTTTTTATTCAATTTATTTTGGCAAATTAATATTTGATTTGCCAATTCTATGTCCTGGATTACCTTGCACAACGTTTAGTTTTTCAAAATTATTAACTACTGCGGTACCAGTAGTAATTATTGTGCCATTACCAAGAGTTAAATCACTAGCTATGCTGGCACCAACACCAATTATAGAAAAATCACCTATATCAATATTCCCTCCGAGAGAAGAACCTGGTGCAACGTGGGTATAAACTCCTATTTTACAATCATGAGAAACTACTGCTCCATTATCAATAAAAACTCCGTCTCCAATAAATGAATTTGGACCAATTATCGCACCTCTTTTGACTAGCAAATTTTCTCCTAACGTTACTGATTCTGAAATTTCTGCAGATGGATGTATAAGATTAATAGGTGACATACCATTTTTCTTACAAATTGATACTTTTTTACTTCTCGCAACCCCATTCCCAATGCTTACAAAGAAATCTTGTATATCTAAAATGTTTTTCTTATTATAAAATTCCTTCCATGAAAGAACTGGTAAACCAAAAAGTTTCCCATGTTTTGAGGTATCATCGTCTACAAAGCAAGAAACTCTGTAATTTGGATTAGAATTTATTATTTCGATGTCTACTAGAGAAGCACCTGAAGTCACAGCCCCGTATATCATAATATTTTTAACAACAGAAACTTTTGCAATATCTCTTATTTTTTTTTCAGATAAATAATTTTTTTCCAGATTGTTTTTTTGTAACAAAATATCAATATCCTTTTCTCGAATGATTCCGTTGAAATTTTCCTTAAATTCATTTAGTGAAATTTTATTTTTTTCAGCTTTAATTCTTGCTTTTTTTGTGATTTTAAATTCATTAGTTTTATTTGTTTTTTTAATTTCTTTAAGATATTCATTTGTAACTTTTTCAAAATCTGATTTTTCATAGATAATCAAACAGATTGTTTGTCCAACATTTATTTCATCATTGATTTTAAATAAGTTAAAAACATAACCATCTGAGCTAGATTCAATTTCAAAACAGCTTTTTGTAGTTTCAACGGATAATAGTTCTTCTCCTTTTTGCACATAATCACCATCTTTTTTTATTAAATCTGTAATAATAGCATTTTCATCGTTCACTCCTAGCGAACTGACAGTTATCTCTGTATAACTATTCTTCATCTTTTTCAACTCCTCATGCTTTTAACTGTTTTTACAATTTTTTCCTTAGATGGGATAACATTTTTTTCGAGGTAAATTGATGATGGGATAGGGGAATCATCTGATCCCAATCTCTGAATTGGCATTACCAAAGAATTAAAACATGTTTCATAAATCTGACTTGCTAGCTCACCTCCCCATCCACCTAATTTATTGCCTTCTTCCAAAATCAAGCAACTTTCAGCTCTTTTAATCTCTGATAAAAATTCTTTGATAGGAATAGGACGAATAACCGATAATATTATTATATTTACTAGTATTTCATCTTCAAAAAAGAGGTCTAAAGCTGCATTTAATGCAGTTTCTGCCATTCCTCCGTAAGTTATAATTACAATTTCTGGATTTTCATCTGGATACAAACTAAGTAAAATTGTTTCTGAAGAATTATTTTTTTTTTCTAAAACTTTGCGGTGGATGTTCCCACCATTAAGTTTTTCTTCTATCTGAATTTTTTTTGGATACGAAAGTTTATTTTCAATAAATAAAACAGGATGATTTTCATTTATAACACATTCTGACAATAATGATCCCGGATCATGAAAAATTGATGGAGCACAAATTTTTAAACCTGATACGGGCATAAACATAGATTCTAGAGATTGACTATGAGTCGGGCCATATCCTCGACCACCACCCATGGGTGCTCTGATAACTAGAGGAACATTAACTTGTTCATTATACATCCAATGGTACTTTGTAGCATGATTTACTATTTGATCTACACAAAGCGTAATAAAATCACCAAACATAATTTCAACGATTGGTTTCATACCTCTCATTGCCATACCCACACATGCACCAACAATTGCTTGCTCACTTATTGGAGTACTAATAACTTGATTCGGGAAACTAGTTGATAATCCTTTACTTACTTTGAATGCTCCTCCATAGGGATCATGCAGATCTTCACCGACTAATACTACATCTGAATCCAGATCCATTAGGTTGTATAAAGCATTATTAATAGATTCGACGTAAAGCATATCTGTCAGTATTATTTAAATTTAATTTGGGTATCTTTAGTTTCTTTTTCAATTTCTTTTAAATTTTTCATTACATCTTTACTGATTTTATTAATTTCTTGCTCACTTAAAAAATTTTTAAAATATATAAGGGGATCTTTTTTTTTCCAAAAATCTATCTCTTTCTTGTCTCTAAAATCATCACCTTTGCTATGAGCATTAATTCTATAAGTATTAACTAACTGGAAAAATGGTTCCCCATCTTGTCTCATATTATTGATAATTCTACCAAACAATGGGTATAGTTCACTAACATCATTAGTTTTTACTTCATTCGATTTTATTCCGAATGATTTTGCTCTATCAATTATTTCCCCAGCCAAATTATCATTTACACTTGTTGTTTGAGCATATTGATTATTTTCCAAAACTATTAGTAAAGGAACCTTCCACAAAGAAGCCAAATTCATAGATTCATAAGTGGATCCTTCCCCTAGAGTACCATCGCCAATAAATACAACTACAATATTAGGGGAGCGCCTGAATTTTTCAGCAAAAGCCATACCGAGAGCATTTGGTAAAATTCCTCCCTGAATACCATTAGAAAAAAAATTATTTCTACTAATATGTTGGCTCCCACCTCTACCTCCGCATGCACCTGAGTTTTTCCCCATTATTTCAGCTAGTAAACTTTTTGGATCATTTTCTTTAGCTAAGTAATGTCCATGACATCTGTGGTTACTGAAAACTACATCTTCTTTCTTCAGGTGAGATATAGAAGAAATTGCGACTGCTTCCTGACCAACATAGGTATGAGTTGTTCCAAATAATTTACCCTCAGAAAACAATTCCAATAGTCTATTTTCAAAAAATCTAATTAGAATAGCTTTCTTGTATAGTTCTCTATAGGGAATTTCCATTAGTTATATATAAAGATTATTTTTTCAAAACTAGAATTTTGTAATATTACCTAGAACTACAATATCTCCTTCTTTAAGATTGACTGAAGTTTTGCAATTTAAAACTTTTTCATACATGTCAGGAGGTAAACCTGTTCCTGGTCTCCTAATAGCAATGTTATTTTTAGTAAACTTACTTCCATTTTTTATATCTTTTATTGCTACTATACTACGACGAGAAATATTTTTCATATGATGCTCTTCTTGAGTAGGTCTTATTATAGGATCACCCATCATATCCCATGAAGTTTTTATAGAATTGATCCATTTTTCTAACCCAACAGGGTTTTCTGAAAACCAATGATCTGGACCAGGCAAATTATTATCTAAAGTAAAATGTTTTTCAAAAATTGAAGCTCCCATTGCCACGGCTAATGATGACGCAAGTGCTCCTTGAGTATGATCTGAGAATCCAACTTCCACCATTGGAAATGCAGATTTTAGAGTTCTAATTCTTTTTAAATTTACATCTTTTGGTCTAGTTGGGTATTGAGATGTGCACTGTAAAATAGCTATTTGCTTATTTTTAAAAGCACCTATTGTATTTAAGGATGTATAAACCTCTGCCATATCAGCCATACCACTTGATACAATTAAAGGCAATCCTACTTCTGAGTAACTTTCTAGTAATGGTAAATTTGTAAAATCATCGGAACCAATTTTTATTGCGGGAACCCCAATTTTTAGTAAAAACTCTAAATCACTAAAATTTTGAGGAGTTGAAAAAAAGACAATATCATTACTAATGCACTGTTTTTTAATAGCAAACCAATCATCATGCGTTAACTCGTTTCTAAGAAACATTTCTACCATAGGTTCCGTAATTGTCTTACCTTGTGATTTATAAGTGAAAAGTTGATTAGGATCACCACACATTTCTCTTGCTTTAAAAGTTTGAAATTTAACAGCGTCTGCTCCTGCTTTTTTGGCAACAGAGATCATTTCTAATGCTTTTTCTAGACTTCCGTTATGGTTAATTCCTACCTCAGCTATACAGTAGGGAGTTTGATCAATTCCTATTTTTCTTCCTTGAATTACAAATTCATTTTTTTTCATAATTAATTTCAAATATTGAATGATTCTAAAATATGACCAGCGACTCTTTTAGAGCCATTGCCATCACATAACTCTTTTGCCGATTTACTCATTTCTTTTATCTTATCAGGTGAACTAATTAAATTTAAAAGAGTATCATATATTTTATTTACTGTGACAGAACGTGCTTCCCCCAAATATTTAATTGCTCCTAATTTTGCTAGTTTATTGTTAGTCATTTTTTGATTTTCTCCGTCGGACACTGTTATTGCGGGAAGTCCCATACAACAACGCTCCCAACTTGTTGTACCTCCGGCACCTATTGAAACATCAGCATTATTCATTAAAGGGGCCAATGTCTTTAGGTTAGAATGTATGTTTATACTTTTGCAATTCAATGCATGCTTATTAATGGCATTGACATGTATGCTGTTCATAGGAAAAACTACATCAAGTTCTATATCAGGATTGTTTAATGCCTTATATGCTGAAATGGCTCTACTTGTTAAATTATGTTCATCAACTCCACCAAAATAAACTAAAA
>CACIWU010000036.1 GCA_902590435.1 uncultured SAR324 cluster bacterium | reverse complement strand
GCTCCTAAAATACCAAGTAGATAAACTGATTTTGTTATTATACCTGCTTCAGGATCAGCAAATCCGGTTGAAAGATGTTCATAGTGAGATCCCCAAGTTCCATTTATCCATGGACCAAGTTGAGTATTCCAAATGTGAGCAATAACAAAAAAAAGAACTCCTACTCCACTAATCCTCTGTAACCAATATAAAAGATGTGAAAAATAAGTGTAAGAAGTTTGAACTCTAGATTCAAAAATCAGCCTTATTCCAAAAAAAGCATGAAAAAATAGAGGTATATAAACTATAAAAATTAAGGCCCAAATAGCAAGTGGACTATCATAAAAACTATTTATTACATTGTTATAAACATCTGCACCGGAGAGTAAATACAATTGCAAATAAAGATGATACACTAAAAATAAACCTACAGGTACAATGCCAGTTAAACTATGAATACGTCTATTAATAAAATAAAAGTCCAATTTTAATTATTAGATAAATTAGTTGTCAATTTTTAAATATTTTAGAGATTAACTTAACACATAAACTCCCAAATTATAAGATTGTTTTTATACTTTGTTCAGGGCATTAATTTTTTTGAAGTGGATAAAATTAATAAACTTTTATCAACTCGCAGCTAACTTAGAAATGGAAAGGCTAAGACGAGACTTATATCGGGCGGCGGTTTTCTTGTGAAGAATACCTTTTGTTACAGCTTTATCGATATTTTTTTGAACTTGCGGATATGCCTCGCGAGCCTTATCGATATCTTTACTTTCAATAAAAACTCTTAATTTTTTTATAACTGTACGAACATCTGATTTAAGAGAGCGATTACGAGCAGTTCTCTTAATATCTTGTCGAATACGTTTTAAAGCGGATTTGTGATGTGCCATTTATTATTTCCTTCTACGTTCAAGATTCTTAGAATAGGTTATCTTTTTTTCTAGTACATTGCTAGCTTTTAGTTTAAAAAATTAAAAAACCATCTAATTTATCCGAAATAATTTGTAATTTATTAAATAAATTTTTTTCTTATTTTTTTTAATTTACTAATTTACTATTTAAAATAAATTCATTTGAATTGGTTTCACTTTAAATGATTTTCTATGCAATGGTGTTAATCCGTATTTTGAAATTAATTCTCTATGAAGTTCTGTTGGGTAGCCTTTATGTTTTTCAAAGAGCCACTTAGGGAAATTTTTAGCAGAATCGATCATAATCTTGTCTCGAGTTACTTTTGCCAAAATAGAAGCAGCAGCGATACTTACTGATCGACAGTCACCCTTTATTATAGCTTTGCCTTCAATTTTTATATTAGGGAAATGATTCCCATCCACAAGTACATAATCTGGACCTGGATTGATTTCTTTGATACAACGACTCATACCAAGAAGTGTGGCTTGTAAAATATTCGTTCTATCAATTTCTTTTGGTGAAATCGATACAATTTTAAATGCTAATGCTTCATTGGTTATAACATCAAATAGCAGTTCTCTTTTTCGAGGACTAATCTTTTTTGAGTCGTTAAGCGGATGATTAACATTCCAATTTTCTCCCAGAATAACTGATGCGACTATTACAGGACCTGCTAAAGGACCCCTTCCGGCCTCATCAATTCCAGCAATGTAATTAAATCCCTTATTTTTAGCCTCTTTTTCTAAATCAAGAGTCGGTTTTTGCATTAACTTTTTCTTTTATACGTGCTGCTTTCCCCTGCCTATCTCTCAAGTAATAAAGTTTTGCTTGATTAACTTTTCCGATTTTCAATATATCTATACTTTCAATTCTAGGAGAGTGTAATGGAAAAATTCTTTCAACTCCATATCCTTGTGTTACTTTTCTTACAGTGAATGTTGATTTATTGTTACTTGGACCACAATGTTTACCAATAATTACTCCTTCGAAAGCCTGGATTCTTTCTTTGTTTCCTTCAGTAATTCGATAGTTTACCCTAACATTAGATCCAACTCTTATCTCAGGCAAATCGCTACGTAATTGAGATTTCTCAATTTTTTCCATTAAATTAGTCATATTTCCACCTATTTTTTTATTTAATTTTGATAATAGTACTTAAATGATAGACTGCTATTTACTTAAAGTAAATCAGGGCGTTGTTTTTTAGTTTTTTTAGACGCTTTTTTACGCCTCCATTCAGCAATTCTTGCATGGTTACCAGATAGTAATTCTTTTGGTACAGCCATACCTTGGAATATTTCAGGGCGTGTATATTGCGGAAACTCTAATAATGATTCAGAGAATGATTCATATTTTGTAGAATCAATATTTCCAATAAAATTAGGAGTAAGACGACTAATGGCTTCGATTATTGCCATTGCAATAACTTCACCACCTAAACAAATGAAATTACCTCCTGAAATTTCCTCATCGACTAAGCTTCGAATTCTTTCATCAAATCCCTCATAACGTCCACAAACAAGGACTAAAACTTCATCTTTACGGCTTAAATCTTCAGCTTTTTTCTGAGTGAATGGAGTTCCTTGCGGAGTTAACAAAATAGTATGTGTATTTCTTCCAGCCGCAAGATTCTCTTCTTTCCTTTCTGCAAGAGTTAGTGCAATTGGTTCAACCCTAAGAAGCATTCCTGGCCCCCCGCCATAGGGTGTATCATCTACTTTTTGATTTTTACCTACACCATGTTTTCGAAAATCAAATAATCTTATACATAGTTTCTCTCTCTCAATTCCTCTATTTATCAAACTTCCTTCTAAAAAGGAGGAAAAAATTTCTGGAAATAAGGTCAAAATGTCAAAGTGCAACATTACTATCAGTTTCAAAATTCAAATTAATCCAGGAATTGGATTAATAATCATTCGCTGTTTTTCTATATCAAGTTCTAAAACAATATGAGGCACATCCGGAATCAAGAATTCCTTTTCACCATTTCGCACTTCAAAAACGTTATTAGCAGCAGTTTCAAGAAAGTTTGTTACTTTTCCTAAAACAAATCCATTTCTATCTTCCACACTACACCCTATCATTTGATGTATGAAATACTCATTTTTTTCTAAAGGTTTAAGCTTTTTGTCTGGAAGTAGCAATCGGTTTCCTTTAATTTTTTCAGCAGCCTCTCGTGTTTCGATTCCTTCAAAAAAAATAATCCATCCCTTTTTTACTGACTTGAATCTAAGAACTTTAATTGGAAATAATTTTTTTTTTGTCTCAATGTAAAAGAGTTTTGTATTCAAATAAAACTCGGGATAGTTTGTAAAATACTTTACACGTACCTCTCCTCTAACTCCTCGAACACCTATTATAGTAGCAATCCAAGTAAATTCTTCGTAATCACTAAAATCACCCAATCTTTCCTTTTGTTAGTATTATCAAAGAAAAATAAATTAGGAACTTGATTTTGAATTCTTTATCAATTTGTTCACTCTATCAGTTGGCTGTGCACCTACCGAAAGCCAATATTTGAAACGTTCTGTGTCAATTTCGAAACGGTTATCAGTTACCATAGGATTGTAAAAACCAATATGCTCAAGATAACGTCCATCTCTTTTATTTCGTTGATCTGCAACGATAACCCGGTAGTATGGTCTTTTTTTTGATCCGCCTCGGGCAAGTCTAATTCTAACCATATATGTTTATTTTCTCATTTAATATTATCTTTCAACTTCATTAATTCGAAAGCCTAGTTGTAATTTACTGTTAATTTGGCATCATACTTTGTACCATTTTCATGGCTTTGCTTGGATTGGAAACGTTAGAAAGTTTTTGCATCATTTTGCGCATTTGAACAAATTGTTTTAATAATTTATTTATTTCACTCACTTTAGTGCCACTTCCCTTAGCAACTCTTAATCTTCTGGATCCATTCATAATTTTGTGGTTCATCCTTTCTTTGATAGTCATAGATGAAATAATTGCATCAATTTGAATAATTTTTTTTTCGTCTATGTTTGCATCTTCTAGAGAAGAGGAACCCATCCCCGGTAACATGCCAATCATATCTTTTATTGAGCCCATTTTCCTCATAGACAATAATTGGTCTCTAAAATCTTCGAGGGTGAAGTTGTTGCTTTTAAGTTTTTTTTGTAGTTTATAAGCTTCTTTCTCACTAAAAGAATTTTCTACTTTTTCAATCAGAGTGAGTATATCTCCCATTCCTAAAATTCTGGAAGCAATTCTTTCAGGATGAAACTCTTCAATATTATCTAGTTTTTCTCCAATTCCAAGAAATTTGATTGGTTTTTGAGTTATTGCTCTTATTGACAATGCAGCACCACCCCTTGCATCGCCATCCATCTTAGTCAAAATCACGCCTGTAAAGTCAAGCTCATCGTTAAAGCCTTTTGCAACATTAACAGCTTCTTGTCCCGTCATAGCGTCAGCAACAAAGAGAATTTCATGAGGATTGGATGAATTTTTTATTTGTATCAATTCTTCCATCATCTCACGGTCAATTTGTAACCTCCCTGCTGTATCTATAAATACTGCACCTGCATTTTCCTCTTCTGCTTCAATAAGTCCATTTCGAACGATTTCAAGTGGAGTTTGATCTTTTCGAGAAGGGTAACAAGAAACGCCTAAGGCATCTGCCAGAACTTGCAGTTGATCAATCGCTGCAGGTCTATAAATATCAGCAGGGATTAAGTAAGGTCGATTACCATCTTTAAGACATAATTTTGCTAACTTACCAACAGATGATGTTTTTCCTGAACCTTGTAAACCAACCATCATTGCAACTAAAGGCTCATTTACGGGTCCAGATAATGACGAATTTTTGCCGCCCATCATCTCTGTAAGTTCTTCATTAACAATCTTTATGAATTGTTGGCCAGGTGAAAGGCTGCCTTGAACTTCTTCCCCAATAGATCTTTCTTTGATGGATTTCAAAAAAGCTTTTACTACTCTATAGTTGACATCTGCTTCCAGAAGCGCCATTTTAACCTCATTCAGCGTTTGGCCAATATTTTCCTCAGTCAAACGACCTTGACCACGTACCTTGCGTAACGAATTTGTTAATTTTTCTGAAAGAGTCTCAAACATAGATCGCAAAATATTTTTATAAAAAACATATAATTAGATCAAAAAATTAATATGTTTGTCAAGTTAATTCGATAGATATAAGTTTGGAATTAAAAAATAAATTTTGACTATGCCGAAGGTGACTTTACCTTAACTATAGTTTTTATTAAAATAATACAAATCATAATTTTATTGCTTTTAAATAACTTTTTAATGTAGTTATAAAAGTGGCATTCAATTAATGCCAAAAATCGGTTCGGATTTTCTTTTTTTGGTTAAGAGTATCTTTGGAAGATCTGACAGATGATTTTTTGATAGAAGAGGGAGATTTTTTTTTGAGAGTCTTTTTTAGACTTAGGTATGAAGTTTCCAAAAATGTTGGTCCAGTTCCTTTGTCTCGAGTTTCAGACATTGAAAGTTCGTAACGGGGTATAACGGATTGAAATTCTGTTGTATATGGTGCAGAAGTGGGGGTAACTTTATCATGGTTCCCTTCCAAATAAGTAGGATAGAAGTTTGTGATACCTTTTGAACGCTTTAAATTATTTTTCTTACTTTTTTTCATGTCCAAGCTTATGAAATGAGTCTAAAAAATTTTTTCTGCAAATTTGTATTATTGAAATATTGTTAATTCCCTTATAAACTAACTACAGCAAAATGCAAACCATACTTTTTTATTGTTATTAAAATGGTTACAAAAAGTTCAAAGAAAATTAATTTAGTTTTGGCAAGTCCTAGAGGATTTTGTGCAGGAGTAGATCGAGCAATAACCATTGTGGAAAAAGCTTTGGAAATGTACGGATCACCGATTTATGTCCAACATGAGATTGTTCACAACAAACATGTTGTTAAACGCCTTCAGAATAACGGAGTGATATTCGTAGAAAATGTCGATCAGATCCCTAAAGGCTCAAACGTAATTTATTCGGCTCATGGTGTTTCTCCAGAAGTTCGTAAAAAATCAAAAAAACTTAATTTGAAGGTGCTAGATGCAACATGTCCTTTAGTAACTAAAGTTCATGGAGAGGCTAAGAGATATTCCAAAATAGGGGATGTAATAATACTTATTGGGCATCGGAATCATGTTGAAGTTCAAGGAACTGTAGGCGAAGCCCCAGATCGTATAATTGTTGTTGGGTCGGTAGAAGAAGTAGGTGATTTACAAGTACCAGATGATAGTAAAGTGGCGTATATTACGCAAACCACATTATCTTTGGATGATACAGCGGAAATAATTAAAGCTCTCAAAAAAAAATATCCAAAAATCAAAGGACCACCTAAAGCGGATATCTGTTATGCTACTCAAAATCGGCAGAATGCTGTTAAAGCTTTAAGTAAAATAGTGGAATTGGTTTTGGTAGTGGGCGCTCAAAACAGTTCAAATTCTTTACGATTACTTGAAGTTGCAAAAGCTACAGGGGTTAATGCTCGTCGAATTGAATCAGCAACAGAATTGAATGTAGAATGGCTAGAAGGTATTGAGAATATTGGAATTACTGCTGGTGCATCTGCTCCAGAAAATATTATACAGGGGATTGTTCAAGGGATTAATAGGTTGACCCCAATTAAAAGAATAAGCACCCTTGAAATAGTGAAAGAAGATGTTACATTTGCTTTGCCTTCGGTTTTGAGAAATTCTTAAATTATTTGAGAAATTCTTAAATTATTTGATAAATATTTTACAAATGAGCTTTTAGAGGAGATAGATTGCAATTTTTGATAGTTTTTGCGTTAGATAATGCACGGGGTAATACACTCCATACATAAAATTCTGTAGTACGCAGTTTATTCCAATAAAACCGGGCTTCTTCATTTTCTTTTAAGAAAATTTCTCTCGGCACTTCTTTGTCTTGAAATTCATTCCATTTGTTTTTGGCTATGGTTGCTTGTTTTAGTAAATTGAAACAACATAGAACATCACCCATTAAATCCAGCATATTAACAGCATATAATGAATATGCATTTTTACCTTTAATTTCTCCAATATTTTTCAAACTTGCTATACTTTCAAACATAATATTTCTATAACTCTCCCACTCAGTTATCCATCTCTTGATTTCATCATCATAAATATTTTTGTCAAACCAATTTAATTCCTCTTCAAGGAATTTAAGCAATTGTCCGTTTTTAGAGTTGAATTTTCGACCAATTAAATCGAGTGCTTGAATTCCATTTGTGCCCTCGTAAATGGAACCGATTTTTTGATCACGAGCATTTTGTTCAAGAGGAAAATTTTGCGTAAATCCGGCTCCACCTAAAACTTGGATCCCTAAATTTGCTACTAGAAAACCTTGGTCAGTACCAAATGATTTGCAAATGGGGATTTGTAGGTCTAACAAATCTTGATATTTTTCACGATTTTCTTCAGGACCGTGAGTAGCCATGTCTGCATACCAAGCAGTAGTATACATTAAAGCACGAAGACCTTCAGTAATAGATTTCATTTGCATTAACATTCTGCGAACATCTGGGAATTCTATAATCTTTGCTTTTTCACCCAAATGAATAGAGGATGGTCCTTGAGTTCGCTCATTAGCATAAGCCCAAGCATTTTGCAAAGCCGCACTTGCGCCTGCAAGTCCTTGTAACCCTACGAGTAATCGTGCTTCATTCATTAAACTAAACATTTGGGACATTCCAATGTTTTCATCTTCAAGCAAATATCCATGGCAATCATTGCTTTCTCCAAAAGATAATAAACAAGTAGGAGAGCCTTTTATTCCCATTTTATTTTCAATACTTAAAACTTTGATATCGTTAGCACTCCCGTCTTGTCTAATTTTAGGTACTATAAAAAGACTTATTCCTTTTGTCCCTTCTGGAGAATCAGGAGTGCGGGCAAGTAGCAGGTGTATTATGTTCTCTGCCATATCATGGTCTCCATTTGTAATAAATTGTTTTGTACCTTTTATAAGGTAATGACCTTCGTTTTGTTTTGTAGCACAGGTAATAGCATCGCCAACAGCACTTCCTGCATGTGGTTCTGTTAAGCACATTGTACCAGACCATTTTCCGCTATACATTTTTTCGCAATAAATGGATTTTTGTTCTTTTGATCCAAATGTATAAATTAGATTTGAAGCTCCTGATGTAAGTGATGCTCCCACAGTAAATCCCTGATTTGCAGCTAATTGTGTTTCTTTTCCTAAAATTGCAATTACTTCTGGTAGCCCTTGACCTCCAAATTTTGAAGGTGAATTCATACTAAGCCAACCACCCTTTCCTAATTTTTCCCAAGCGTTAGAAAAACCGTCCGGAGTCAAAACAGAACCATTTTCTATTCTACAGCCTTGCCTATCTCCATTTTTGTTGATTGGTGCAAGTACTTGCTCTGAAAAAGTACTGGCTTCATTAATAATCATCCTAAACATTTCTTCGTCAAATTCCATAAACTCATGAAATTTGCATAATTCACCAGCTTTCAAACTTTCAATAATTACGAAATGAAGTTCTCTACGATCAACTATATATTCTGTACTATTCATAATTTTCCGGGAAATCAGAAGTTTTTATATTTTTTTTTGAACAGAGATAAGGACTATTTTGAGAAAATATTTTTAGTCTATCTTTTGAAAAATGATTGAGGCGTTTGTTCCCCCAAATCCAAAAGCATTTGACATAACAACATGAAGTTTTTTTGAAACTCCTTTGTTGGGGGTTACGTCTAAATCACATTCTGGATCTAAATTATCTATATTTATAGTAGGTGGAATAAAATTATGATGTAAAGCTTTTATAGAAAAAACTGCTTCTATTGCTGCTGCTGCGCCGAGAAGATGTCCTGTCATGGACTTTGTAGAACTTATTGCAGTTTTTTGAGCCGACTTTTTTCCCATAGCAATTTTTATAGCATTAAGCTCATTAAGGTCGCCTGCTGGAGTCGAAGTCCCATGTGCATTTATATAGTCTATTTGATCTGGAGATAACCCTGAATCTTCTATAGTCATTTTCATTGCACGTGCAGGACCTTCAGTAGAAGGAGTTGTAACATGAAATGCATCTGAGCTGAAACCATAACCTTTAATTTCACAGTATATCCTAGCCCCTCTTTCTTTGGCAAATGAGTAATCTTCAAGTACCAAAATTCCTGATCCTTCCCCCATTACAAAGCCGTCTCTGTCTTTGTCAAAAGGTCTACTTGCACGTTTAGGTTCATCATTTCTTGTACTTAATGCATGCATTGATGCAAAGCCAGCTATACCCAAAGGTGTTACACTAGATTCTGCACCTCCAGCAATCACAACTTTAGCATCTCCGCGCTCGATTGTACGAGCAGCAGTTCCAATAGCATGATTCGAAGATGTACATGCAGATACACTGCAGGCAGTATAATTTTTGGCTTTAAACAAAAGAGAGATATAACCTGGAGCCAAATTACTCAAAGTCATAGGTATAAAAAAAGGGCTGACTCTTTTTGGACCATCTTCTTTAAGAATGTTATTATATTTTTCAATGCAACCAAGTCCTCCGATACCGACACCCATTGAGACACCAACATCTTTTTCAAGATCTTTTGAGATTTCTAATCCCGAGTCTTCAAGTGCTTCTTGTGCTGCACCAATCGAGTATTTGATAAATAGATCCATCTTTTTTGCTTCTTTAGTAGGTATAATTTCCGGAAGACAAAAATTTTTTATTTCTCCTGCAATTTGACAACGGTATAATTCGGGATCAAAGTGTTTAATTCGATCTATACCAGAATTTCCTTTTATACAACCATCCCAAGAAGTCGAAACATCATTACCAAGAGGAGATATACACCCTAGTCCCGTAACTACAACACGATTACGCATATTATCTCACAGAGTTAAAGTTGAGTCGATTCGTTCTTTTTTTAAAGTACTTAATAGCCACATAAATTAGTTTTATAAATGTATTAGGCCTTAGCTGAAGCAATGAAGTCAACTGCGGACTGGACAGTTGTTATTTTCTCAGCAGCTTCGTCAGAGATATCTATTTCAAAGGCTTCTTCTAGAGCCATAACCAATTCAACTGTATCAAGAGAATCAGCATCTAAGTCTTCGATGAAATTTGAATTCATACTTATTTCTGATTCTTCTTTACCTAATTGTTCACTGATAATTTTTACAATTCTTTCTTGAATTTCTTCCATGATTATTTTTAGATTATAGGTTATTAATTTTTTTCTAACACACTATCTTTTTTGTCAGAATTTATAAAAAAGTCAAATTTTTTGACATAATTTATTTTAGAACATGCCTCCATTTACATGTAGTATGCTGCCTGTGATGTAAGATGCTTCTTTTGAGGCTAAAAAGGCTACAGAATTTGCAATATCTTCCGCACTACCCATTCTTCCAAGGGGAATTTGTTTAGTAATAACCTCCCTCTGGTTTTCATTTAGAATTTGTGTCATAGGGGTATCTATAAATCCCGGGGCAACGGCATTTACCGTAATACCTCTTGAACCAACTTCACGTGCAAGAGATTTGGTAAAACCGATTATGGCAGATTTAGTTGAACTATAATTGACTTGTCCAGGATTACCTGTAAATCCTACTACAGAAGAAATATTTATTATTCTACCAAAGCGTTGTTTTATCATTTGTCTTATAACAGCTTTGGTTACATTAAAAATTCCATTTAAGTTAACGTCAATAACTTTTGACCATTGTTCTGGTTTCATTCTCATGAATAGTTCGTCTTTAGTTATTCCTGCGTTATTTACCAAAATACTAATACCTCCTTGTTCTTCGGATATCTTTTTTAGAATCGCATCAATAGATTCAAAATCAGTTACATCAGCTTGAAAAGTTATGCATTTAGACCCCAACAATTTTGTGCTTTTTATAATATTATCAAAGTTAGGATTTGAATCTAGCAAGGCAATATCAGCTCCAAGGGTTGCAAATTTTAAAGCAATAGTTTCACCAATTCCTCTTCCTCCTCCGGTAATTAGAACGGTTTGATTTTCAAAATTCATATTTATTTTGTTAAATTAAATTTGAAAAAGAAAAAAAATAAGTTTTTTCAATATACTAAATTTCTATTATCGTATTTTAAAGTATACAATTAATGTAAGTACAAAAAGCCAAATAGATTTTAGATGCATATGCCATATTACTCTACTATTTACTTCTTGTGGTGTTAATAATTTATTTTCTTCATGAACAGGGTTGATGCCTAATTTATTTTGAAAAAGTACCCATACCGATATAATATCTTGTTTATCTTCGGAATAAGTCCATAGGCGCTGTAAATGATGGTGATATGGTGAGCGTAAAAAAAATCTATAACGTTCTGCTATAGAACGACCTTTTTTCCACATTACAATCTTGAAAAATGTCCGCTGAATGATGGAGGAGAGTACAGAAAATACAAAGATTCCACCTACTATAGGTAAAAATAGTTCTGCTTTTACAAAAATAAACATAGCTGAAACCATACTCCCCAAGGCAAGTGCTCCAAGGTCTCCCATGTATATTAAAGCAGGCGGGGAATTATATTTTAAAAATGCTACTCCCGCACTAATGATTAAGGAAGATATGACGGCCAATTCCTTAATATCATGAGAAAGTGTTGGGATTTTTAATTTGGCAGCTAATTCTTGATCTCCTCCAATATATGCCACAATTCCAACGAACATGGCACAAGTCATTAAAGGGACGGTGGCCAATGAGTCCATTCCATCAGTTAAGTTAACTGCATTTGCACCACCTACAATAATTAGGATCATTAAGGGGATAAATAGGTATTTTGGTAAGTATGGATAAGCCATTTTTAGTGGAACTAAGGGCACCACAAGATGCCCATCAATATCTACGAACAAGTACAATCCGGTAACTACAAGCGATGAAACAATAAATTGGAATATTAATCTCCAGCTTCCACTAATGCCATCTGCTTTTTCAACAAAAACTTTTTTTATATCTTTACCAGATTCAATTCTACGCTTGTTAAGAACTTTAGCAACATCGTCAAACGCCCCTATTATTCCAAAAGCAAGCATAATAACCAATAATGCTATAACATACTGATTAAGATTACACCAGAGTATTGCTCCAAACAAAATACCTATTACTAAAACTCCTCCTCCCATAATTGGAGGTGCTCCCGAATAAGGTTTTTTGTTTTCATTTGCTTTGGTAAAATCTGAAGTAATTCCTTTTTTTCTGAATGAACGAATTACAAAAGGCATTATCCATACTATTAAGAGATATGCTGTCAAAAAAGCCATCCCACCACGAAAAACAACCGACTCGAATAATTGATATTGCCATATTGAATGCAATAGTGCAGCTAACATTTAAGTCCTAAAGTGTCAGAAGTTCTTTTTCCTTCGCAGTCATTAATTCGTCTACTAAATTTGTATGAAGGTCAGTGATTTTTTGGATACTATCTTGAGTAGTTTTTTCATCATCTTGAGAAATTTTTTTATCTTTTTCCATTTGCTTTAACTGATCGTTACAATCTCTACGAATATTCCTGAGCGCTATTTTTGTATCTTCTCCTATTTTTTTGATCTGTTTTACATAATCTTTTCTTCTTTCTTCAGTGAAAGGAGGAGCAATGGCGCGAATGAGATTACCATCATTTGAAATACTAAACCCCAAATTTGCAGATTGTAAACTCCTCTCAATTTCTTTTATTAATGATTTTTCCCAAGGACTTATTGCCAATGTTTGAGGTTCGGGCGTAGATATATTTGCAATCTGATTAATTGGAGTTGGGTTTCCATAGTAGTCTACTTTTATTGGTTCTAACATGTTAGGGGAGACTCTTCCAGCGTGGATACTAGTCAGATCTTTTTTCAGACTATTGATGGTCATGTCCATTTTATGATCTGCGGTTTCTATAACTTTTTGTGTTTCTTCAAAACTCATATTTTTCTAGTCAATGAGGGTTCCAGTCTTTTTTCCACAAACGGCATTAAGTATACAATCAGGTTCTCGATAGTCTAAAACCATGATAGGAAGTTTATTATCTCTACAAAATGCAATGGCAGTAGCATCCATTACTTGAAGATTTTTATTTAGTACTTCATCATATTTTAATTTTTCAAAAAGTATAGCATCCTTGTGTATTAAAGGGTCTTTATCATATACGCCATTAGTCTTAGTAGCCTTGATAACAATTTCAGCACCAACTTCAGAGGCACGTAAAACAGCAGCTGTATCTGTAGTAAAAAAGGGATTGCCAGTTCCCGCGGCGAAAATTACAACTCTTTTTTTTTCAAAATGCCGATCAGCTCTTCGTTTAATATATGGTTCTGCAATAGCGTTAAGCTCGATAGCAGATAAAACACGAGTTAAAATTCCACTCTGTTCTAGAATTTCCTGCAGACAGATACTATTTATTACAGTAGCCAGCATCCCCATGTGATCTCCAGCAACTCTACCAATAATACCTTCAGCAGATCTAGAACCTCTAAAAATGTTTCCTCCACCTACAACTATACCAATCTCAACACCTAATTTGTGAACGGAAACAACATTCTCAGTAATTGATTTTATTGTATTATAATCAAATCCTGAACCTTTTTCTCCTCCAAGTGTTTCTCCACTTAATTTAAGCAGAATACGTTTAAACTTCGGAGACATATACTATTTAAAATTGGAATTTTTCAAAGGTTTTAAAATCAATTTTGATGCCTATTTCGTCTGAAGTTTTTTTAACTAAATCACTTACTGAGATTTGAGTATCTTTTACAAATGGCTGAGTTTCAACACATATCTCTTTAAGATATTTATTTATACGACCCTCAATCATTTTTTCAATTATATTTTCTGGCTTCCCAGTTTCTCTTGCTTGAGCCTTTAAAATTTCCTTTTCTTTTTCTAGAATTTCTGTAGGCACTTGATCTGCTGTTACCGCTTCAGCTGGAGAAGCAGCGATGTGCATAGCAATATCGTGAGCTAATGTTTTTAGTCGTGAATCATTACATGGTGTCTCTGTTTCAAGAGGGACAACTACGCCAATTTTTCCATTGTTGTGGACATATCCACCAAACTCACCATATTTTATTTCTATTTTTCTACTTTCTAGAATTTGAATGTTCTCACCTAGTTCAGCAATTGTATTTGTTAGATAATTTTGAATGTTACCTTCACCGGTAATTAATGTTTGATTCAATAAATCTTTTGTACCTTTCACACAAATCTGTTTTGCAACTTCTTTTAAAAAAGATTTAAACTTTAAATTTCGAGCTACAAAATCAGTTTCACATGCTACTTTTAACAAGGATGCACTTTTCCCATCGGAACTTGTAGTAAAAAATATAGCACCTTCTCTAGTTTCCCTCGAAGATTTTTTTAATGCTTTTGCCTGCCCTTTTTTACGCAAATAGTCTTGTGCAGCTTTCATATCGCCATTAGTTTCAACTAGGGCTTTTTTGCAGTCCATCATTGCTACACCAGTGATTTCTCTAAGATCTTTTACAGCCGCTGCGGTTATTGTCCCCATCTAACTTACCTTTAAATATATGTCTGATTGAATTTATTAATAATAAAAATTGCAAAAACCCTTTTTAGAAGAGGGTTCAAAATATCTATTTTTTAATTTATATCTATTTTTTAGTTTTTGAAACGTTATCTTTTTTTCCTCCATTTTCATTTAATTTTTTTTTTTCTGTAACAGTCGGTTTAGGTTTTTTTGAAGGGGGTATCGTGGTTTTTTTTGAAAGAATTTTTTCTCCTTTTGTCGATTTAATTTCAACAGGCGACATTTTTTTCTTTGCCGATTTAACTTTTTTCGAGCTATCTATTTGATCTTTTGATTCAGAAAAATTTTTGTCTTTATCAGAGTTTTTACTCTTTAAATTCAAAGTTTTTGATAATTTATTATTCTCTTCATCAGAAGTTACTCTTTCGTCTTTTTTATTATTTTTTCCTTCGATCAAAGTTGGTGATTTTGTGCCACTATTTGTAGTCTTTTTAACTTTTTTCTGTTCGTTGTTATCTTCCCTTTTGATATCTTTTGAGCTTACAGTTGATTTTTTTATAGGTGTTTTTTTATCAGTTTTATTCTCAAAAACATTTAGTTTCCTTGCCGCTAATCCTTCAAGAACAGCCGTGGAAATTACATTTGCATAAAGTGCAACTGCTCGTGGAGAATCATCATTTCCAGGAATAACATAATCTATTCCAGTGGGATCACAGTTAGTATCAGAGACTCCTACAACAGTTATACCGAGTTTTTGTGCCTCTTTTAGAGCAAGTTGTTCCTTATGACAGTCTGTTATAAACAATATAGAAGGAATGTTATTCATATTTCTTACTCCTCCTAATGAACGTTCTAGTTTTATGCGTTTTCGTTCCATCATCAGAGCTTCTTTCTTGATAAAGCCATCATAGCTTCCGTCTTCTCCAGCAAGTTCTTCAAATGATTTCATTCTTGCAACTGATTGCTTGACAGTACCAAAGTTTGTAAGTAATCCTCCGAGCCATCGAAAATTTATATAAGGACATTCACATCGGTTAGCTTCTGTTTTTACTATGGTTTGTATTTGAGTTTTTGTTCCGACAAAAAGAGGAATCCGTCCCTGTTCAGCTGATGACTTTACATATTCATAAGCTTCTTTAAGTTTTGTTAAAGTTTGACGTAAGTCTATGACATGAACTCCATTTTTTATTCCGTAAATGTATGGGGACATCTTGGGATGCCAACGTTTTGTTTGGTGTCCAAAATGTACACCAGCTTCTAAAAATTGTTTCATTGAAATGACAGCCATAAAATCTCCTTGAAATGGCCTTGTTTGTTGTCAGTTGTAATAAACGAGAATCGTTTATTAACTATAGTTTGTAAAAAAGTGACTTTTTTAGAACTGACAAATAATCTACTTATAAAAATAAAAAGCAATACAAATTAACCCTATACTTATATTTAATCTTCTGTTAGCTTACAAGTTATTTTTCAATAAAATCCTAAAATAAATAATGAATTCATCTCTCGATAATCATGGGCAAGATGTTCATTTTTCTTTAAAACCCTCAGCAAAAAAATTGACTGAAATCGATATTCTATGTTTCATTTCAACTTGGACTGAGCA
>CACIWU010000035.1 GCA_902590435.1 uncultured SAR324 cluster bacterium | reverse complement strand
TTATTTTTTGTTATTGAAGGTTCGATGGGGATTGAATTTAAAGATAGGACGGTTTCTTTAAATAGGGGAGATATGTTTGTTGTAAAAAAATTAGAAATGCATAAACCTTTTGCTCTCAAAGAATGTAAAGTTTTGATCTTTGAGCCAAGAGGAGTTATTAATACTGGAGAAGAAAAAACCCATTTAACATCTGAAAAAAACTTGTGGATATAGATAAGATTCCTTAAAAAAAATAATTTTGTTATGAAATGATAATAATTAAAAAAATTTATTATGCTATCTGAGAAAATTCTTAAGAGGTGGAGTCAATATTTTAATGATAGGGATCTATCAGCGATATCAAACTTATACGCTAAAGGGTGTATTTTATTTCCAACTTTTTCAAATGAAATTATTTCTAATACTGAGAAGATAAAAGAATATTTTATTAAAGTTCTAATTGAACAAAAAGTCTCAGTTAAAATAGAATTTAATTCTGTTATTGAGGAAAAAATTGGAGAAAATTATTTTTTAATAACGGGAATTTATACTTTTAAATTTAAAAGGAATAAAGAAATTAATGCAAGGTTTACATTTCTGATTAATCCTATGATAGAAAAACCTATAAAGCACCATCATTCATCTCAGATTCCTGCTTAAAATGTGTTTAATAAATGATCTGTTTTTTTAAAAATATAATATTATAAGTTTGTATAACAGATCTTTTTATTTAGTGATAAATATTATCATTATTTAAACTAAATCCTTAGGCCAATTAGTTTTTATTATTAATTTATTGAAGACAGATTTTAATAATTTAGCAGAAAAATTTAATTATTTTTTGACTATATAATCTAAAAAATGGCTCTTTCACATTGTGTTTCAATATTTTTTATGTTTTCCTATATTTGAAGATTAATAGACATTACTTTTAATAAAAATAATTATTATTCTCAATATTTCTGGCCATTTACTATTTTTCCAAGTAATGTCCCTTCTTTATTGTAAATTGATACGTTCCAAAATTTACCTTCCTTATATTTACCTATATATTTATTCCCAATTCGAGAAGTTAAAGTCCCCTCACCATGTTTTTTCCCGTCCTTAAATTCACCAACATATTCTACCCCTTTAGGAGTTGAAAATGTTCCTTTACCGTTCATTTTGCCATCTTTGAATCCACCAATATACATCCGATTGTCAGAGAAAAAATATGTTCCTTTGCCATGTTTTTTCCCGTGTTCGAATTCTCCAATATATTTGTCTCCATACCACTTTCCTTTACCGAAAATGTATTCTCCGTAACCATGATAAGTGCCTTTATACCATTCTCCTTTATATCTTTTACCATCAGGTGACGAGAAAAATCCATTACCGTTAAATTTGCCGCTTACCCATTCTCCTACGTACTTACTACCGTCCAAAAAATCTTGTGTTCCATTTCCGTGTTTTGTTCCAAATCTGAATTCTCCGAAATATTTTTCTCCATTTGCTTTAACAAGAGTCCCTTGACCGTTTTTCTTGTCTTCCTTAAATTCTCCAAAATATATGTCCCCTTTATAGGAAGTTTGAGTACCGTGACCATTTTTCTTCCCATTTTTCCATTCACCTAAATATTTATTCCCTTTAGTTGAAGTATAAGTCCCTTGTCCATATTTTTCCCCATTTTTCCATTCACCAACATATTGACTGCCATCATTATAACTGAATATTCCATGACCGTTTTTTTTTCCGCTTTTCCATTCACCAACATAAAATTCTCCATTGTTTGAGCTCCATTTACCATGTCCATGTTTTTCCCCGTTTTTGAATCGACCTTCATATTGCCTTCCGTCTAACCACCTAAAAATTCCAAGTCCATTATATTTGCCATCCTTAAACTCTCCCTGATACCAATTCCCACTAGGGAAATAAATCATACCATTATTTTTTTTTTTGTTTTCTAAATTATTATTGATTTTTTTTAAATTATCATAACTATTAGATTTTCCAGATAGGTTAGAAAAAAAAAATAGTATAGTAATTACAATTATAAAAAATTTCACAATAGATCTTATTTTTCGTTTAAGAGGTCATTAAATATATCAAGTTTCTATTTCCCCAATGATTTGGTTTTTTACCTAATATATAATATTTTAAATTTTCTTAAATTAAAAAAATACCGCTAAATTACCTAGAAAGGAATTAATTATTTTGAAAAAATAGGAAAAAGATAATGTGTGTGGATTTTTTAGGCTTTTAGTATTTACAAATACCTCTAATTACTCATATTTTCTATTTTAGTAAATCATACACTAATAATACCTAGCTAGATTAATTAGAAAGATTATTATTAATACTAATTTTTTGAGGTCACTAAATATCTAATTTTTAATTTATTTTTTAAAAATCTCTTAAAATAAAAAGATTAATCAGTCTTCTTTTTCTACTTCAGCCTCTTTATCAGGCCCTTGAATTACTGAATTAATAACGGTTTGGTTTGCGAGAGTTTTATTCTTTATAACGGAGTTTGAGATTTTACAATTTTCAATTGTAGAATTTTCTATCGTTGAATTATTAGATATTTTTGATAGACCAGAAATTTTGGAAGTCAAAATTTTTGAACCTTCAACCGAAGAATCTTCGACTGTAGAATTCTCTATCGTTGATTTGGAAGCTGCAGAATTTACAAAAACTGAATTTAAAGTTTTTGATTCAGCTATTTTTGAATATTTTGCTGCGCATGAACTGAGGGCAATACATAAACTTGTAAAAAAAATAAAAAAACAAACTTTTTTCATCTTTTGCTCCATAACTGATAATAAACAACTATCCAGAGAAAACAAACTTTTCTTTGTTCTATTTATTGTGACCTTTTTTTCTAGATTTTAAATTCAAATCCTAAATTAGGATATTTTCTAGTCCCCAGTCTATAAGGATGCACAGTTCCTGAAGATATAACATCATTTAGATTCTGTCAAGGAAAAAATTGTAATCAAAATGGTTAGTTTATAAGTATTTAAATAGATCTAGGTATTAGCATTAATATTTTAATCTATCTTTTTTGGAAGTATTTGAAAAAATGTTGTTATATTTTTTCAAGATAAAAGAAATTGAATTATAGTAAAATAGTAATTCCTCTATGCATTAAAGAACAAAATTAAAAGATTTCATAAAATTTAAATTTTTAAAATTTTTCACTTATCTTAATATTTTAAAAATTTTATATAAGCGAATGCTAATAAATTTTGACATAAATTGCAAAATAAGTGAGAATTGTGATATTAAAGAAATCTTTTCAGTTTTTTTTTCTTCTTTCTATCATAGTTTGACAATTTTCATTTAATATTGATGAGTAACATTTCTGCAAAAGTAATTAACCTTGCGGATCGTCGGGCAAAGAAAGAAAACGAAGCTCGGAATGCTCCTATTTTTTCGGTAATTACTTGGCTTTACTGCCCTAAATGTAAATCTTTGGAATATTCCGAATTAGAAATGCCCAATGGTAGAATTCATAAACAGTGCGGTACTATGGTGGAAGAGGAGGAGGTTGAAATAGAAGTTAGAGCAGAATATACGATTTCTCTTCGCAATTCAAAGCTGTTAGACAAACTATTTGAGGGCACAAAAATTCCTGGTTTCCTAAAACCTTTTGCAAAAAAAGGTACTGGAATGTTAGAAAGTCTTCAGGTTGCAGAGCAAGAGTTCCGGAGGCGTTTAGAAAATATTGTTGATGGTTCTGTTACTCCTTATCCAGATGAATGGGATGAAAATTCATTAGCAATGGATCTAAAAACGCTGGAACCACTAGGTTTGATTCTAACTGAGGCGCGCCAACCTAATCTTCATTTCCCAGAAGCAGAATCCTGATTTATTATGCAGTTTCCTATTGCTTTAGAACGACTGGTATACGAATTATCACGTTTACCAGGTGTCGGAAGAAAAACTGCTCAGCGGTTAGCATTTAATATCCTTCGATATTCAGATGAAGAGACACAAAATTTGGTAGATGCTCTGATAAAGGTTAAAGAGCAAATAAAACTTTGCTCAATATGTGCTGGTTTTACTGATTTAGATCCATGCCGTATATGCGGTGATGTTAATCGTGAACCTGATAAAATATGTATTGTAGAACATCCGAACAATATTTTCCCCATTGAAAAAAGTGGTGTATTCAAAGGGATGTATCATGTTTTAAAGGGAGCTATTTCACCTCTAGATGGAATTGGACCAGAACAACTTAACATTAAAAAATTAAGGGAAAGAATTGAAAATGGTGAAATAAGAGAATTAATTATTGCTACAAACCCAACTGTAAAAGGGGAGGCAACAGCTCTTTTTTTACATCAAGAATTTTCTAGAAAAATTAGCATAATAACTCGACTTGCTTGTGGAATTCCAGCAGGAGGAGATTTGGAATATGTAGATGATGTTACTATGACAGAAGCTTTTTTTGGTAGAAACAAAATTTTTAGTTAATTGCAAATGCTTAAAGATCTTAAAGAACGTGGTTTTTATAAACAAAGTACACACCCTGAAGAGTTAGAAAAGTTATTGAATGAGGAAAAAATTTGTTGTTACATAGGTTTCGATCCAACAGCTGACTCAATGCACGTAGGTCACCTGGTTCCTTTGATGGGACTTGCACATATGCAAAGGGCTGGTCATCGCATTATAGCTTTAATGGGAGGAGGTACTGCTATGATTGGTGATCCAAGTGGAAAAACGGAGATGCGTCAAATGTTGACAGAAGATCAATTGGAGTCCAACATTTTAGGAATATCTCCTCAACTAGAAAGATTTTTAGATTTTAGTGAGCAGGATCTTATTGTAAATAATTCAGAATGGTTGAGAGAGCTGAACTATATTGATTTTTTAAGAGATATTGGCCGTCATTTTTCTGTAAATAGAATGTTATCTTTTGAAACTTACAAAGTAAGACTTGATTCTGGATTGAGTTTTTTGGAATTTAACTACCAGCTTTTGCAAGCTTACGATTTTTTAGAGTTGAATCGACGTTATAATTGCACATTGCAGATGGGCGGAGATGATCAATGGGCAAATATTATTTCTGGAACAGATTTGATTCGTCGCGTGGAACGCAAAGATGCTTTCGGCTTGACCTATCCACTACTCACAACTTCATCCGGTAAAAAGATGGGAAAAACTGAAAAAGGAGCTCTATGGCTTGACTCGAAACGAACTTCAGCTTATGACTACTTTCAGTATTGGGTCAATACTGAGGATACAGATGTGGAAAAATTTCTTGCTTTATTTACTTTTTTGCCAATGGATGAAGTCCGACAACTGGGACAACTTAAAGGTGCAAATATTCGTGAAGCAAAACAGAAACTCGCTTTTGAAACAACTGCGATCATTCATGGAAAGGAAATCGCACATCAAGTTCAAGAGGCTGCACAGTCTCTTTTTTCTGGAGCTACAATAAGTAACAAATCGAATGTTCCCAGCACTATAATTTCAGAAGTTGAGTTTTTTGGGGGACTTGATATTTTCGAAATCTTTTTGCAGACAGAACTTTGCAAATCGAAAGGAGAAGCACGGCGTTTACTAGCCCAAGGTGGTGTTTATGTAAATGAAGTACGGATTGATAATCCATCTTATTGTCTTGGAGAAACAGATCTGCAGAATGGTGAAATTCTTTTGAGAGTCGGTAAAAAGAGATATCATCGTCTGATTATAAAAAATTAATATTTAAAATGGTTAAGCATATTGTAATTTCCAAACTCAAGGAAAAGAGTCGATAAAAAGCTGATCTTGGCCTTTCAAATCTGAGGGAGATAGAGAAAAAAATTGAGTTTTTACGGATGATTGAGTTAGTTTTAAATTTAAAAAAATAAGATCGTGCTTTTTACATTTTACTGAATACGCATTTTGAATATAAGGCAAGCTTGGCCGCACATATTTTAAAACCGGAGCATTTAGCGGAGATCGGCACAATTCTTTCTTTATTTTAAATTATATCATAGTTGATTATCTTAATGAGTAGTTCGTGCTAGGGCCGAATTTAAATCTGAGATTATAGGTTGGATTTCTTTTTCTGAACCAGATGCAATACGGATCAAATAACGTGGTAGTTCAATTTCTTGAAGATCCTCGTCGCTATCGTGATAATGTGTCAACATTGTATACGGACAAACAAGAGTCTGGTTTGAGCCTAAAGTTGGAGCTTTAATGATTGAAGAAAATTTGCCGTCATAAAAATTTTGTAAATTATCTTCAGTATTATTCTTTAGCACAAAACTTACCACCCCACCGCTCCCTGTAAGGAGTTTTTTAGCATGTGAACTGGAATTGTTAGGTGAAAAGGCATAGTAAACATTTTTGACAGCTGAGTGTGCCTCAAGAAAATTTACAATAGCCAGATTATTTTTGTTAAATCGTATCATACGTTCTTCAAAATCTTGCATTCTTTGCCACAAAATTTTTGCTTCAAGATCCGAGATTACTAACCCCCAATTTTTTTGAAATTTCATTAAGATATTAGCTTTTTCCGGACATTTAACCAAAACAGCTCCACCCGCATGGTCGTTTGTTCCACTCAGATATTTGGTTGTGCTGTGAATCACATAATCTGCGCCCCAATTAATAGGTTGACAATTTGCAGGTGAAGCAAGGGTATTGTCTACCAAAAAAGGGATTCCCTGTGAGTTAGCCAATTTACCGATACGTTCCAAATCTGGAACTCCACAAAGAGGGTTAGTAATCGTTTCAGTGATCACCATTGCTGTGTTCTTAGTTAATAATTCTGGTAAAAGCTCTAACTCTTCTAGTCCTATAAATATAGGATCAAATGTGGAGTGTTCACCTGAATTCATAAGTAAAGAATAGGTTTCACTATAAAGTAAACCAATCACGATCAAGCGAGGTTTTCTCTTTTTCCTAAAAAGAGTCATTAACGCCATTATAGCTGCCATTCCTGAAGGGAAAAGTAGTCCGGAAGTAGCATTCTCCCATTCACAAAGTTTTTTCGTTACTGCTTTTTCATGATTGTAACTAACCTTAGTTTCGTGTTCTTCAGAATTTTCTATAGTGCTTTTAGCGCTTTGCATATTTCCGGTAAGTTTTTCACAAAACAATTCAGCATTACGTGCCGAAAGTACAGCACCTCGTCTTTTTCGTAATTCTGATAATTCTGCCATTTGACGATCTTTTTTGCTCAGTATTATGCCTCCTGCAATTCCGGAAGGCAGATCTATGCTTTTTGGAATGATTAAATCTAGGATCCAGTATGTTAGTCCATTCGGCCATACTCGCTGAATATCGGTTTGCCAAAATCCGAAAGTAGTTTCTTCATAAAAAATAACCGGAACTCGAAGTTTATTTAATTCCTCAAACCACTTTTTTTCTTCTTGTACAAAGTTTTGCGGATCTTCTGGAGTAAGCAAGATTACATCACCATTTTTTGCAGAAAAAGAGTCTCCTTTCGGAAGATTATTTAAACTAAAAGGCTGCGAGTAAATTTCTAATGATTTTAGTGCATCTGTAATGAAAGTTGACCTAGAGTCAAGATTCAGAGTGGTTAGTGAAAATGAATCATGTAAATAGCTCAGTAATTCAAGAAGTGCAGATTTACCAGAACTATATGCTAGTGCATGCCTGGTTTGATGTAGGACAGCTAATTGGTGTTGAAGATTTTTAATTTGTTTAGGGGGAACGAAACGAAAATATCCGTATTCTAGTTCACGCTTTCCGTTTTTCCATTCCTGAATAAATTCCAATGAAGGTAAAATTCCACTAATTCCAAAATTCCCTCCCAGCAATTCGGAAGATGTGGTAGTTGTTTTTGTCGGAATTTCAGTAATGTCGAAATCGCATACAGTAGAATTGAAAGATGCCAGAATAGCATCTCCTGGTTTACCTTTATTTGTTGCGCAAACCAAAAAAATAATTCCAGGATAACGTGCATTCCCATTCCAGAGGGCGTCCTCTTTGTCTTTTTCCGAAAAATATGCTCCCACGTCCGGATGACTGTGGTAGATAACTTTGATCTGCTTTCCAATTTTTTTTAGAAAATTTTCTAATTTCATATGTTCACGTGGATCTATCATGTAACCGTCACGTCCTGTACGTGGATACTGCTTCGGGTCTTCTTTGTGCAGCTCATTCATTATATTTCTCATAGGGTATACTGTTTCGAGTGATTCGACATCATCTAAACTTCCCACGATAAAACCGCAAGATTCTTCTGGATATGCATCAACACCGTGAGCATGACATTCAGCTAAAATATTTTCTGGAATTCGCATATTTTATAAAAAATGCTCGTGTTTTAATTATTAGGTTTATCAGTTATAATTGTCTTTCTTACTGTTAGTATCGGGGCATATCAGTATCAACTTCCTCAGCCCAGAGATCTATTCCTCCGCTCAAATTTTTAAGTTTTTTAAAACCTGCCTTTTTGAGTTCTTTGAGTGCTAGCATGGAACGTTTACCTTTGTAACAATATAGATAGAGGGAGTCTTCAGGGTCTAATCCGCTTGAAGCAGGATTGAAACTGCTTAACGGTATCAGTTGAGCACCTTCTATTTTGCAAATATCCCACTCAAAACTTTCACGAACATCTACCAAAACCGCAGATGGATCTTGATCCATCGCGTATTTAAATTCCTGCGGAGAAAGTTCATAAACGGATTCATCAATTTCTTCAAGAATTTCTGATCCCGGAAGAGGAACATTGCAAAAAGCTTTGTAATCAATTAACTCTTTAACGCTTGGATTTTCTCCGCAGATGACGCATTCAGGATCTTTGCGAACACGAACCTCTTTGAAATTCATTTTCATTGCGTCATAGAGTAGAAGGCGACCAATCAAATTAGAGCCTTTATCCAGAATCAGCTTAATAACTTCTGTAGCTTGAATTAAACCAACTACGCCTGGGAGCACGCCCAGGACTCCTGCAACTGCTCAATTAGGAACGAGGGCAGCAGGAGGAGGTTCTGAATAAAGACAGCGGTAACATGGACCCCCAGTTTCAGGAGAAAAGATCGTGATTTGCCCATGGAATCGGAAAATAGATGCTGATACCAAAGGTTTTTTAGAAAAATAGGCTGCGTCATTAATCAGGTAACGCGTTTCAAAATTGTCAGAACCATCTGCTATAATGTCATATCGACTGAATAGCTCTAGTACATTCTCCCTTTCCAAACGAATGTTGTAAATCTCAACTTCAATATTTGGATTACCCATTAAAATAGTATCACGTAGAGACTCGACTTTTAGACGACCTTCGTCTAAAGTCGTGTGCGAAATTTGACGATGTAAATTTGTGTGATCTACAATGTCAAAATCCACCAATCCAATTTTTCCTACACCGACTGCACCCAGATACATACCAAGTGGAGAACCAAGCCCGCCTGCCCCAATCATCAATACACTCGATTTTTTCAGCTTCAATTGTCCGGACATTCCTACTTCAGGTAAAGTCAGGTGACGGCTGTAACGATTTATTTCCTCATTGTTCAAACTCATTTTTCCTCATTTAACTATTTATTTCAGTTGATCAACCTCCGGCTATTGATGGTACGATCTGGATAAAGTCCCCATCTTTAACAACACTTTTCATTCCATCTTCATAACGAATGTCATTGTCATTAATATAAATGTTTATGAAGTTTCTAATATTTCCATTTACATCATACAGATTTTGTTTTAGTTCTTTATAATCCTTACACAAGTTGCTCAATGCTTCCTCAATTGAATTTCCCGAAACCTCTACTTGATCATGATTTTTAACGTACTGCTTGAGTGCCGAAGGAATTTCTATAATTATACTCATATTTCTCCTTTTTTTGTCTGGCATATGGCTTAAAATATAGTTTAGACTTAAATAGTGAACAAGTTTATTATAATGGATAAATATCCAATATAGTGAATATAACACCATATAATCATGATGCAAGTAAAAAATTCCCACAGTTAGGTAGTTTTTTTAAATTTTTTTCTTTAAAATTCTTTACAATAAAATTTACATTACTAAAATGGATCATCCGCCAAAAGTAGGTCGAGAAATTCAGCGACTTAGATTCCTAAACAATTTAACACTTGATCAATTAGCAAGAAAATCAGGTGTGTCAAAATCTATACTTTCTCAAATAGAACGGGATAGAAGTAACCCTACTTTAGCGACAATATGGCGTATTACAAAGGCACTGGAAAGTTCATTGGATGATGTTTTTTTCTCAAAAGAGGGAGATACGTTTTTTGAAAAATTAAGTCAGAATGCTACTCCTGAGGTTACAAGTGAAGATGGTAAATTTAGATTAAGAATTTTAGGAACTCTAAATATGGTTGCTAGTATTCAATGGTATGAATTTAAGGCAGAGCCTGGCGCAGAGTTAGATTCTAAGACACATGGTACTGGTAGTATAGAAAGTGTAACTTTATGTAAAGGAAATTTAATGATAAAAATTAATGATAAAAAACAATTTATTTCAGCTGGAGAAACAATACGTTATAGGACTGATGCATCTCACCTTTTGAAAAATAAAGGTGAAGGAATAGCACATGGTTTTATGGTTAATTTACTATAAAAAACCTTTTTAACATTTAATATTTTACTTCAAATGTTTGTAAAGCTAAGTTGTACTGTGAAATTTATATCGAGATATTTTAATTTTTTGGAGTTATTATTGGTTGGGGGTTGATTAAAATTTAAAAATTGTTATGAAATATTTTCCATTAATAAAGGGACACAAAGATCAGTAGCACCAACTTGATTTTCCACAAAAATGCATGCTTTTTTACCCAAATCTATACACAACTCCCTTTTTGCTAATGAATCGAAAAGTAACTTGTTAAATTTTTCTGAGTTTTCAATACTGAATGCTATTTTTTGATTAACCATTTCAATAGCTGCTATTGAGTTACTGTATTTAGGACCAAAAGCAATTTTAGCCTTCATACTTGCCGGCTCAAGGATGTTATGAACTCCGGTTGTAAATGCTCCTCCAACGTATACCATGTTAGCATAAAAATACAGTCCCGCTAATACTCCAACAGAATCTATCAAAAGGATTCTATTCCTAGAAGGATCTGGTGGCATGCTACTAAAACGTTGAATTTTGAATTCATCGAAAAAAATTTCTGTATTGTTTAAATGTTTCTCTGTTGGCTCGTGGGGTGCGATAATCAAAAACATTTCAGGAAATTTTTTTAGTGCTTCTTTGAGACTGGGGAAAATACATTTTTCATCTTTAGGCCATGTACTCGCAGCTATAAATACAAATTCTGCTTTTTTTGCTTGATTTAATTTGGGTATTTCTAAATTTTTCCTTCTTTCTATAACGCTATCACATCTAATTTCTCCCATGACTTTGATTTTTTTAAATTCTGGTATTGCCGATAAAATTCTCATGCTATCGGCTTCGGATACAGTTAAGATGTGTTCTAAACAACTGTATATTGATTTATAAAAAGAGCGACCCAAAAAACTATTTGTTCTTAGTGAATTTTTATGAACTATTGCTGAAATTAATGATTGAGGAATATTTTTGAAATATGCCTCCCAAATCAAGTTTGGCCATAAATCGTAACTGATCCAGACTAGACGGGATGGTTGTATCAGTCCAATTAGTCGACGTGCATTCCAAATCGAGTCGAAAGGTATAAATTCTGTTGTTAGTAATCCATTAATTTTTTGTTGTTTTTCATTTTCAATCCATCTGAAAGCATTTATCGAACTATATGTTAATAGACACTCCGCACCTCTTAAAATACATCGCTCAACTACCGGTTTAGCTTGTAAAAATTCACCTGCACTCGCTACATGAAACCATATTAATGGTTTTTGCCAGTTACGTTTCGAAACTTTCTCTTCAAGCCTTTCCCACAAGTTATAACGTTTTTCTATGCCTTCTCTTATATCTGGCTTAAATAATGCCAAAAATTTAACTATTCCAAAAAAAATTGGAAGGATGAATAAATTGTAAGAAATATACCAAAATCGACTATTCATTTATCTAAAAGTTTGGATTAATCAGAATCATCTTGGAACGCACTTGGCAAGATGTTGAATGGTAGGATTTTCAAAATTACTGGTAAAATCAATCCGCCACCTGGTAATGCAAAAATTGCAAGTGCAGGAATTGATTTAGCAATGTCTAATAATTGTCTCTGTACTTTTTGTCTTTCTTTTAAATTCAGCTTCTTAGAAGTTGATTTAAAAAGTAATTCAGATAATTCCTTTGTTTCCTTAATCTCATTCAAAATGTTGTTCAAATTCTTTTTTACTAAACTAACAACCATATCATTCATGTAATCTTGAAATTGTTGGATCCCAGGATTATACCTTAGAAATTCAAGACGTTTATAATGTACAGAGAAAAATTCAGCTACAGAGCAAAATAATAGTTCTAACTTTTTTTCAGTAAGTCCAAGATTATGCGAAATACTTAGAATAAGTTTCCTTTCTTGCCAAGCTTGTTGATTATCAATTAAAGATAGTAATATTAGTTGCTCTACTATATACATATTTGTAATCAAAGATTTGAAAGTACAATGAATAGTTCCTATTTCTATAGGCATACTTATTCGCTTGAGAAGTTCAATTTTCTTTTCCTTTGGCAAACAAGTTTGTTCTATATATTTTTTAATAACTTGCTTTTCAGTATCATCTACAAAATTATCTGCCCAGATTATTACTGAAAACATGGAAATCATCTCTTCACGAAGTTTAAAGTCCATTTTGTGATATGAATTTGGTGAAGAAATAATATTTACTGAATTTTCTCTGGCCCAAAGTAAGAAAAAATAAAGTTTTAAAAAAGCAAAATTATTTTGTCTATTCTTTAGTGATGAGTAACCTTTAAGTGTAACGGAATCTAAAAAAATAATTTCTAGTTTTTTCAATGCTCTTTGCATAGTTTCGTTATTTTTTAATAATTCCTGATATCCAAGATTTTTTGGAATTCGATAATAACTTCGATGTAAATGATAGTCTATGACAAGAAAAATAATTTTTAAAAATTCATTTTCATAATTTTTTGAATCTAAATTATTATAATTTCCTAATAATATTTTATTTTCAACTATTGCAACTGAAAAAAGTGTTTCAAGAAAAAGTAAAACAGTTCCTCCTTTTTTAGGAGGGAATTTTAGTTTTTTAGCTAATTTTGTTACGGATGAAGGAATAATTGGACAGCCAAAAATGATACCATTTTCTTTAGTAACAGAATATAGACACCTGTCTAAGTTTTCATGGAGAAAATTATCATCTCTTAATTCTTTGTATCGTTTATCAAATGAATAACGCGATTTTAGCCTGTATAGTAAATAGTTTTGCAACCAACCGGATCCTTTAATATCTAAAGAAAACATTAATTCACATATTTTTAAAAAAATTATTAGATTTAAATTCAGCTATCTTACAAGTCACAATTGGAATATCGATTGCTTCTCTTTTTTATAGTTATAACTTTTTTCAATGTGTTATGATTCTACTTCGTTTAGATTTAGCTACCAGTTATTTATTTGAAATAATTCAAATCATGAAAAAAATATTTAACTTTTTTCAAATTAAAAAAACTAATTTTTGGTTACTGCTTATTATGGTTCCTGTTCTAATAAGTGTTCCATTTCTTGGTGCAGCGGTTCATGATTTTCAAAAATTAGCCAAAGAATTCCAAAAATCAGCTATTTTAGATTTCATTAGTTTTACTATTAAAGGAGAACGTTATCCTCTATTACATACTATTTCTGAATTACGTTTTCGTGTGTTTACGAAAAAACTAGGAATTAATCAGAGGGAAGAAACAAGATCATGCTCTAAGAAGAGGGCATATGGTATTTCTGTTCCTAATGAACATAAAAAGATGTGTGAAGAATATGATACTTTAGTAGATCTAGCAAAAATTAGCCTAATAAAAGCTTCTCTTTTTCAAAAAATTTATCAAAATGCAGAACCTTCTTTACTGAATGAAATTGAAAGGCAAAGAGCTAGGGATTCTGTGAGAATTTGGATTAGACAAAAATTAAATTGTCTTAATGATAAATTTAGGTGCGGTCGTGATGAAAAAAAAATAATAATTAGAATGACAAATTTTGATCAAAAAATTTTAAATGTCTATATTAAAATTTTAAAAAATCTCGAAAAAAAATTATTCCCAGAAGAACAAATTGCGACTTTTATCAAAAAAAAAGATATCAAAACACTTTGTGGTTTTGCGGATCAATCCAATGCAAAAAATCCAAAACCTGGAATGAAACTTATTTCGGGAGGGATTTTTATTATGGGAAGCAAAGAAGGTATGTCCATAGAAAAACCTGTTCGTGAAGTATATTTAGATGACTTTTGGATAGATAAATGTGAAGTTACAAATTATGAGTTTTTACATGTTGTTGCCCAACATCCTTTTCTAAGAAAAAGTACTTTCCCTAGCAAATATCATGATGGCGATTATCTTATTAATTGGAAAAATGATCTGGTTCCTGAAATTGGTAGTGAATTGAAGCCGGTAGTGAATGTATCTTGGTATGCGGCAAGGTATTACTGTAACTATTTAGGGAAACGTTTAATTTCTGAAGCAGAATGGGAAATGGCTACAAAAGCTGGAACAGATAGTGCTTATTCGATAGAAGGAGGAGTAGAATTTTTATCAGATTATGCTTGGTTTAGACAAAATTCTGGGGGTGAAATTCAAAATACAGCCCAAAAATTAAGTAATCCAAATGAATTATATGATCTTCATGGAAATGTTTGGGAATGGGTATATGACTGGTTTGGAGTTTTCACAAATGTAAAAAGCAGAAATCCTCAGGGGCCAGAATTTGGTAAATACAGGATAATTAGAGGCGGATCTTGGAGCGATTCAGCAGAATATTTACGATCAACTATGAGACGAGATGCTCTTCCAACCAGTACGTTTAAAAACGTTGGATTTAGATGTGCCGCAAATAAAAATATACCTCTTACGTCAGAATGAATAGAATAGTAAGTAAATATTATTTTTTGATTAAAATAACTTAATTTTTAGATTTTTCTTTGATTAAATCCTTTAACTGTTGATGTAGTTTATACTTTTCTAACCAACCTAGTTCTTGATATTTTGGTTTTTCAATATGATATCCGAGAAGACCATTCCCAATCCAGATCTTCAGGCCACTTCTGTGGATGGCATGGAAAGTGTCAATTTCCCAATCTTCTGAATTACAGTCCATGTTATGGATAATAATGTTTAAATTTTTAGCTCTCATAACTTAATAGACCTATAAAATTTGGGGATAAAATTTTTGTAAAAGTTTGTAATAGAATAATAAACCAATTTTTGGTGAATGAAACATTTATTTTTAATTTTGCTGATATTTTTTATAGGATGTTCCTCAGAGGAAATTTATGTTTATGAAAAAATTCCAGAAGCTAGAGAATGTTACTCTTTCAAGAAATATATTGATATTGAGAAATGTAACCGAAAGCAACATATTATTTTAAGCAAGAAACTTTCAAAGGTTATCGAAAAGGATAATTACAGAAAAATCAGGAAATTTGATTGAGGATGAAATTAATTTGAGTGAGGAATCATTATTTAATGATCTTAAGTAATGCAAATCTTATTATTTTTCCAATCAGTTGACCCTTTTTTTGTAAAAATTTATGTTAGTATTAACCATACTCTGCGTCGCTCACAAAAATTCTTAATTGTCCTTCTCTTAAGTTTTTCTTTTTGAAGATTTTGATTGCTTCTCTTTTAATTAGAAGTAAATCGCTACTATCGAGTTTACCGTCTCCGGTAACATCCTGCAGCACGTGAACTTGCAATGTGTTATTATTCTTATCATTTTTTAGTGCTAAAGCAATACCTTTACCATCTGGGGATAAAAATGAAATCATGTCAATTTTACCATCTTGATTAATGTCTAGGAGATTTGCAATAATATAGACTCCTTTATTTCCTTCCTTCATTTAATTCTTTTTTTCTGTATTCTAAGAAAATAATCTTTTATATATAAATTTTGATCTACTTTTATTATTCTTTATTTCTTTAGTTACTTTGGGAGGCAATTAAAGAGATTAAATAATTAAAATTATTTTTCTTTAATGAGTTTTTTAAAAATCACTAAAATCTTCATAAAAGAAAATTTTAAATTCATTTATCAGGGAAAGTATACCATTGATTCCAACTTATATCCCTCCCAGGGAAAGCCACTGAATTGAACCACCATTCTTCTTTCAACCAAAATTTTACAGTACTAAACAATTTTTCATCGAGTCCATTTTTAATTTCACTCTTCCTAACCCAACAAATCATTTTTGCGTCGAAACCTGCTTTTTCTGAAGGATCTATATAAATACAACCTAAGCATTTTGACTCGTCCGATTTCATCACGGTGTAAGCAAAAGAACTTTTATTTTCAAATTCTTTTTGGTGCCATCCAAGGTCAACAAGATCTTGCTCAATGGTTAAGTTGAATGAAGGCCAAGTACTTTTCGGACCAAAAACTCCTTTAAGATGATCTATACTACTCATAACTGCATCATAGTCTTTCACCAAATCATTTATTGTCAGGATTCTAATTCTAAAATCTTTAGTTTCAATCCCAGTTGGAATTTTAACTGACTCGGGAACGAATATATTCATAATTATATTTTGTTTTTTTAAAGAGAGTTTTAAACCTAAAATGAATCAATTATTTAATTATTAAACATCATAAAGATAAGGGGATTTTAGTTTTTGCATATTTTAAAACTGTTAGGTATGAAGTACTTTAATTATTTTTTTTTAATCCATTTTTATAATTACCAGTTATGTTTCCAAATTTATCATATTCTTTGACATCCCATGGTTTATTTTCTTTGAATG
>CACIWU010000034.1 GCA_902590435.1 uncultured SAR324 cluster bacterium | reverse complement strand
GGTGCTGATCTCCTGGTAAAAAATGATTTTTTTGTAAGATCTTCATTAAATCTACTGAATCTTCTAACTCTTCACTGATCATTTTAATTTCAACTGTCATTCCAGGCTTAGCTTCCATTAAAGTTATTGTATTTTTGGGAAGATGAGCTCCTGGCATTGGTGTTCCGTGTGGACAAAATTCTGGATTTTGTAGAAATTCTGCTAGTTTTTTTACTACAGTGGGTGTCATTGCGTGTTCCAAGAGATGGGCATGTTTATGAACTTCATACCATGGAATCCCCAGTGTATTGCAAAGAAAATATTCGGCTAGGTTATGGCGGTAAGCAATATCATCAGCTTTTTTTTTACCTTCTTTGGTTAAATTAACTTCTTTTGATTTTGAAATCTTTATTAAACCATCTCTTTGCATTCTTAAAAGGGTTGCATGAACAGTTGGAGGACTAGTATCTAAACGATTTGCCAGTGTAATGGATTTAGCTTTTTCTCCTGCCCTATCAAGCTCGTAAAGTATTAGTAGATATTCTTCTATAACTTGCGAATGTACCGTCATGGATCTTTTTTGGTTAGGGTTAATTAAGAACTAAAATTTCACAAATCCTTAAGAAAATCTAATCTAATTATAGATAATCTCAGCAATACATATTTTTTTATTATAATATCCCTATTTTTTAAATAATCAAATAGAAAGATTTTATCTCCCAATATTTATATTATTGATGTAATTGAAAATTTTTTTTATTATAATTTTGCAATTTATTCTGAATATTTTGTTTCGAAATTATCTTTATTTAATCAAAAATGAAATTAAATTTTGATATTATTTTCTTTTAAATATTGGATCAATTTTTTATTGAAAATCTCAATATCACGGTAGTCTATTTCACCGATGTTGGCTATTCTAAATGTATTTTGTTTGGCACCTTTTCCTGGATAAATTGTAATGTCATTTTTGTAAAAATAATTATGCATCTCCATGAAATTATAATTTGGAGAACTTGGTTCTATGATTGCTGTTAATAGTTTAGAATGCTGTTCTTTCGGTAATAGTAATTCTAATCCGACATTATTAAGTCCATCTATTAAAGTTTCATAAGATTTGAAATAACGTGCTGTTCGTCCATTTTGAGTTTCTAAAAAAAACTCATCTAACGCTTGATTTAATGCATAAACTATTTGAACAGGAGGTGTAAACTGAAATTGACCAGTATTTTCAATATAACTGTGATTCCCCCATAAATTAAGATATAAGTTTCGAGGTAATATTTTTTCGGTTCTTGCCAATTTCTTTTTGTTTGCTATTACAAAACTCGTCCCTGCCATACCTTGGATACATTTGTTAGAAGATGAAATTAAATAATCAATAGATTCTTTTTGGATATCAATTGGTAACCCTGCATATGAAGACATAGCATCTACAATAGAATCTATTTCATATTTCTGGCACAGTTTCAGCAATTTACCCATCGGATTAAGCATACCAGTAGTTGTTTCATGATGGACGAAAAAGAAATGTGTTAATTCAGTGTCTTTTTTAATAATATTTTCAATGATTTCAACATCAGGATAATCTCCCCAAGCTAACCTATGAGTAATATGTTGGATGCCATAGGATTTAATAATTGTTTCTGCTCTCTTCCCGTAAGCGCCATTATCAAGAATTAAAATTTTACCATTTTCTGAAATTACTGAACTTAATGCTGCTTCAACTCCAGCAGTACCTGAGCCAGTTAGAATTACAGCTGTATGGCTATTCTCACCATTTACTACACGAGTTATTTTCTTTAGTACATTTTGAGTTAAATTACCGAATTCTTCCTCACGAGGACAAATGTCTGGGACCATAAGTGCTTGTTTGACACTATCCGTAGTAGTAGCTGGTCCAGGGTTTAGAAGGATGTTTCTTTTCATAATTTTAATTATTTTACAAATGTGAATCTAATTAAATTTTGACCAAGTTATTTATAATTTTTTAAAAATTTTCCTATTGATGCATTTATCAATCATTTTAAACAAGAAACTATTCAAAATATATAGATTTAAAATATTTCTATTGGATAAATTCTAGTTTAGTCATGTTTAAATTATTTTAAAAGATTTTTCCTAAACACATTCATAAAATAATTTTTGCGCTTGAGATTTATTTTGTTAGGTGTGCATTATACGTCCAGGAAATGAGTTTTACATTATGAATAAAAAATACATTTTAAGTTTTTAATTTTGTAAGGAGAGTTTTTGTGGCTGGAATAGAACTAAAGGGTATATCAAAATCTTTTGAAAAAAATGAGGTTATTAAGTCACTAAATCTTATGATTGAAAATGGAGAGTTCATAACTATTGTGGGGCCTTCCGGATGCGGGAAATCGACTCTTTTGAGAATAATTGCCGGTCTTGAATCTCAATCAAACGGAGATGTAATTATTGATGGCCGAGAAGTTAATAATATTAAAGCGAGTAACAGGGATCTTGCAATGGTATTTCAGTCTTATGCGCTTTATCCACACCTAACCGTTTTACAAAATTTGATGGTTCCCCTTAAATTGAGAAGGATGTCAACTTTGGAGCGTTTCCCAATAATTAATTGGTTTTTTCCTAATAGAAGATCAAAAATTGATAAATTAAAAGAGAGCGTACTTCAGGCATCCGAAACCTTACAAATAGAACACCTCTTGGGAAGAAAACCGGGTCAACTTTCTGGTGGACAACAACAAAGGGTAGCTGTTGGTAGAGCAATGGTAAGAGAACCAGTTGCATTTCTTATGGATGAACCATTATCTAATTTAGATGCCGCTTTGAGAGTGCACATGCGTGCGGAAATTTCAGAATTGCATCGAAAATTAAAGACAACCTTTGTTTATGTAACCCATGACCAGGCAGAGGCATTGACTATGTCTGATCGTATGGCGGTTATGATGGATGGTGAGATTCTTCAACTAGATACTCCTTCGGAGATATACAATAAACCAGCTAGTCTCAGGGTAGCGGAATTCATAGGAAGTCCAAAAATAAATGTTCTTCCTGCGGAAAGTAATGAAAAAGGTGATATCGATTGTATGGGGATTTCAATGTCTTTATCGATAAAAGATAATAAAAACGAAAAAATTTTAGTTGGTATAAGACCTGAACATACCAATTTGCTCCAAGATAACAAAAAAAACTGTTTTCTAGGCGAAGTAAATCATAAAGAGAATCTAGGATCCGATATTTATCTTCATGTAACGTTAAAAGATTCACAGCAAAAAATGATTATTAGGAGTAATCCAGATATTTCTTTTAATACGAAAATAGGTGAAATAATAAGAATAGGATTTGATAATAATAAAGTAATGATCTTCAATGAAAGTGGACAAAATCTTAATAAAAAGAGTTAATTATTATTTAAATTATTGAAAAATGTCTAATACACGAAGTCACATATGGTTTGTAAGTCCAGCCGTATTACTTATGTTTTTGATCCTGATTTTACCAGTATTTGTAGCAGGAACATTTTCTTTTACCGACTACAATTTAGGCAGTCCAGATTTTAAGTGGGTTGGATGGAAAAATTATGAATCACTAGGTAAATTCTCCAGTTACAAAAAGATGTTTACTGCATCTTTGACTTATGTGGTTATTGTAGTACCTGTTTCTGTACTTCTAGGGTTAGGTTCTGCAATGCTTATCTCTTCATTACGCTTTGGAGGGGAATTATATAAAACTGTTTTCTTCTTGCCTGTCATGGCAACACTATTAGCAATGGCATATGCTTGGGAATTCACCCTTGATCCAGTCATAGGAGTTATAAACAAGTTTCTTGATGATGGTTGTAGTGTTGGATGGTTTTATAAATTATTTACCGGATCATGGCTGGGGTTCAATCCAACGGAAAGTTGGTATGGAGAGCTCTGTAATGATCGTATGCCTAATTGGCTGGGTAACAAAAAGTATGCGTTGGGTTCTATTTCATTTATAGGGATATGGCAGGCATTTGGTTTTAATATGGTGCTTTATTTGGCAGGTTTAACTTCAGTGCCACGAGATTTATACGCTGCAGCTGAGATGGATGGTGCAAATTCTCCATGGGAGAAGTTTAAACTTGTTACCTGGCCTATGTTAGGACCAACACATGTATTTGTAGTTACAATTACGTCAATTCGTTCATTTCAGGTTTTTGATACTGTAGAAGCACTTACCAGAGGTGGACCTAGCAAGTCTACATATATGATGGTTTATGCAATGTTTGAGAAAGGCGTAAAGCAAAATCTAGTTGGTATGGGATCAGCTCTAACGATAGTTTTTCTTGGCTTTGTTCTTATACTTACTCTAACACAAGTTTATTTCATAAATAGGAAGGTACATTATTCATGAAACAACTAACTAACTTGGGGTCAGAGGCTGGGAAACATATTATTTTAATAATAGGCGCAATAGTTGTCATATTACCATTCTACTTGATGTTATCATTTTCATTCAAATCACCTGCAGAAATTCAAAGTATTTCAGGTGGTTTTTTTGGTGCACAAGAGATGATGATAGATCGTAAATGTTTAAAGACAGAATCAGAAGGTTTGATGAGGTCTAAAGAAGAATGTTCCATGCTTCCAATTGTATATAATTACAAAGCCGCTTTTGAAGAAGCACCTTTATTACGCTACCTATTGAACGGTGTAATAGTAACTTTATCTATTTTTGCAATTCAGGTTATAATTGCTCTTCCTTGCGCATATGCTTTGGCAAAATTAAATTTTTGGGGAAGAGATGTTGTTTTTGGATTGGTAATATTTTGTCTTCTTATTCCTGTCCATGCTATAGCTCTTCCTTTATACCTGATGTTGGCTAAATTTGGGTTAACAAATACTTTTGCAGCTCTTATAATTCCGTGGACAATATCTGTTTTCGGAATTTTTTTAATGCGTCAGTTTTTTAAAACTGTACCTGATGATTTAATTAATGCTGCAAGAATGGATGGGATGAGTGAGTTCTCAATAGTCTGGAAGGTTATGCTTCCAACTGCAATTCCTGCTTTACTTGCTTTTGCAATTTTTTCTGTTGTCGCTCATTGGAACGATTATTATTGGCCCAGAATTGTAATCACTGGTGATCAAGATCTTATGACACCTCCATTGGGGCTAAGAATGTTTAAATCTGATATGGATGGTAATGAATATGGACCTATGATGGCGGCTGCGACTGTAATTGTTGCACCTTTAGTGGTTGCTTTTTTATTGGCTCAACGTAGGTTTATAGAAGGTATAACTCTGACAGGTATGAAATCTCGGTGAATTAGGACTTAGAAATCGGTTTTTCTTAGTTTCCACCGAAATTAGTTGATTGGAATAACTAGGCTCCTTTCCTTCAACTTTTGATTAACGGAGCCTAAATTAATAAGGAGTTGCTATATGCAAGTCAAATTTTTATTTGCTTCAGTTTTTGCAGCCTTGGCTCTTTTTGTGTCATCTGCTGCTTCTGCAATAACTATCGAGGTTGGTTATCCATATTCTGCATTATTCGATGTGACAATTAAAGAAAATATTGTACCAATGTTCGAAAAAGCTCATCCTGGGATAAAGGTCAAACTTCGTGCAACCTATGATAACTATGAAGATGCCGCTAATACTATTCTTCGTGAATCGGTGGCTAATAAACTTCCTGATGTGACATTCCAAGGGTTGAACCGCCAGTCTATGTTTGTTGAAAAGGGTATCGCCAAGTCGTTAGAACCTTTTATTGCAAAGGAAGCGAATTTTGCTAAGGATGGTTATCACAAGGCAATGTTAGATCTTGGGACTTTTAATGGTGAAGTATATGGATTGCCATTTTCAGTTTCTCTACCTGTTGGTAACTACAACATGGATGCAATGAACAAAGCCGGTATAAAAAAATTACCTACTACTTGGGATGAAGTAGTTGATGCTTGTGATAAGTTAAGAGCTGTTGGATACGATAATCCACTTTTCTGGGGTTGGAATATTACAGGAAACTGGTTTTTCCAAGCTTTGATGTGGAGTCAAGGTGAGCCGATTCTTAAAAATGGTAAGGTTAACTTTGATGGACCAGCTGGTTTAAATGCACTTAAAACAATGAAAAAAATATTCCGGGGTTGTAGAATGCAAAATCTTCAAGCTGGTGATGCGGCTAAACCTTTTAATGCAGCCAAAGTAGCTATGTTCTTCTGGTCAACTTCAGCAGTTGGAGCAATTGAAAGAGCAAAAGGTGATTTTGTTTATAAAACATCAGAATATCCTGGAATGGGAAGAAGTCCAATGGGATTACCTGCAGGCGGGAATTCAGTTATGATGGTTTCTACAGGTGACTCAAAAAGAGTTGATGCAGCATGGAAGTTTGTCAAATTTTGTACATCAGGAAAAGGTGCTGCTGTTGTCGCAAAAACCACAGGTTATATGCCTCCAAATAAAGCTGCTAATGAAATGCTGGGAGATTTTTACAGAGAAAATCCAAATAAGCACACCGCAGTCCGTCAGGCGGGACTACTCAGAGAGTGGATTGCTTATCCAGGAGATAACAGTTTAGCAATTACTCAAGTAATTTATGATGCACTTGAATCAATTGTAACAGGTGATCAAAACGATATGGAAGCTCTTCAGCAGGAACTATCTGAAGAAGTTGCTTCTATGCTTCCGTAGTTTAATTATTAAACTGTATTTGAATATCTGTTAATATAACCGGCCGGTGTTATTTACCGGTCGGTTTATTTCAAACCCCATGAATTAAATTCTACCATATTTGGCAGTCGTTAGATTCTTTTCTGAGATTTGAATCTATACTAAGAGGGATTAATTGGTTTTAGAATCGAATCTATTTCGAAGCATTTATATATTTTTCCATTGAAAGAGTCTTATATTTTTTAAAAAGGTTAGACTATTTAATTGATTATACCATCTTAAAAAATATTAGAATTTTTGAAGTCCAATTACGTTTTTTTGATAAAATGAGTTTTGTTAAAGTTATTAATGTTTGTGATACTTTAAATAATTTTTCAAAGATTTAATATGAAGTATGTAAGTTTTTTAATTAGAAAATATAAAATAAAGGATTAATATGACAACTAATGCTGAGATTGACGAGCGTAGAGATAATAGTGTCGCTCGCGCGATAGCTTATTCTTCAACATTTGTAGCGGCAAAAGCTAAAGGTGCAGAAATTTGGGATGTAGAAGGTAAAAGATATATTGATTTTAGTGGTGGAATTGGATGTCAAAATGTTGGGCATGGACATCCAAAGGTTATTTCTGCTATTGAGAAACAAGTTAAGTCTTTTACTCATACGTGTTTTCAGATAAATCCATATGAAAATTATGTTTTACTTGCAGAACGGCTAAATTCTTTATTACCCGGAGAATTTCCAAAAAAATCATTATTTTTTTCAGCAGGTGGTGAAGCTGTTGAAAATGCCGTAAAAATCTCACGTTTTTATACTCAACGTCCTGGACTTATAACCTTTACTAATGGATATCATGGACGCTCATACATGGGTATGGGCTTAAGTGCTAGAATGAATCCTTTTAAGATTGGATTTAGGCCATTCCCATCAGAAATTTATAGGATACCATTTCCTGACAAATATCATAATATTACTTTGGATGACACTAAAAAAGCTTTCGCAACTCTTTTTGGAAGCGAGATCGAACCAAACCAGATAGCAGCAATGTTCTTTGAACCAGTTCAAGGAGAAGGTGGATACAATGTAGCGGAACCAAAATTTATAGAGTATCTAAGAGAATTGTGTGACAAACATGGAATAGTAATGGTTGCTGATGAAATTCAATCTGCATATGGAAGAACAGGTAAGATGTTTGCTATGGAGCACTATGATATTAAGCCGGATCTTACATGTATTGGGAAGAGTATGGGGGGAGGATTACCGCTTTCAGGGATAGTTGGTCGGGCAAATATTATCGATAGTGTACCGCCAGGTGGACTTGGAGGAACATTTGGAGGTAATCCTGTAGCATGTTCTGCTGCACTTGCTATTCTTGATGTAATAAAAGAAGAAAAACTTCTTGAAAAGGGATTAAAATTGGGCTCTCAAATAGATGCTCTTCTTCGAGGGATTGTTGAGAAAAATGATTGGGATTGTCTTGGAGATATTAGAAGTTTAGGTTGTATGAATGCTGTTGAAATTGTTATAGACAGAGAAAGTAGAACACCCGCGAGTGAATTAACTTCTGAGATAGTAAGGAAGGCTCTATCTAAAGGATTAATTATGGTTACTGCAGGTCCAGCAAGAAATGTAATTCGAATACTTGCTCCACTTTCAGCAACTAAAGAAATTGTTGAAGAAGGTATAAATATTCTTGAAGAATCAATTGGAGAATTACTATAATTAAGTTCCTATATTAATTAAAATTACCAACAGATATATTAAGATGAAAACAAAAGCAGCAGTTTTGCGTGAGCGTGGCAAATCAATTCCATACTTTAAGAGTAAACCATTGAGTATTGAGGAGTTAGATCTGGATCCACCAAAAAGTGGTGAGATTTTGGTGCAAATCAAAGCAGCTGGTCTTTGCCATTCAGATTTAGTTGCAATAAATGGAGAGCGCGCTAAACCAATACCTATGGTTATAGGTCATGAAGCTTGTGGTGTGGTTTGTGAGCTCGGCGCAGGTGTAAAAGGCTTTGCAGTCGGTGATCATGTAGTTCCTGTATATGTTGCCAAGTGTGGATATTGTGAAATGTGTCAGGAAGGACGACCGGCACTTTGTCAACCAGCAACTATAGCTAACTCTGCAGGTACATTTTTTGATGGAACCACTAGGCTTCACAGTAGTGGAGAACGGATTTTTCATCATTCTGGAGTTGCTGCTTTTAGCCAATATGCAGTGATTTCACAAAATGCACTTGTAAAAATTGATCCAGAAATACCTTTTGATGTTGCGGCACTTTTTGGTTGTGCTGTTGTAACTGGCGCAGGTTCAGTTGTAAATACGGCAAATGTATCTCCTGGTGATTCAGTTGCAATAGTCGGTTTGGGAGGCGTAGGGTTGAATGCATTGCTAGCTTCTATTGCTTCTGGTGCGGGACTGGTTGTTGCTATTGATCCAAAAGGGAAAAAACTTGAGATCGCAAGTAAATTTGGAGTTCATAAAACATTTAATACAAATATGGAAAATTGTGTCGACGCAATTCTTGATTTTACAGGTGGAGGGGTTAATTTTTCTTTTGAGACAGCTGGAGTGCCAAATGCTCTTGATTTGGCTTACAAAATTACAAGAAGAGGAGGAACTACTGTAGTGGCTGGTATGCCAGGTCCAAAGTCTTCAATTACGCTATCACATCTCTCCATTGCAGCTGAAGAGCGAACTATTAAGGGAAGCTATATGGGTAGCTGTGTACCAAGTCGTGATATCCCCAGGTATATTAATTTATACAAGAATGGGAAACTTCCCATAGATAAACTTCTTGGTGATAAGGTGGGGTTAGATGGATTGAATGATGCTTTTGATAGACTAGATTCTGGTGAATCACTTCGTCAGATTTTATTATTTTGATTTTAAAAAAATTGAGTTTTTTTGAGTGATAAATTAATTTTTAAAAAATAAAGGAAAATTGTATGGAATTAAATAACATAAACTATTCTTGGCCAAGAAAGCCTTTGGCCGTGGTCTGTATTGATGGAGGTGATCCAGAATACCTTGAAACAGGACTTAGAGACGGGATTATCCCCAATATTGCTAGATTCATGAAAGAAGGTTTTTACCAAGTAGCTCAGGGTTCAATGCCAAGTTTCACTTGTCCCAACAATATGTCGATAGTAACTGGAACTGAACCAGAGATACATGGAATTTCTGGAAACTTCTTTCTGGATCCTGATACTCAAGAGCCAGTGGTAATGACAGGACCCGAATTACTACGTTCACGTTCTATCATGAGTGAATTCTCAAGAGAAGGTGCTAAAGTAGTTTCAATCACGGCAAAGGATAAACTAAGAAAACAATTGCAAAAAGGTATGGATCTTTCCAGAGGTTCAGTGAGTTTATCCTCTCAATATGCAGACCGCTGTACGATGGAGGAAAACGGCATTGAAAATGTTTTAGAATTTGTTGGACAGCCTCTTCCTGATATGTACTCGGCGGAACTTTCTCTTTTTGTCCTAGATGCGGGAATAAAACTACTTGAAGAACAAAAACCGGACTTACTTTACCTTTCTCTTACTGATTTCATTCAACATGCTCATGCTCCTGGTTCAGAAGAGGCTAATAATTTTTATATTGAAATGGATCAACGTTTTGGTCGGTTGCAGGATCTTGGCGCGATGGTTGCGCTTACTGCAGACCACGGAATGGGCGATAAGTCTGATGAAAGTGGAAAACCAAATGTGATATGGTTACAGGATATCTTAGACCAAAAATTAGGATCTGGAGCATGTAGAGTTATTTGTCCAATTACAGATGCATTTGTAGGCCATCATGGAGCTTTGGGCGGTTTTGTGAGGATCTACCTTGGGAAGGAAAATAATCGAAATAAAGTTGCTGAAATAGTTAAGGCAATAAAAGGAGTGGAAAATGTGTGGACAGCAGAAAAGGTAGCAAAAGAACTAGAGCAGCCTATTGACCGTGAGGGAGATCTTGCTGTAGTTGCAGATAAGATGACTGTGATTGGAGGGAAGGAAAAAGATCACAACCTTAGTGCTTTGAAGGGAAAACGCTTGCGCACTCACGGTAGTCTCCATGAGGCTAAGGTTCCTTTTATACTTAGCGAGCCACTTAATGATAAATATTTAAGAGATGCGAAAGAGAGAACATTGCGTAGCAGAGAAATTTTCGAATTTGCATTAAATGGAACAGAAATTTAAATCAGGGTAAAAAATGCTTCAAGAAAAAATGATAATCGGCGGGAAAAAAGTTGATGGGGATAATGGGAGTATAGATGTGCTGAATCCATTCAATGGAGAAAAAGTAGGAAATGTACCTCGAGCTTCAAAAAATCAGGTAGATCAAGCAATGGAAATTGCAAAAAATTTCCAGCCAAAACTGACACGTTACGAAAGACAACAAATTCTTTCTAAAACAGCAGAATTACTTGTTTCTCGTCGAAATGAAATTTCAGACCTTATTACAGCAGAATCTGGACTCAGCAAAAAAGATTCGTTGTATGAAGTTGGTCGGGCTTTTGATGTTTTTAGCCTTACAGGGCAATTATGTATTTTGGATGATGGTCAGATATTTTCCTGTGATCTCACACCACATGGCCAGAAACGTAAAATTTTTACGCAAAGAGAACCTTTGCAAGGAGTGATTAGCGCAATTACTCCATTTAATCATCCACTCAATATGGTTGCGCACAAAATTGCTCCTAGTATTGCGACCAACAATCGAATGGTTTGCAAACCTACTGAAAAGACCCCTCTAACTGCAATTTTTCTTGCGGATGTTCTCTATGAGGCAGGTATGCCCCCTGAAATGTTTCAGGTGATTACAGGACTTCCAGAAGATGTTGGTGATGCTATGATTACTCATCCACATATTGATCTCATTACTTTTACAGGAAGTGTTGGAGTGGGTAAATATATTGCGGAAAAAGCGGGTTATAGACGAACGGTTCTTGAACTTGGAGGAAATGCACCCCTGATCATAATGGAGGATGCTGATATAGAGAGAGCTTCAGGACTTGCAGTTGCAGGGGCAACAAAAAATTCTGGGCAAAGATGTACAGCTGTAAAAAGGATCCTAGCGGAAGAAACCATTGCTGATGCTCTGGTAGAAAAAATAGTGAAGAAGGCATCAAAAATTAAATGTGGTGATCCTGCAGATACAGAAACGGATGTAGGAACGGTTATTGATGAACCTTCTGCAATGCTCTTCGAAAGTAGAGTAAAAAATGCAGTTTCTCTTGGTGCAAAGAATCTTTTTGGGAATGAAAGAGAAGGAGCATTATTCCCTCCAACGGTTGTAGATTACGTTCCATGGGATTGCGAATTGGTAATGGAAGAAACATTCGGCCCTGCAATCCCCATAATTCGATTTAAAGGTATAGAAGATGCTATTAAAATTGCGAATGGGACAAATTTTGGTCTTTCTTCAGGAGTATGCACCAATCGTTTAGATTATATTACTCGCTTCATTAACGAGCTTAACCACGGTACTGTCAACATATGGGAAGTACCTGGTTATCGTATTGAAATGTCTCCATTTGGAGGCATAAAGGATTCTGGATTGGGTTATAAAGAAGGAGTGATTGAAGCCATGAAAAGCTTTACTAACCTAAAAACTTTTTCAATGCCTTGGGCTTAATAAGTGAGACTCAAGTATTTTTTTGCAAATATTCTTGATACTAGTCTATAAATTAATTAAAAGACAGTAAAAAAGCTGTAAATAATATATTATTTTGTTATCAAAATATGTATAATTTAAACTATCTTGTTCCATTATAAATTTGGCCTCCATGATCAACATAAAGTTGTAGAATGGCTCGACCCTCACTTCGTAATATCTTCGTGACAATTTTGATACCCCTATCCTCTAGTTGGGAATTGTAATCTTGTGGAGTTGGTCCTTCATCAAAACCAGTAATGCCTTCAACGTCCTCTGGCTCTGCAGAAGAAAAAACTTCTTTGATGCCAGACCAACAAACATTCCCTAGGCACATAGCACACATTCTGCCGCTTGTTACCAATCTGTGATTGGGGAAGTGTTTAGCTCCTAGATTAAAGTGAGATAATTTTTTTTGTGCCAACATTAAAGCCATCATTTCAGCGTGAGCAGCAGAGCAGTTTTGTTGCACTACTACGTTTACACCAACTGAAACAAGTTTGCCAGAATCAACTTCAAAAACTGCAGAACCAAAAGGTCCTCCTGTTTTTTCAAGGATATTTCTCTCTGTTAAGTCTAGAACAAAACGTACTTGTTTTTCTGGATCATGAATAACATTTGGATGATCATTTAGAAATGAATCTATCCATTTTGGAAGTGATAGTTTTAGTTCGTACATAATTTTTCCGGTAAGGGGTTGCGTGGATGTATTCTCCCGAAAAGCTTATCACGTTCATAAAGTAATTGAGAAGTTATACTAATTGCAATTTCTTGGGGATTATTACCACCTAGAGAAAAGCCAATTGGACATATAATCTTATTAATTTTATCTTTTTTAATTCCTTCTTTTAAAAGTTCTTGCTTTAAAGTTGCAGCCTTTGAACGACTTCCGATAACTCCTAAAAAAGATTGTTCCTTTTTATTAAGCAATTCTTTAGCAAGATAGAAATCACTACGATGTCCTTTTGTCATTAGAAGTACAAATGCTTTTTCAGATATTGTACTTAAAGAATTGGTAAGGTTTTTTTCTAAAATTTTTGTTAACTTTGAAGATTCAGGTAATTTATCTAACCAATCTTTCCTTGTATCTATGCATGTAAGTTTATTATCCAATTTGAGCAGCACTGGGATCAAAGCCTGTGAAACATGGCCAGCTCCAAAAATAATAATTTCCCAAGTATTTTTATTGTATAGTTCAAAAAAAATTTTTACTGAACCTCCACAACTCATCCCAACATCTTTGTTTAGATTCCATTCAACAAATTTTGTTTTTTCTGTGGGTTTCGTTTCTCTAAGTAAATCTTGAGCAAATTTAACAGATTTTGCTTCAATCAATCCCCCTCCAACAGTACCAGAATACAACCCAGTAGTTGTCACAATAATTTTCCCTCCTTGTGTGCGAGGTGTACTCCCTTTGGAATCAACTAAAACTGCAGAAACAAATGGTTCTCCTGCTTCGATTAAAATTTGCATTTGTTTTAAATGTGTTTCCATTTAAAATTAATTAGTTAATTTAATATTGTTTTGAAAAAAAGTCCAAAACGCCTATTCATAACTTGATAGGGGTTTTCTGGAAGTATAATATCTTCTAAAAAATTTACAGGACCAAATTTTGAACTTAAGTCCAAGGTTTTTTTATTTGAGTTTAATTTTTCATCCATCCAATTATAAAAACTTTTATTAAAATTTGCTTCATTCAAATTCTCTTTTGTTAATTCAAGTACAGATTCAACTGGCAAAAATTCAGAAGTATCACCACTATTAAAATCTTTAACTAAACAAAGTATGTATTCTTGAATTTGATTTAAAGATGGGATTTGAATCTCTTTGAATTTAATTTTTCCTTCAGGTGCTATACAGATACCAGTAACATTTACGTTGTCAGGGAATACTCCTGCAAGTTTTAAAATTAGTACATCTAAAAAATGTCTTAGCCATGCTTTTTCTTTACTTTTTTTTTCACTTAAGTAGATAACGTACCAATTTTTTTGTTTGTCAGTGTACCACCATTCAGTACTACCTTGAATTTTTATACTAAAATTATTTAATTCTGATGCTTTGTTCCCTCTATGATTTATTAAAATAGCAGGCTTAAGTTTGTGATTATATGAATTTTCAGAAATAGGAGACCCTTCTTTTAGCGGTCCAAAATGGAATCGATACATATTATTTTGTAGAGTAGACCATTTAATTTTCAAACTTCTTGTAAGTTGTTTTTCCCAATTATTTAAGATTCTCAGGTGTTTTTCCTTTATTGCTAATTTGAAAATGCTTGAAGGCATAATCCCCTCAAGTTCCATACGGTGAGTGTAGTGTTCATAAAACTTATTCCACTCTGGATTGTTTGCTAGTTGGATATCAGTATTTATTGGAGTTTTCAAGGCAATATCCCAGATTTTTCTCAACAGTGACCATTCATTAAATTTCTCTAAAAGAAAGGGTTCTTCTATTTTAGTAAAAATGTCTTCTTTTTCTTCATTATACCATATAAGACGACTTACAGTAGTTTGTATAGGAGATTCTAGAAATTTTCTTAATATCGAAATTGAAAATGTTGAAATTATGTTTTCTGAATTAGATAAGTCGTTTTTTATTGGGATTAAATTATTATTAAAAATTTTTTTTATTTTTGGGGATAATAATTCTGAGGGAATCCTTCCAAAACCAGGAAACTGATGATCAAATAATCTCCGTAACCAAAAGCTTTTTGCTTGAATGAAGGATGAAAATTTATAGTTTGGAAGTGATATTGTTGATTTTGAGTTTTTTTTATGATTATGCCCTAATTCAGGGAAATAACTTAAAGAATAAGATTTTAGAGGGTGTGTGGTTTCCTTAAATTTATTTTTAAGATATCCTTTTTCGAGTTCATCTATAAGGGTTTGGATTATTGATGAAGGACTCAACTTATCATCTGTTTTGCTACTATGGGAAACGTAACTCAATACCAGATTTTTCCTTGTTGAAATAAGAGTTTCTAAAAACATGTATCTGTCTCTTTCTGTCTCTGAAACATCTCCTATACGGCGTTCTCTAAAATGTTTCCCTTCTATTGGAGGATCTAATTTCTCTGGAACGTGACGCAAATCCAAGGTATCTTTTTTGAATGTTGTTGGAAATAAGCCTTCTCCTAAACCTAATAAAAAAACCACCTTGAAAGGAATGGGTCGCATGGGCTTAAATGATGAAACAGTAATTCCTTCTGCTAAATAATGACCTCTATGCATTCTTGCAGATGATTGTTTCTGTTTGAAAAATTCTATAATTGTTTCAAATCCAAATAGATGCCCATGTTCTTGTCCTAAATCTAATTCGCTAATCGCAAGAGTATTTCTAAGTAAATTTTGAAAAGCTTCTTCATCAATTTTCCCAGAAGGGACTAAGTATGTTTTTATCAAAATTTCAAGATAACTTGCCCAATCTTTTGCACTCATCTTCCATTTTGGTAAGTCCCTGGTATCTGCGATTAAAGAGCGAATTATAAGTATGAATCTTGCCACTTCAACACTCCACTCTTGGTCTATTTCAGCCGGGATAATTTTTTTATTTGCAATAGAAAAAATTTCTGAATCTGTTTTGGAATGCACCATATCTCCTAAAGTCAAACGTCGAAATGCCTGCTCCCAATTGTAGTTATCGTTCTCTAGATGGTTATAACCATGTTCTTCATTCCATTCTTTGTCAATACCGTAAAAAATGTTTAGATCGTCTGCCCACTGTAGCCACTTATCTTTATGAAGGGATTCTCCTTGAGGTGAATCGATGGCTATTGAATTGTCTAAAAAAGTATTCATGAAAAATGGATTTTTTATCAAACTGAACAAATCGGTACGTGTGTATTCTGTATAGCATAAACCTAATAACTGAAGGCAAGCCTCTTCTAAGCGACCTGCTAAACCACTAACACCATCAATTAAGTGATATGGGAGATTATAAATTCCTTCAAAAACTTGTTCAATTTCATGTTGATAGGTGTCCATGTCATTAGCAATTACTACGCACTCATTTAGCATTAAGTCAGTATCATGGCGAATCCAATCCCAGATCAAACTGGCTACAGCTTCAACCTCGCGTCTAGGATTTGAGCAAGATAGCACCATTATACTTTCATCTTGTTCGAGTTCTAATGACTTTGTACGTCTTGGTTCTCTGAATAGAATATCTTTTTGTAATTGGTTAAGTATATTTGTCTCCTTATTTTTTAAAATATTAGAATTAGTAATATCAGAATTATTATTAACAAACCAAGGATTAAAATCCCAGTTACTCCATTGATTTAGTAAGCGGATATGTTCTCGTCCTGGCCTTCCCCATGCTTGTAAAAAAGGATTATCGTCTTCATATTGTAACTCTTCTCCAAGCAATATTTCTTTCTCAGAATAAGTTTTTTCACCCGGGAAATTTGCTTTTTTTGCTTCAATATTTCTCAAAATTTCAGTTTTAGACTCACTAAGAGTTTTTACATCTTCCCAGAATTCCATACATGGGTTTAGAGAGTAAACATTAATATCACGTAATTTTGATAATTGCTCAGTTAAAGCTTTTAGGTGGA
>CACIWU010000033.1 GCA_902590435.1 uncultured SAR324 cluster bacterium | reverse complement strand
TGCATATCCGCTGTCTGTTGTAAAGCTCTATAAAAGGTCAACCAAACTATTCCAGAATTTGAATGAGATTGATTTACATTTTTACCATCTTCACTTTTATTTATATCTAATTTTGAAAGTTCCTTATTTTTTGAAATATCATAATTCAACCAACCATAAGTAGGTACTTGAATAGATTGAGGTAAAATTTCAGTCTTTTTTTCAAGCAACAATTCAACCGCATCAGCTGCTTTATTCAAATTTTCAATCCCTCCTTCTCGGAAATATGCAAAAAATTGTCGAACTATAGATTCTGAATAATCACAAAATTTCAATAATTCCTGGTCCCATTCATCTGTTCCGGGAAGTACTAGAATATGTGTTTTAGCTCCGTGACTTTTAATATGTTTAATTTCTTCAAGTAAATGAGAAAAATATCCATATCCTCCGTGCAACCTAAATATAGCTAGCTTGGATTTACATAAAACGTTATCCGCATAATGTTCTGCAGAATTAGGATGTTGAAGGCAATTTGCCTGCATCAAGCGTAATTTACCCTTAAATCTTGGCCCCCAAACTTTAGCAATCCCTGATAGTTCCGTATCAGCAGAACTTACAAATAAAATGTCTGATGGGGTTTGGGTTACCGCCTTAAGTTCTCGCTCAAAATCTAGATCACCTGGTTTTGTTGCTATTCTGTGCATTGAAAATATAAACTAATAAATTCGAAAAAAAGTGAATCATATTTTTTACCTTTCTTTTTTATTTCAAATTCCAATCAGGATTCTTTTTGCCAGGCTTCCATAAGGTTTCATTTTCCCCTAATTTCTCTGTTACCCAACGTCCTGTAACAAATAAAAAGTCAGAAAGACGATTTATGAATTTTATAATTTCTGGACTTACTATATCAATTTGATTGAGTTTTATTATTTCTCTTTCTGCTCTCCTACAGACTGTACGAGATAAATGTAAGAAAGAATTAAGTGATGTTCCTCCAGGCAATATAAAACTCTTTAATGGTTGAAGCTCCTCGTTCATTGAATCAATTATTCCCTCTAACCAGACTGTATCTTTAGGCTTTAAAGAAATTTGCCCATCATACTCGTCTCCTGGAAGAGTCGCTAATTGTGACCCCATGTCAAAAAGTTTTTGCTGAATTGCCTCCAAAATAACTCCCAGTTTTTTTTTACTTATTGATTCTTCTTTTTGAGAAACTAAACTTAACACAATCCCTAAAACACTGTTTAGTTCATCAACAGTTCCGTATGCCATTATTCGTGGATGATCTTTGGGAAGCCTCTTACCTCCAACAAGTCCCGTTGTACCAGAATCACCACTACGTGTATAAACCTTTGTAATTTTAACCATTTTTCCATTATTTGTTAATATATTAAAAAATTAATTAGGATAATTTACCTAATTTTTCAAAGAGAATCATTAGCTTTGAAATTTTTTAAAAAAATTATTTTCTGTTAAAAGTTTCCAATCATTGTTCAATCCTAATTCGCCCATTTCAAAAATTCTCTTAAAGAAACTACTTCTCCAACTACAATCATTGCCGGTGGATTAATACCATTTTTAATAACATCCTTTGCACAAGTTCCAAGCTTGGTTTCCAAAACACACTGATCGGGTAAACTTGCTTTAGTAATAACAGCAACTGGTTCTTCTGGAGAACGACCATTTCTTATCAAACGAATTGCAATATCATCAAGATATTTTGTAGCCATAAACATTACTATCACCGGAGATCCCTGAGCAATAGCATCCCAATTGTGACTTTCTGGAAGTTCTCCCGCCATTCCATGGCCAGTAAGGAAAGTAACCGCTGAATTAAAATCACGATGAGTTAATGGAATACCTGCATAGGCTAAACCTCCTGTGCCTGCGGAAATTCCTGGAATAATTCGGAATGGAATACCTGCCTTAGCCAAATACAAAGCTTCCTCACCTCCTCTCCCGAATATAAATGGATCTCCCCCTTTGAGTCTTAAGACTCTCTTTCCTTTTTGAGCGAGTTCAACCAGCCTTAAAGAGATATCTTTCTGTTTTATGGAAGGTTTTCCTCCACGTTTACCAGCATATTCCATGTCGCATTTAGAAGATACTAATTTAAGAATTTCTTTTCCGACAAGAGCATCATAGACTACAACATCAGCCTGTTTTAGAGCATTAAAAGCATGAAGTGTAAGTAGTCCGGTATCTCCAGGACCTGCTCCAGATAACCAGACCCATCCTGGCTCAAAATTTGGTAATTCTACAGGAATTGACTGCAAAATTTGTTTTTTATGTTAAATTTTTTAAATTTCACTAGATTTTATTAATAAAATCCTTTTACACTCGAGACAGAATATCAGAAAAATAATGATAATTACAGATAAGATTATTTAAAAATGAATAACAAAAATTCAGGAAATCTTAGGCGTGGATGGACTACGGGAGCATGTGCAACTGCAGCAGCCAAAGCGGCATATACTTTACTCGTAACAGGTGAATTGTTATCATCTGTCAAAATAATTTTACCCAAAGGGCAAAAACCAGAATTTAAATTGAATAATATAGAACATAGTAAAAATTACGCAAAAGCAAGTATTATTAAAGACGCCGGTGACGATCCGGATGTTACTCACGGTGCTGAAATCAGTGTCTCTGTTAAAAAAGGAATGCCTGAAACAGGAGTTATTTTTAAAGCAGGTACCGGTGTAGGAACGATTACAAAATCAGGATTGCAACTAAAAATAGGAGAACCTGCAATTAACCCTGTTCCTCAAAAAATGATACGGAGTGTAATCTCTGAAATTGCAAAAGAATTTAATCAATCTGGTGATGTAGTTTTAACAATTTCTGTCGCAAATGGAGAAGAATTAGCAAAAAAAACTTGGAACCCACGCCTAGGAATAGTAGGAGGAATATCGATTCTAGGAACAACCGGTATTGTAATCCCTTATTCCTGTTCAGCATGGATTCACTCTATTCACCGTGGGATAGATGTGGCATACTCTAATAACTTTAAACATGTAGCTGGTTGTACCGGATCTACAAGTGATGAATATGTAAAAAAACTATACAAACTACCAGATGAAGCAATGATTGATATGGGTGATTTTGTAGGAGGATTATTAAAATATTTTAAAAAAAAACCTATTCAAAAACTTACTCTGGGAGGAGGGTTCGGCAAAATTACGAAGTTAGCGCAGGGTCACCTTGATTTACATTCTAAAAGAAGTCAGGTTAATTTTTTTAATTTGGCATCAGAAATTAAAAAACTAGGTTCATCTACTAAATTTTGTGAACAGGTCCAGCAAGCAAACACTGCAAGTGAGGTACTTGCTCTTTCAAATAAAGAAGGACTTCCAATTGCAAAACATATCGCTGAACAAGCCTGCTTAGTCGCTAGAAAAGTTTTAAAAGATACTGAAACAGAAATTAATGTTTTAGTGATTGATCGTCAGGGTAATCTTGTTGGTGAGTCAGAGAATTAAAATTTTGGGCAGGTATAAAACATAAAAAGAAAAATAACATTTTTTTTAAATGATTTCCTCTTAGAAAAAAGTAATATTAGATTTTTTACATTTTGACACATGCCAAATAAACTATTAATTCTTGGAGGTACTCATGAGGCTTATAATCTCGCAGAATACTTGATTTCAAATTTTACTTCAGAACAATTAATTACAGTCAGTTCACTATCTGGGGCAACATCAAATCCAAAAATCCCTGCTGGACAACTAAGAATTGGGGGATTTGGGGGATTTAGGGGGCTTAAAAATTATCTAATTAATGAAAATATTTCAATGGTAGTCAATGCAACTCACCCATATGCTACTAAAATAAGTGAAAACTCAAATACTGCGACAAAGGAATTAGGAATTTCATATTTTCGCTTAAGTCGAGCCCCATGGGAAAAATTTTACGGAGATCAATGGATAGATGTACCCAACATTGAAAATGCGGCGAATTACCTGATTGAGAATAAAAAGACATTACTAAATAATCTTTCTACACTTAATATATTTTTGTCCACAGGAACTAGAGAATTGAATTTTTTTAAGAAATGTAACTCTTATAATTTCTTTGTAAGAAGTGTAGATGTACCCAAAAATGATTTAATACTTCCTAATGCTAAATTTTTGCAGGAAAGAGGTCCATTCATTTTTGATAATGAGGTCTCTTTGTTCCGTAAATATTCAATTAAATTACTAATTACAAAAAATAGTGGTGGTTCTGCCACTTACGCTAAAATTGAAGCCTCAAGAAAACTAAATATTCCTATCATAATGGTAAGACGTCCAAAAATTTCTTCTTCTGAAACTTCTTTTTCTCTAGATGAAACTATCGAATGGATTTCAAATATAATCATGTAGAAAATAATTAAATAAATTGGATTGGGGATTTATTTCTTGAATCAAATATATTAATACTTCAAGTTGAATACTCTGCACAGGGCAGGTAGCAATATAAGGTCTGCTATAAGTGCTGAGATAACAGCAATTACCGCTAAAATAGCAAAGTGTGTAACACCTACATGACTTGTAGAGATAAAGCAAAGGAAGAGCGAAATAAGTATCAAAGTAGTAAAAAATATTGCCTGACCCACTTCACGAAGAGTTGAAATGATTGACTCATTAATACTTTTCCCCTTAGCCAAGGAAAGACGGTAATGAGTAAGGAAATGTATAGTATCATCCACTGCAACACCAATAATTATCGGCGCTGTAAAAAGTGTAGTAGTATTAAGCTTCATATCAGCCCAACCCATAAGCCCAAATACAGTTAGCATTGGAAAAGAATTTGGAATAATGGCAATAATCCCCATTTTAAATGATCCAAAAATTACTATGAGAATAATCGAAATGATTAAAAAAGCTAACCCAAAGCTGCGAATTTGGGACCAGCTGATAGCATCAAATATTCTAGCCCAAGTACCTACACCTCCAGTTAAAGTTCCCTTTATTGAGGGATATTTTTTTTTAAGAGGCTCTAATATCTCATTTATTTTAGGCTGCAGTTTTTGAAGAATTTCAACTGATTCTTTTGATCCAATAGTCTTCGTTGATATACTCAAACGTGCATTGGCATAGTCCAATGAAACTAATCTTTCTAGATCCTCATAATTTCCACCTTCAATTAGAATTAATATTTGTGAAATCAATGATTTATCATCAGGAACTGAGTAATATTCTATTCTATTGTCCATTAGCTTTTGATGAGTCTGTTTGATCTGATTATTCATAGTCCAACTTTTCATCACCAGATCAGGATAGAGTTTTTTAACAACTTGATCAATTTGTTCTAAAGTTTGCAATATTTGAGGGTCATGAAACATACCTTCTGTATCACCTTCAATCAGAATTTCCATGTTACCTGTTCCAGAAAATTGAATATCAAGTAATTTAATTGTTTTTCTTATAGGAGAATTAGTAGGATAAAACTCTGAAAAAACGGTATTAATTTCTATACGAAACATCCCAATAATTAGAATTACACCAGAAATTGCAAACATAATTATCACTGTTCCAGGGTAATTTTTACTTATTTTTTCAAATAGATGTATTATTCTTTGCGTTATAAACAGAATTTTTATTTCTGAAATTTTATTTTCTTTAATTACTGGACGTGGTGGGAATAAATTCAAAAGAATAGGAAGCAAAAATATTGTTAATATAAAAGCAAACAAAACTCCAATACCAGCTAGAAGACCCATAGTTTGGATCACAGACAGGTTTATAAAGTAAAGAGAAAAAACACCTATGGCAGTTGTGACACTGGTTAGCAAACATGCCATTGCGGTTTTACTAAAAACTGAACGCATTACTTGCTGGTGATTTTGTCCTTGCTGATGGAAAAATAGATAGCCTGAAAGTACATGAACCACATCCGCAACAGTTGCAACTCCTACAAGACCAAAAGTTATATAAAGTGAAATATCAATAGGCCATCCCGTCCACCCTGCAAGGCCAAGAACCCCTATCATGCTGGAAAAAATAATAAGTGCAGGCCATATCATAGCCCTAAAAGATCCAAGTAAAAAACTCGTTAAAGCAAGACTGAGGACCAAAGAAATCATAAGTGCAATCTGAAATTCAGTATTCCATACATCATTTTGATAAAAAGCTCCCCAGTTAGGATGTAGAAATTCAAGGTCATTACTGAAACGATCTTCTTGGAGAATTCTCCAGACTGCTTTTTCAAAAATAGCGTAGTCATTCAACCCGTGCTCAACAAATAAGATCTCATTATCACTTCCATTTTCATTTACTGATTCATCAAATCCATCTTTTAATAATTCCTCTTGATCTAGCTCTATAGGAACAGCATTAAGGTTTGTTCTAAAAAGCAACACTCCATACTCTTTATTTTCTGAAAACAAGACACGAGGGTAGTCCGGTTCTTTTAATGCTTTTTCCCAAAACAATTTTCTTTGATCATGGCTCAGCGGAATTTCTTCATCAATGAAATCCCTAAAAATTATTTTATCTCCCTGATTCTCTATATAAGACGCATTAATAATAGATTCTACTCCAGAAATTAGACCTAGCGGATTTTTTGGGTCATCTTCAGCTTTGGATGCTTCGTTTTCAAAATAATTTTGTATAATTTTTAAAGCTAGTAAACTTCTATTAGATAAAAGATCTCCATCAACAGGACGATAAACCATTAAAAGAGAGACCGTCCCTCCATAGAGTTCTTTAATTCGATCAAGAGATATTTGTACTGGGTCATCTTTTCCAAACATATCATCATTGGCCCAAGTAAAAGCAAAACGTGGAATTCCTACGGCAAGAAATGATAATAGCAAAACATACAAAAATATCACCCACCATCTCCATGGATATAAGCGCTCTGGGAGGGATTCAAAAAAATAATTAAACCTGTAAATCATTTAATTTGTATTTCAAAAATAAATAGGAAGGAAAATTAAATATAAATAGCAGAAAAATCAGCAATCGAGGAATTTGATTAAAAATTTTTTTAAAAGTTCAAAAGAAATTATATATTTAGTAGCACATTAATAGGAGTTATTGTATCAAATATTCTGTTCGAAAAAACTAAAAATATTTGCTTTTCAGAATTTTTTTATTATTTTTTCTTCGGTCTAAGAATATGAAAGTGTTTTGGATTGTAAAGGACACTATCACGAAAATCTTTGGCTTCAAATACTCTTCCTACCAAAATTAAAGCTGTTCTGCTGATCTTTGTTCCCTTAACTTTTTTTCTAATATCAGATAGTGTCCCGTGAATAAATTGTTGGTCTGGCCAACTGACACGATATGCTACAACAACTGGACAATCTTGACCATAAAATGGTATCAAGGCATCTTGAATAAATTTGAGATTTCGAATAGACAAGTGTATTGCTAGTGTTGCCCCAATTTTTGCAATATTCTTAAGTTCTTCGCCCACAGGCATTTCCGAAGAATGCATAGCAGTACGAGTGGCAATAATTGTTTGACTAATATCAGGTAAAGTCAATTCCTGTTTCAGCTCTGCTGCTGCTGCTGCATAGGCTGATACTCCTGGTGTTACCGTATACTTTATATCTAGTTCATCAAGACATCTCATTTGCTCAGCAATTGCTCCATAAATCGAAGGATCTCCAGAATGAACTCGAGAAACATCTTTACCTTCATTGGTTGCTTTATTAATTTCTTTAATAATTTCATCTAAATTCATAGGTGCGGTGTTAATAACTAAAGCTCCTAAAGGTGCATAGCTAACTACCTCTTTTGGAACTAATGAACCCGCATAAAGACAAACTTCACATTGAGAGATAATGTCTCTCCCACGAATTGTAATCAAATCATGAGCACCAGGACCTGCTCCAACAAAATGTACAGTCATATGTATTTAATTTAAAATTTTTTGAATATTTAATTTTCAACTTTTTCAATATTATATTTAACTTGATATCCCCTTGGAGTAAAAACCCTAACTTCTCCACTCGGTAAATTAAATTGCTTAGTTTGGCTTGAACCAACTAAAACTAAAGTGAGCATATCAACATCCTTAGAATCAAGATCATTTAAAGAAATCACCTTAATATGTTCTTCATCACGACCAATATTTCTAGCTAAAATAACAGGAGTATCAATGTGACGATGTTGCAATAAAATGTTACGAGCCATAGCCAACTGAGTTTTTCGATTCATAGAAACGGGATTATAAAAAGCAATCACAAAATCTCCTTCAGCAGCTGCAATTATCCGGCGTTCTATTTGTTTCCAAGATGTTAGTAAATCTGAAAGGGAAATTGTACAAAAATCATGACCTATAAATGCACCAACCTTTGCACTTGCAGCCTGTATAGCAGAAATCCCAGGCAAAATTTCAATTCTAATCCTTTTCCACTCAGGAGAACCTTTTTCTATTAATTCAAACACAAGAGATCCCATAGCATAAATACTTGGATCCCCTGATGAAATCAATGCAACCTTTTTTCCTTGAGTTGCTAATTCTATTGCATGCTTAACTCTTTTTTCTTCTTGACCCAGATCATATCTGTGGATTTTCTGATCTTCATGCAAATCCTCAATTAAATCAATATATTTCCCGTAACCAACCCAGTCTGATGCTATATTAAGTATTTTTTCTGATTCAATAATCCTCAATTCTTTGCTTCCAGGTCCAGTTCCTACAACAAACAATGTCCCTTGAGGCTTGCCAATAGCATGAGGTTGAATTAAATTCATTGATTTTGCAATAGCACAAGTAGCTTGACCATTTCCAGATTTAGAAGCAGATTTTACTTTGGGGACAAAAAGTTCTCCCAAATCACCTACTGCTGCCAACGCTGCCCCTTCTGCTACCCCATGACAACCAACTTCTTTAAATACTAATTCAGAGGGATTTTCTAATCTTGGAGTTTGTTTTTCCAAAGTCTTTGCATCAAAAAAACGTAAATGGCATTTTAAACCAGAAATTTTTGAAAGATTTTTTGCAAGTTCATGTATAGCTGGCTCATCGGCCTTAATATCAATTGAAACAACTAAAGCAACACTTTCGGGCGAAATACAATTTTCTTCCAAAGTATTAATTACTAGTCTATGCATTATTTCTGGGTCAGTTCCTCTCTCACAACCTACCCCCACAACAAAATTTTTGTCTGGAATATCCTCTATCGGTTCATAAACAAGATGCTCCTTACAAGCAGAAATTGACTCAGATTTAATTGATATTCTTAGATCACCTTTTTCAGAAAAAGGTAAGCGACTTTCTTTCAACCATTCAAAAAATTTTGGAAATTTATCTTCTTCCGTCAATGTTAATTTAACTGTTTTTCCAGATAACAATTCTGATGTAAATAATTTAACATCTACAGGATTCATTAATGCAAAACCACCTGGAGGATCATCTAATGAAATACCAAAACGTAAATCTCCTGTTGAAGTAATTGCTGGTAAAGTTCCTAAAAATGTACTAATCTTCTGAGCCAATTCATTTGCACCATGATGCCCTCCGAGTAAAGGAACAACAAAACTGTTTGCCCCAGCAACAAGTACCTCCTGACCAATAGCAATTACAGGTGGTTCTTTTTGCTTGTCACTTAATAATTTTGCAACTCCACGTATCAAAATTGCTGAAGCACAAACACCTATTATTGCAACACCATTGCGGAACAAATTTGACAAGTGTTCCATAGCGTCTGTGAAAAAAACATCTGCTTCAACAAAATCTTCCTCAGGTTGAATTCGAGCTGAGTTAACGTGCAACTCTGCTTTTAAATATTCTGCTACTTTCTGAGCAAGCTGAAGGTTACTTTTACTAAGACAAAAAACTGCTATGCGCTGAATCATTATAATTAATCACTCCTCTTAATTTTTTTCCTAACGAGGATCATCGAAAAATAAGGTACTTTTTCATACTCAATTTTTTCCAGTGGAATTATTTGTTGATTTTTCATAGTCGCACGCTCAACATAATTTGAAACGTTTTCAAGCCTCAATTCCCTTAAGACTCTCCGTATTTTTGGCAAATGATTCCCCACTTTAATAATAACTGCTGCATTTGTATTTAATAGTCGTTCTTTCAATTCCGTTTCCTTCATTGGACCTGGTAAAACTGTTAAAACTTCGTTTCTAGAAACAAGAGGAGTTTTTAGAATTGCTGCACAAGCCATTGGAGAAGAAACTCCTGGAATAATTTCGATATTGAATTTTCCTGAAAGTCTATCAAATAAATACATAAATGATCCGTAAAAAAATGGATCCCCTAAACATATCACGGCTACTGATTTTCCTAATACCAAAGGAATTTCCAACAACTTTGCCGCCTGATCATATGCTTTTTGGGCTGGAAAGGGAGAGATATCAATCGGAATTCTTAAAGGTAAAACTTCTTTATTAATGTTAATAATTGAACTCACAATCTCAAAGGCTAAACCTTCCCCAACCTCAGGAGCAGGATAAGCCAAAATATTACTTTCATTTATTAAACGATAAGCTTTAAGAGTTAAAAGTTCCGGATCTCCAGGGCCAACACCAATTCCATAAAGCTTTCCTTTAGAATTTTTTTCTTTTGAAGACATTTAGATTATATTTTTTTAATAAGTGAAAGTTGAGTTACTGAACGTAATTCTTTCCATCCTTGGAATTTACCAATCTTTTCCACATGAGAAACATTTAAACGAGTCAAATCACCACCATATTCACTTTGCCAATCTAATAATTTTTTTTCCCCTTCTAGTGTGACAACATTTGAAACTAAACGACCTCCTGGGTTTAGTGCATTCCAACATATTTTGAGCAAATCACCTGAAGTTAGTCCTCCTCCAATAAAAATAGCATCTGGTGAAGGTAAACCTTCCAAAACTCCTGGAGCAACTCCAGATACAATCTGAAGCATTGGAACACCCAATTCAAAAGCATTTTGTTCGATAATATTCACACGAGTTTTTGATTTTTCTACAGCTATTGCTCTACATCGAGGATTTGATCTCATCCATTCTATAGATATTGAACCACAACCTGCCCCTATGTCCCATAAAACCTGATCAACTATAGGCATCAAACGTGACAAAGTAATAGCACGAACTTCACGCTTTGTAATTTGACCATCATGAAAAAATGCTTCATCCGGAAGGCCAGGAATTCTAGCAAGCACTTTTGCGTCAATTTCTGGAATACATTCTATCGCCATTGCATTTAGAGAAGATCCTTCTGGATGAGTCCATGAATTGGCTCTCCCACTAAACTGTTTCTCATTTTTTCCACCCAAATGTTCAAAAACAGTTATTATACTTTTTCCAAAACCACGACATGAAAGTAATTTTGCTACATTTTTTGGACTATCTCCATCCTTACTTAGTACAAGCAATTTTGCTCCACACTGAACAAAAGGATGTATCATTTCCAATGGACGTCCATGAATTGTCAAAGTCTCTACGTCAGGAATTGACCAACCTATTCTTGAACAAATTAGAGAAAAAGTACTTAAGGAAGGTTTGATACAAATTTCAGAAATTGGCACATGTTTTAACAACTTAGCAGCAATCCCATAACAAAGAGGATTTCCGCTTGCCATCACTGCAACTTTTTTCCCAGGTCTAGATTTACTTGGCCGCCAACTTAAAATTTTAGTAATCGACTCTTTTATAGGAGATTCCCATACTATCCGCTCACCATTAAAATCATCTGGAACCATCTTAAGATGTCTTTCTCCTCCCAACAAAACTTCTGATTCATACAATAATGAGCGAGTATCAGAGGTCAAATTACCCCAACCATCTTCTCCAATTCCAATTACTCTCAGCCATTTTTTGGAAAATTCAGTCATTTTGTTCTTAGCCAATAAATCCCTATATATAAGAGTTTGATCTATATGAACATTAAATTAGTATTATATTTTAAAATTAATTTTTGAATCGATTCTATTCATCAAAAAAGAATTCCAGAACTAATTATAATACAGTTTAACTACAGTTAATTTTTTAAAAAACCATATAATTAAATTTTTTTATGTTAGCTTTGGTAGTGCATTAATTGCTGCTGCTGCCATTGCACTTCCACCACGTCTGCCTGATAATGTCATAAATGGTACTTTCCCTAGACATTGTTTTTTTAGCAATTCCTTCGATTCTACCGCACCCACAAATCCTACAGGGAAACCAAATATAACAGCTGGTGGCTCAACTCCTTCTTCTAGGATTTGCATCAGTCTAAACAACGTAGTCGGAGCATTTCCAATCGCGACTATTGAACCAGAAAGTTTTGGTTTCCAAAACTCAATGGAAGCCGCAGAACGAGTAGTATTCATTTTTTTGGCAAGGGTAAAACATTCTGGATGGCTGTTCCAACACAAAACTTCATTATTTTCAGGTAATCTGGAACTAATAATTCCTTCTGCTACCATCCTAGCATCGCACAAAATTGGCGCACCTTTAGTTAATGCAACCTTTGCAACTTTAGCCACATCCAGTGAATAATATAAGTCCTGTACAATATCAATCATTCCACAAGCATGAATTAATCTTACTACAATATCTGCAATATCTTCAGGAAACATTGATAAATCGGCCTCCTTGCGAATTGTCGCAAAAGATTGACTGTAAATCATTTTTGGGTCGTGAAGGTAATCCACGTTTATTTTGGAATAGACTTTATAGGATTTTCTTCTAAGGTTTTAGGTCCTAAAGGATGATTGGCATGTGGGTAAGGATGATGTTGGTGATTAGGATCATGGTCATGATCATGATCATGATCATGATTGTGATTATGGTCATGGATATAAACACTCTTTGGTTTTTCAATGTTTTTTCCATTATCCGCAAAACCGGTTCCAATCCCTTCAACGTGATGATGATGACTTTCCTGACGAAGTCCAACTTCATTTTCAAATCCCAAAAACTGCTCACGGTATTTACACAGCTGGCAGTTCATATTATTCCTACCGCTTCTTATTTCCTGGACTCTTTCTGCAAATGTGTCCAAAACTAAGGGATGATCATTTAGATAAGAAGCTTTAACGAATTCAATTTTCTTATGTTTTGCTGCTACAATATCAGTATATTGAAAAATCCTCTTAACAAGAACACCTGTAAATAAGAAATAAGGAAAAACAATAATTCGTTTGTAACCAAGTCTTGCAGCATGTTCCAACCCTGGTTCAACTAAAGGAAAAGTAACACCTGAGTATGCTGTTTCTGCCCATCCCATTCCTAGTCCTTCCCAAAGCATACGGGTTACTTTTGAAACATTGGAATTTGCGTCAGGATCTGAAGCACCTCTACCAATAACCATTAACAAAGTTTCTTCTCTACTAACTCTAGAATTAGTTTTTTTTATAGACTCATCTATTCTATCACCCGCAGCACGAATCATTTTTAAGTCAATTCCAAGTTCTCTCCCATATGAAATATTCATGTTTGGATTCTCAACTTGATAAGCATTTAATACTGAAGGGATATCATTTTTCGCATGACCTGCAGCAAATAACATCCCTGGGACTGCCAAAATATTACGAATACCTTTTCCTCGAAGTGCATCCAAACCAGAACGAATAACCGGATTAGCAAATTCTAAAAAACCCCAGTCAGTTTCATATTGTGGTAGTCGTTTTTTTATCCCTTCCGCAACAGATTTAAATTCTTTCACGGCATCTTCGTCACGACTACCGTGACCACATACCATTACCCCATACTGCTCTGACATATTTTTTAAACCAAATAAATTATTGTTATCATTTTTTATAATATTCTATCAATTAATTCAAAAATTTTATAGTTTTTACTGAAAATAATTTTCACTAACGGTTCGTTAATGAATTGCTCATGACAAAATAAAAATAGCAACATATTAAAACAAAATTTTCTTATTTAAATTAGAAAATATTCAATACAAATAATTTAGAATTTCCCCAACTGACGCAAACAATCATATACCACAACAGCTACTGAAGATCCAAGATTCAAACTCCTAACTCCTGTTTCCCACATTGGTAGAGTAAAGCAGTTCTCGGGGAAGCGCTCCATCCACACTTTTGGCAATCCCTCTGTTTCCTTACCAAAAAACAAATAATCTCCTTCCTGTGGCAAAATCTCTGTGTAAGGTCTTTGATTGTGTACAGACAAAAAAGAAAAATTTTTCTTACTTAGTGACTCTAGAAATCTTTCAGAATTTGGGATATGTTCCCAGCTGACCCACTGCCAATAATCTAAGCCTGCCCTTTTTAATTTTTTATCTCCTAAATCAAATCCCAACTCCCCAAGCAAAATCAAATGACATTTTGTGGCTGCAGATAGTCTGGCAATGTTTCCAGTGTTAGGAGGAATTTGTGGTTCGTATAGTACAATATTCAAATGGGGTTGCGTGAAAAGTCTCATAAGACTTTTTAATATTTATGAACTAAATTAAATCTGAGGTGCTAAACAGTTTATCTATTCAATAGCGAGCTCTATAAGCCTGTCAAGTAGTTTTGTATATTCCAGACCCGATGACTCCCAAAGCTTAGGAAACATACTAATTTTGGTAAATCCTGGCAAAGTGTTTATTTCATTTAGAATGAAATTATTATCCTTGTTAAGAAAAAAATCAACTCTTGCCATACCACGACATTCGGTAAGTATAAACGCATCAACAGCCGCCTCTCTTATTTGATGAGAAATTTCTGGATCAATTTTAGCAGGGATTATTAAAGTTGCACCATCTTTATCAACATACTTTGATTCATAAGAATAGAATTCACTGAGAGGAACAATTTCTCCCAAAACTTTAGCTGCTTCAGGAGAATCATTGCCCAGAACTGAGCATTCAATTTCTCTTCCTAAAATTGATTCCTCAACCAAAACCTTACGGTCCGAAACAAATGCCTTATTTAAAGCCTCTCTATATTCCACTGCAGAATTAACTTTTGAGACACCAATAGATGAACCCTCTCGGCATGGTTTAACAAATAACGGTAATCCCATTTCTTGAACTACCTCTTCAAAAGACAAATCATCAGGATTACGAACAAGTTTGTAACGAGCAACAGGTATTCCGCGTAAAAGTAAAAGCCTTTTTGTGACTTCTTTGTCCATACAAATTGCTGAGCCGAAAACATCAGAACCTACATACGGTTTACCTGTCATTTCTAACATACCCTGCATTGAGCCATCTTCACCAAGTTTACCATGAGTAATTGGAAAAAAAACATCTACATTATTCAACACATTTTCTGATTCTTTAGAATTAGTATTATTTTTTTGAGGAGGTATTGTAGGATGATTTTTATTAAATGAAACCTTATCTACATTGTCAACGTTATTAAAAAATTCTGAAGATTTTCCTAAAAACCAAGATCCATTTTTATCTATACCAATTATTAACACATCGTATTTTTCGCGGTTTAACTCAGCTTGTATATTGTATGCTGAAATTAATGAAACTGCATGCTCACCACTTGTACCACCACATATAAGACCGATAGTGATTTTATTGGTCATTTTTCACTCCAACTGCTCCAAAGAAGGCTTAATTCTAACATGCAATTCATCTAATTGTTCTTTATCTACATCAGAAGGAGCATCCGTCATCAAACAACCGGCTTTTTGCGTTTTTGGAAAAGCAATAACGTCACGAATTGAATTAGTTTTCAGAAGAAACATCATTATTCTATCAAAACCTAAAGCTATACCACCATGTGGAGGAGCTCCAAAAGAAAGAGCTTTCATTAAAAAACCAAATTTACTTTCAATCTCTTCGTTTGTTAATTTCAACAAGTGAAAAACTTTATTTTGGATGTCTTCTCTATGAATTCGTATGCTACCTCCTCCTATCTCAACTCCATTCAATACTACATCGTAAGCACGGGAGCGAATTTTTTCTGGAGATTTTTCCCCAAATTCTTCCAAATCATCTAGGTTAGGCATAGTGAAAGGATGGTGACTGGAAGTATAACTTTTTTCATTTTCACTATACTCAAACAAAGGGAAGTCTGTAACCCATACAAATTTATATTCATTTTCGTTAATTAAACCTCGACGTATAGCTATTTCTCTTCGTAAATTTCCAAGTGTATCATGGACAATTTTTGCTTTATCAGCGCAAAATAATACCAAGTCCCCCACATTCAAATCGACTCTCTCTTCCAAAGCATCTTTTTGTTCTTTCGAAAAAAATTTTCCTATTGGTGATTGCCAGCCGTCAGGATTTTTTTTAATCCAAGCCATTCCCTTTGCTCCAAATATTTGTGCATATTCAGTTAAATCATCCAGATCCTTGCGAGAAAATTCAGCTCCTCCTGGCACGCAAATCGCCTTAACAATTCCACCATCGACTACAACTTGTTTAAAAACTCGTAATTCACATTCTGATGCTATATCTGAAATATTCTTGAGTTTCAATTCAAATCTTATATCCGGAGCATCTGAGCCATAGTTTTCTGTCGCTTCCTGATAGCTCATATGAATGAATGGAGTTTCAATTTTTACACCGATTGTTTCCTCAAACAATATTTGCATTAACCCTTCAGTTAATTCAAAAATTTCTTCCGGTTCAGTAAAACTAAGTTCTAAGTCAACTTGGGTAAATTCTGGCTGACGGTTTCCGCGTAAATCTTCATCACGAAAACAACGTGCTAATTGCATGTAACGATCATAACCACTAATCATCAACAACTGTTTAAAAAGTTGAGGAGACTGCGGTAAGGCATAAAATAACCCAGGATTGACTCTGGAAGGCACCAGATAATCTCGCGCACCTTCAGGTGTTGATTTAGTCAAAATTGGGGTTTCAATTTCAAAAAAGCGATTACTTGAAAAATAATTCCTTACAATCTGCATAGACTTGGAACGAATCATTAAATTATTTTGTAAAGTAGAATCGCGTAAATCAAGAAAGCGATATTCAAGTCTTAGTTTCTCATCAACATTTTCACGATTTTCTAATACATAAGGCGGTGTTTCAGAATTATTCATAATTTCCAACTCTTCTACCAAAACTTCTATTTTTCCAGTTGGTAATTTTAGATTTAAATTTCCTTCAATTCTTAATGCAACTCTCCCTTTTACAGCTAAAACAAAATCTCCGCGGATCGTATCCGCTAAGTTATGTGAATCTTTGCTTATTTCGACTTTAAAAACTATTTGTGTAATCCCAGTATAATCTCGCAAATCAACAAATATCACTCCTCCATGATCTCTTCTTG
>CACIWU010000032.1 GCA_902590435.1 uncultured SAR324 cluster bacterium | reverse complement strand
TTGTTTAAATCAATTTAAAAAAAAATAGCATGACAAGGGATTATACTATTCAAGAAATTATTTTAATATTAAATGATTTTTGGAATAAGCATGGTTGTTTATTGATGAACTCATTTGATATTGAAACTGGAGCCGGAACAATGAATCCGATGACTACGCTTCGCGTCCTCGGCCCTGAAGAGTGGAATGTTGCTTACGTTGAACTATCAAGACGACCAGCGGATGGCAGATATGGTGAAAATCCAAATCGACTATTTCAACATCATCAATATCAAGTAATTCTTAAACCTTCTCCAGACAATGTTGAAGAACTATTCTTATCTTCTCTCGAAGCCTTGGGTATAAAACCACTAGATCATGATATTCGTTTTGTTGAGGATAACTGGGAGGCTCCAACACTTGGAGCATGGGGTCTTGGTTGGGAAATATGGCTTGATGGAATGGAAGTGACACAATTTACATATTTTCAACAAGTTGGTGGAATAGCTTGTGATCCAATTTCAGCAGAAATTACATACGGAATTGAAAGAATTGCTTCATATTTACAGGATGTTGAAGATGTTTTTGATCTTGAATACACAAAAGGTGTTAGCTATGCATCTATTTTTCGTCAAGCAGAATATGAACATTCAAAATATACTTTCGAAATTGCAGATACAAATTTAATTCACCGTTGGTTCAACGATTTTGAGAATGAGGCTGTTCGTGCAATTAAAGAAAAACTGGTTTTTCCTGCTTTCGATTATGTCCTTAAATGCTCGCATAGTTTTAACCAGCTTGATGCTTCCGGTGCAATTAGTGTTTCTGCGCGTGCTGATTACATATCACGAGTGAGAATACTTGCCCAGGAAATAGCGAAACTTTTTCTAGAAGAACGGAGGAAATTAGAGTTCCCTTTGATGAAGAATCGCCAAGCTGCCTTAGAATTGGTAGATGTATTAAATTCAAAAAAATAGTTATAGAAAGATATTCAGTGAATAGATTTTTGTTAGAAATTGGACTTGAAGAAATGCCATCAAATATGATTCTGCCTGCAGTAGATCAATTGAAGACATTAATAAAAAATACATGCGAAAAGTACCACTTATGTTTTGATTTAATTGATACTTATTCCACCCCCAGGAGGTTAGCAGTAATAGTAGTAGGACTACCAAATAAGCAGAAAGATCGTATTATAGAGCTTAAAGGTCCACCAGCAGAGTTTGCTAAAGATAAAGAAAACAAATGGACTAAATCTGCATTTGGATTTGCGAAAAAGAATGGGATTAAAATTAATGATTTAAAATTTAAAAATTTTGATGGCAAAGAATATCTTTTTTGTCAGAAAAAAAAGTTAGGTCGTCCTGTTCCAGAATTGTTGCAATTACACATCCAAGATTGGATTGCACAAATTAATTTTTCCAAAAATATGAGATGGGGTTCATATAAAATGAGATTTATTCGTCCGATTCGCTGGGTTTTATCGCTATGGAATAAAAAACACATTCCAATTAAATTAGAAATGTTAGAATCCGGATTAACAACTAAAGGACATAGATTTTTGAGTCCAGGTATGACTTTAATAAATGATGCTGTTGATTACAAAAAAAAGTTGAAAAAGTTAAATGTTTTAGTTGATTTTGAGGAGCGCCGTGAAGAAATTATTAAACAAGTAAAAAAATTGGAAAGAGAATTTAGCTTTGATGTTGAGCTAGATAGTGAACTACTTACAGAAGTTACAAACCTAGTTGAATGGCCTACAGTAATTTTGGGAGAATTTGAAGAAGAATTTCTTGAACTTCCGGATGAAGTTCTGGTAACCAGTATGGCTGTTAATCAAAGGTATTTCCCCGTATTTCAAAAAATTAACAAAAAGTCAGTCAAAAAAAAATTACTTCCATTTTTTGTTACAGTTCGAAATGGTGATAAAAAAAATATTAATATTGTAAGAAAAGGAAATAGAAAAGTTTTGTGTGCAAGGTTGGGCGATGCAAGATTTTTTTATATGGATGATCAAAATAAAAATATAGAAGAGTTTTGTCAAAGAGCAAAAAAAGTTGTTTTTTTTCAACATCGAGGTTCTCAATCGCAGCGAGTTCAAAGAATTATTTTATTAAGCAAATTTATAGGAGAAAAATTAAATTTTTCTCGAGAACAACAAATTAACATTAAGCGTATTTCTGAGCTTTGTAAGTTTGATTTAGGGACGTTGATGGTACAAGAGTTCCCTGAACTTCAAGGCTTTATGGGAGGAAATTACGCTAGTTTAAAAAATGAAAAGGATATTGTTTGTAGAGGGATTAAGGAACATTATTTGCCTCGCAATACTAATGACTCATTCCCAAAAGACAAGGAAACTGTTTCAGTCTCTCTTGCAGATAAGTTTGATTTATTAATCACGGCATTTTCTATTAATTTGAAACCATCTGGAGCTACCGATCCTTATGCCCTTAGAAGAGCAGCTCAAGGAATAATACTACTTATTTTGGGATTACGTCTATCTATAAATATTCAAGAATTGATTTCAAAAGGATTAATTATACTTGGTGATCAGCTTTCTTTGGATTTGGATATTTTAAAATTAAACGAGGAATTGTTAGTCTTTTTAGTTCAACGTCAGAGATGGTTTTTTCAAGAAAAAGGGTTCCGTTATGATTTGATTGATGCTGTTCTAGGAAGAAAAATTGAAGATTCTTTATTTAATGAGGAAAATAAAAAGAATATTTTACCAATTGAACAGTTGGAATTTGCTGAATTATTATCTGATCATCTTGATACAACAAGTTTTAAAAGATCAGTCGAATCAATAGTACGTGCAGAAAATATTTGTAAAAAATATCCGCAAAAAATTGCCAAAAAAATCAAAGAACAAGATCTGTTACTTGTTGAAGAAAAAAATTTTTATAATATTTTGGAACCAATTATTAATTCTGAGCAAGATAGGCCTTGGTCTCCTTCCAATTTCCTGAAACAAATTTTTTTGATAGAACCAGTAGTAACACAATTTTTTGAAAATGTTTTGGTCATGGATGAAGATCCTATGAAATGTGGTAATAGACTTTGGTTATGTCGAGAGTTATCGAGTTGGTCAAAAAGACATTTGGATTTTAAAGCAATTGTTTTTCCTTAAATTTTATTATTTAAAGTATTTAATCAGAATCTCGAATATTGTAAGTATAATTCTGTGAAACACGCTTCTGCAATAAGTATCTTTGTTGTTCATTTCTCGATTTTTTTTATCATAAATCAATTCTTCAATCCACACCCCGATATGATTGATCATTGGGTATGGTCAAAGTATCTTAGTCTTTCTTATTATGAGCATCCTCCAATGATTGCCTGGCTTATTCGTGGTATTACTTTTGTTGGAGGGAGTACCGAAACAGCACTAGAATTAGGTTCTCAACTGGTAACACTATTAATCTTAGCATTGATATATTTGGGAACATTTCAATTGTACGGTCAAAAAGCTTCTTTAATTACATTAATAATTTTGTGTACCATGCCATATTTTACTCTTGGTAGTATTTTTTTACATATCACCCAACCATTCTTATTTTTTTGGATCTTAGCTTTGTTCTTTTTAATTAGATTTCATCAGGAATCCAAAAATAAATGGTTAATATATATTGGATTGATAGCAGGATTAGGGGCTCTTTCTAAATACATTATGCTTTTATTTTATATAGGTTTTTTTATACATATTTTAATATTTTCTAAAACTCGTAAAGAAATTATTAATCCATGGATTTATGTCGCGGGGATGATATCCTTGATTGTTTTTTTGCCTGTTCTTATATGGAATTATCAACATGATTGGATTTCATTCCGGTGGCAGTTTGATAAAGCAACTTCAGGAGCCGATTTTGGAGAAAATACTCTTACTTTTACAGTTGGTCACATGCTTTTATTTTCCCCATTTTGGTTTATAATGGGAACGGTGGGTATTTATTGGATTAGGGATAGGCTTTTTCAAGCAAAAAGCGCTGAAACAGTTATTTTTATCATTTCATTCTTTCCATTAATATTTTTTACAGTTATGAGTTTAAAAGGTAGTATAGCAGATCCACATTGGGTAAATCTTGCATACGTAGGGGTAGCAATTTTGCTGGGTAATGAAATGATTTTGAGATTAAATAAGAGAAGATTGTATTTTTTACTTGCGATAGCAATTTTTATAAATTTTTCAATTAGTGGATTCTTAGTTGCTCAAGCATTAAAACCAATCATTGATTGGATGCCATATGAAATAAAAAACTTTGACTATCTAGAGTCAAACGGAGTAGGAAAATCGATTTTGTTTAGACTTAGAAAAAGTGATAAGCGCTACTTCAGTGAAAAACAATTTGGAGAAAATTTAAAAAGAATACTTACTCATTCTGAGTATGAGAAATATGGCGAATTAATCCAGAAAGTAGCAATGGATGTTTCTGCGAATCGACTGACTCGTATAATTGCTTGGGAAAAAACCGGAACACAATTAAGAAATTTGTTAGATCAAAATAATATCTTTAGAATATCTTATATAGTATCACGTGAATATCAACTAAGTAGTGCTTTATCATTTTTTTTAAAATATCCTACCTGGCCACATAGTATAGAAAAAAATGAACGTAATTTATGGAGTCCTTTAGAGGAAGTAAAAAAAAGCCCAAGTATTTTCGTTTGTGAATTATACGAATGTCAAGGAGATTTGTATGAATACTATAAAAGATTTAAAATACCACTTAAATATTTAGGTGAGGTTGAAACAAGAAAAGAGAATAGATTGATAAGAAATTTACAAATTTATTTTATTACTCCATGAATATTTAAAAAACGGATAAAAATTATATTTTTACAAAAAATATAATTTAGTAATTATCTTCTAATTCTAGATGTAAATCAGCCGCATCAATATCATAAATTTTTTCAATTCTTTTTCTAGCAATTGAAGCAATTTTTTGTGCATCGCTAATACGCATTTCAGTATTTAAAATAATGTTAACCTGTACTGTAAGTTTTTTCCCCAAATAATGACAGTAAATATGAGTAATTCCTAAAATTTCTGGAATTTGTTTGATTACCTTCTTGACATCATTCTCAATTTTAATTTGCGGACGCATTAGGGCTATATCAGTATTAATTCTAGTTTCTTCTTTTTCATCTACAAAATCATTTTCAGCATCCACATGAACCAAAACTTCGTTTACAGCAGGTATTTTATTTAAAATTGTTAAACGCACTCTTTCTGCTACTTGATGAGCAGCTGAAATACTCATCATGTTGTTTACTTGAATATGAAGATCAACCAATAAATGAGGTCCCATTTTTCTGGCACGCATCTCGTGAAAGTTATCAACTCCTTCAATATCTTTTAAAATTTTACCTAATTCATTTATTATTTCTTCTTCTACTATCTCATCTGTTAATTCCTTTATGCTTTCATAGCCTATGTTTATGCCAGTTTTTATAATTAACCCAGAAACTATGACACCTGCTAGAGGATCCATTAATGGAACTCCCAATTGCGAACCTCCTATTCCGATAAGTGCTGCTACTGAAGAAATTGCATCTGATCTATGATGCCAAGCATTAGCGAGTAAAATTTTACTTGATGTTTTTTTACTAATAATTCTTGTAATATGAAATAGAGTTTCTTTTACGACAATAGCTACCGCTGCCATCCAAAGTGAAATAATTCCTGGAATTTCCGGTATATTAAATTTATTAAAAAGATGCCAAGCTACTCCAATTCCAGTTAAAATTAGCAAAATCGAAATAAAAAATGTCCCAATTGTTTCAAATTTACCATGTCCGTAGGGATGATTTTTATCTTTGGGTATATTAGACATTCTAACTGCCCAAAGAGTTATTACATCAGAAATCAAATCTGAAAATGAATGACCTGCATCGGCTATAAGTGCGGACGAATTGGAAATAAATCCTATAAAACCTTTTAATATAGCGAGAACAAGATTGGCAATTAAACCTAACCAAGTAATTCTTAATGCAAGTATTCCATTGACTTCTTTATTTTGCATAATTAGAAACAATCCTTTAGTTCTCTTATTGTTTCAAAAGCTTGTATTTTAGATAGTGAATTTTTGGAATTCTTTAATGTTATGGTTTTACGTATTTCAGAAGAATCGCATCGTAAAAATGGATTGGTTTTTTTTTCTTCTTTTAGTGTTGTTGGAGTTGTGTATTTTCCTTTAGAGCGTAAATATTTAACTTTGTTAATTTTTTTTTGAATCTCTAAATTTAGTGGTTCTAAACTTTTAGCAAAAATTAGATTATTTTCAGTGTATTCATGTCCAAAATATATTTCAGTATCATCTGATAGTTGGCCAATTAGAAAGTTTATAGAGTTAAACATTTGCGCAGGCGTACCCTCAAAAATTCTACCACAACCTGCAGCGAACAAAGTATCTCCAGTAAATACTGTTTTAGAAAAAATATACGAGATGGCTCCTGAAGTGTGTCCAGGATTATGTATAAATGATCCTTTTACTTCGCCAAAAGATATAATATCTCCTTTTTTCAAAAATTTATTTTGACCTGGTATTCTTCCTCGATCAGATTCGTGGCCGAATACTAATAAATCGGGGTTGGCTGCGACTAAATCCTTATTGCCACCTACATGATCCCAGTGATGGTGGGTGTTTAAAATGGTTTTTAATTTCACTCCATTTTGTTTTACTATTTTTTGTACGGGAAATGCTTCAGAAGGATCAACTACGGCTGCTTCAAGACTTTTTTTACATATTAGTAGATATGCAAAATTATCCTTCAGGCAAGGTATAGTTATGATTTCCATAAAAATTAAATTAATTATTTTTATTAGGTTTTATAGAAATTACTTTAGTATTTATAATACCATCTTTAATTCTCACCTGCAATTTTTCTCCTGGTTTGGTTTCTATTATAGAATTTATTGGTTCTCCTTTAATGTCCAAAGTAACACTGTATCCTCTTGCAATTACAGATAATGGACTAAGACTGTCTAGTAAATTTGTTTTTTGTTTAATTATTTCATTTTTTTCTTTTTGTTGAATGACAATAGAATTTTTTAAACGTTTGTTGAGAATCTTAAGGCTCTCAATATGAGAAAGTAATTCGCGTTTTGGATTAAGTAAAAAAATTTTTTCAGAAGTTCTCTCTAACGATTTTTTTATAAGTTCTATCTTGTAATTTTGTCTTTCGTTTAGCAAAGAATCCAAGTCATCTACGAGTTGAGCATTTTGTCTTATCATCTCAATAGGCGAGTCTAATCTTTTATTTGCAATTTTATAATATTCTTGTAAATGTAATATTTTTTGATCTATTGTTCTACTCAATTGATTTTGTTTTTGATTCACTGTATATTCTAGATCTTTTTTTTGTGGAACTGCTAATTCTATGGCTGCCGAAGGAGTTGGTGCTCTTAAATCGCTGACAAAATCAGAAATGGTGAAATCTGTTTCATGCCCAATCGCAGAAATAATTGGTATTCTGGATAAAAAAATTGTCCTTGCCAGTTTCTCATCATTAAATGCCCATAAATCTTCGATTGAGCCTCCCCCTCTTCCTAAAATCAAAACATCTATCTTCTCTGCTTCACTAATAGTGTTCATGTAATTTATACCTTCTATCAAAGATGGGACTGCGATATTTCCTTGTACTTTAACAGGGAAAAGTAATATTGGTATTTCTTTAAATCTGCGTTCTAAGACTGTTATCATATCATGTATTACTGCACCAGTAGGTGAAGTTAATATTCCAATTTTTCTGGGTAAGAAAGGTATTTTTTTTTTGAATTTTTGTTCGAATAATCCTTCAGAGTCGAGTTTAATTTTTAGTTGATCAAAAGCCAATTGTAGAGCACCTAAACCTATTGGGTCGATTGAAGAAATAATAATTTGGTATTCTCCGCGTTGCTTATAGACAGATATTTGTCCTTTAACTAATACTTCTAATCCATTATCTGGTTCAAAGTGTGTATTTGATAAAAATTGTCTAAACATAACACAACGAATTTGAGATTGGTCATCTTTTAAAACAAAATATAAATGTCCTGATGCAGCTTTTTTTACATTTGAAATCTCGCCTTCAACTGACAAAAAGCGAAATTCATTTTCAAGGAGATTTTTTATTTGTCTTGTTAGTTGTGTTACTGAGAAAGGTTTTTTTATTTTTTCGGTTGAAGAGCTTTCATGGGGATTTGATTTTATCGAATCAGATGTTGTAAAATTATTTTTCTTCTCCTCAGGAGTATCAACTTCAAAAGGTATCTGCATAATTTTTCCTTAATTTGTTAATTTACTGAATTGAATAATTGTTTTTGCATGATACTTTCTGGAGCAGGTTGATCAGTCCAAAATTTGAATGCTTCACATCCTTGGTAAAGCAACATTCCTAATCCATTAATATTTGGTATGCCAAGTTTTTGGGCTTGTCTGATAAGTTTAGTTTTTGTTGGGGAATAAATAATATCAACAACATTTTCTATTTTATGAAATAGATTTAAATCTAATGGACTTTCATTATATTCCATACCAACTGAAGAAGAGTTAACAAGTAAGTCCAAGCATGATCCATTAATTTTCTTTAAAGATACTGATTTAATCTTTATTTTAGGAAAGCTCTTAGAAAACTCTAATTCTAATTTCTTTGCTCGTTTTAGTGTCCTATTGTAAATTATAATTTCTGAAGCACCTGAAGAGGCAAGTCCTACTATTAAAGCTCTGGCGGAACCTCCTGCACCAATCAACCCAATATTTTTTTTTGACGGTGAAAAATTTAACTCTTTTAAAGACCTAACAAATCCTGTTACATCAGTATTTGTTCCAATTAATCGACCGTTAAGATTTTTAACAGTGTTTACTGCCCCTACTATTTTTGCAATTGGAGTGATTTTATCTAGGTATTTAATTATTGAACTTTTGTGAGGTATGGTTACATTGAATCCAGATATATTCAAAGCTTTAATTCCATCTATAGCCTGACGAATATTTTCAGGCTTTACTGAAAATGGAAGATACGTAGCATCCATTTTTAATTCAGAAAATGCTGCATTGTGCATTTTTGGAGAAAATGAATGTTTTACAGGATAACCAATAATTCCGTATATTTTTGTATTCCCTTTTATTTTTTCAATCATTCCAGCTCATTGAAGCGCGCTGCAAATAATTCGGAGATAGCATTTAAAGCTTCTTTTTCACAATCTCCATTTGTAATGACTTTCAGCGTACTGCCCTCAGTTGCTCCCAGCATTAGTACTTCCATTACAGATTTTGCGTCTTTCACTTGACCATCTTTATGTATGTTAATTTTACAAGGATATTCATTTGCCAAACGAACTAATTGAGCAGCAGCACGGGCATGCAATCCAAGACGATTGATTATCAAAATATCCTTACTAACCATAATCTAAATACCTGACTGAGACCTCAAATCATCAGCTTTATTTTTTACTTCCCACGTAAATTCTGGTATCTCTCTTCCAAAATGACCATAAGCAGCTGTTTTTTGGTAAATGGGACGAAGAAGATTTAGTTCACTAATAAGCCCTGCTGGTTTTAATTCAAAATTATTTCGAATTAATTTTTCAATTAATTTATTTTCTATTTTGTTTGTTCCAAAAGTCTCTACAGAAATTGAAACTGGTTCAGCTACACCAATTGCATAAGCCAATTGGACTTCGCAGCGTGATGATAACCCAGACGCCACAACATTTTTTGCGACATGGCGCGCGGCATATGCAGCGGAACGGTCTACCTTTGAAGGATCTTTACCTGAGAAAGCACCTCCACCATGTCGACCCATTCCACCATAAGTATCAACTATTATTTTTCTTCCTGTTAATCCACAGTCTCCCTGTGGACCACCAATAACAAAAAGACCCGTAGGGTTTATATGGTAATTAGTTGAATCACTTAAATATTTTTTTGGAATAACATAATATATAACTTCTTCTAATATGTCATTTTGCAACTTTTCTTGGTTGATGTGCTCAGAATGTTGTGAACTAATTACAACTGTTTCTACTGATTTTGGTTCCCCATCAACATAACGTACTGTTACTTGAGATTTACCATCAGGTCTCAAATAATCAATTATTCCATTTTTACGAACATATGAAAGTCTTTGAGTTAGTTGGTGTGCTAATTGAATTGGAAGTGGCATCAATTCTGGTGTTTCATCACATGCATATCCGAACATCAATCCTTGATCTCCGGCACCTTGTTCTTTGTGCTTACCTTCACCTTCGTTAACTCCCTGAGCGATGTTAGGAGATTGTTTGTCCAGACTTACCATAACTGCACATGTATTAAAGTCAAAACCCATGCTGGAATTTGAATAGCCAATGGATTCTATTGTATCTCGAACGACTTTTTGAATGTCTAAAGATGCCTTTGTTGTGACTTCTCCCGCGACAACGACCATCCCTGTTGTTACCAGAGTCTCGCAAGCAACTCTGCTATTTATATCTTTGGAAATCATAGCATCAAGAACGGCATCAGATATTTGATCTGATATTTTGTCAGGATGTCCCTCTGTAACACTTTCTGATGTAAATAATAATTCACTCATATTTCACATTAATTAAATTTTAATAATTTTATTTAAAATCAGTATCGGTAAAACATTGTGAAAAGTCTAGATAATTTGCTCTTGGTAGATTTCTTATTTTTTAATTGTTTCTTCAAAAACTTTAATCCAAGAATCTAGTTCTTTAAGAGCAAAAAGACGTTGTTCCGCAGTTAAAATTTTGTTTACCTCCAATATTCTTTTTTTGTTTTTTAATATCCGTTTCTTTCTTTTTGGGTTTGCATTATTCGTCCAATTGCTAGTCCATTCGCGTAACCATTTTTCCAATGTTGTTTTGTCTGGATTGGAACGTAATAAAGACAAAAATTGTCTCTGTGATTTCAAACGATATAGCATACGATTTTTTGAAAGGTTAGAAGAATCTCTATACCATTTGTTTTGCAATTTACTCAATTTAGAAATTTGATTTTTACTTAATTCTCCGAACCAATCCTCCATTTGTTTAAAAAAATATTCTTTTCTTTTCTTCAATCTATTTTGATCACTTCCCAATTCTTCCATAAGCTCTTCATTATCTTCTAATATTTTTTTTTCAAAGTAATTTATCTGATTAGAGCTTAAATTATTAAGAAATAAAGCAATGTCCGGAGTAATTTTTTCAAATATTTTATCCCTTTTTTTTTCAAATTTTAAAAAAATTAAATTAAGATCTTTCATAGTTATTCCATCCCTAGCTAACTCTTTAATTTCAACCAAAAATAATTTATAATCTGGCAATTCATTTTTCCGATGCCAGTCAAGATTAGAAATTATTTTACCTTCAATCCATTCTTCCTGTTCATTTGTAAGATCAAAATAATTATCAACTTGCCAAGAAACTAAAATGTCACCATAGTCGTAAAAAATTTTCGTACTATTACAACTGGCTAGGGAAAAAAGTAAGTAGAATAGAATAAAATATCTGATCATATCAGTAATGTTTTGAATTTGAAAAAGGTTAGTATTTAATTACATTAACATTACCTTTCTCAAAAGAGAAGAGTGGTCTGCAAATTGCCTTGCCTATAGGCGAAAGAAGTTCTATTTTAAACTGAAATAATTTGATTTTAATTTCTTTATATTTTTAACAATCTTTTTAAGGGAAACAATGAATCCATGGTTAATGACTTTTGTTATGATAGTTGCTTGGGGAGTATTTGCTCTTCAATTGACTTTCAAATTCGTTGCTTTGAGAAGGATGGCACCAGAGAATAGATTTAATGATATTGGACGTAGAATTAAAAGACTCTTTAAAATGGGTTTTGGACAAGAGAAATTGATTGGTCGTAAACGTGAAAGAGCTTCTGGAATTATGCATGCTTTAATATTTTGGGGAGCACTAATGGTAGGAATAAGGGAGCTAACTTTAATGGGAGAAGGATTTGTAACTGGCTTTCAAGAATATATACCGTTTTTAGATTCTGAATCTTGGATGGGTTTTGCTTATATTAGTATTTACAATATTGGAGAGGTAATTGTACTATCCATGGTTATATTAGCACTTTTTAGAAGATTTTTTCAAAAACCTTCTAGACTAGAGCTAAATTGGGAAGGAATATATGTTTTGCTCTTTATTGCATTTATAATGATTACGGATCTACTTTTTGATGCAGCGAGGCTTAACTTAATTGAAAACTATAATCAATCTTTGCATTTTTTTGATAGCAAGGTTTATGGATCAGAATGGGATTGGGCTCCTTTTACTCTGATAATTGCTAAATTTGTTAATATTTTCGGAGAAAGTGGTAATGCTTTTTTATATCATTTTAGCTATTGGGGGCACGTATCAGGAATGTTGATATTTGTTAATTTACTTATAAATACTAAACAGTTTCATGAAATTACTGCACTTCCAAATATATTTCTTGGTTCTTTGGATTATCCTCATGCTATTGCTCCTCTTGTAAATTTAGAAGATGAAAGTGTTTGGGAAGAAGGTAAAATAGGAATTAGTAAAATTGAACATCTTACATGGAAACAAGGTTTGGATCTGTTTTCATGTACAGAATGTGGGCGCTGTCATGATGTATGTCCAACTTTTGTAACTGAAAAACCTCTTACCTTAAAGAAATTTAATCAATCATTGTTAAGTCATTTAAGAAAGGAGGAAAAAAATCTTTTTTATAAAGGTACAACTGCAGAAGAAAAAGTACTAGTAGGAGAAATTATAAGGCCAGATACACTATGGGCTTGCACAACTTGTAGAGCTTGTGAGGAAGTTTGTCCAGTTTCTATTGAACACGTTCCTCGTATTTTAGGTATGCGCCAAAATCAAGTAATGATGGAAGAAGCATATCCTCAGGAAATGTCAAACACATTCAAGGGTCTTGAGAGGAACTTTAATCCGTGGGGAATTGGATTTGACCAAAGGGGAGAATGGAGTGAAGGACTTAATTTGCCTTTGATGTCCGAATCAAATCCGGATGAAATTGAGGTTCTTATGTGGGTTGGGTGTGCAGGGTCATTTGATAGTAGGAATCAGAGAATAGCAAGAGCTACAGCGACTCTTTACAAGAAAGCCGGAGTTAAATTCGCAATTTTAGGAAGTGAAGAAAAATGCACAGGTGATCTAGCTCGTCGTTCCGGCAATGAAATGCTTTTTCAAATGTTGGCCGGAGAAAATGTAGAAACTTTGAATAATTATAAAATTAAAAAAATTGTAACGTCATGTCCTCATTGTTTGAATAGTATTAAAAATGAATATCCTCAATTGGGAGGAGAATACGAAGTTTTTCATCATACTCAATTTATTGAAAAGTTGGTCAATGAAGGCCTCTTACCCCTTGGAAGTAACCTTAAAGATACAGTAACTTTTCATGATTCATGTTATTTGGGAAGATACAATAAAGAATATGAAGCTCCTAGAAAATTGATTAATAAATCTACAATGGAACCATTGAAAGAAATGGATCATTTTGGAAAAGAAAGCTTTTGTTGTGGAGCAGGAGGAGCTCGTATGTGGATGGAAGAGAAAATTGGTACTCGTATAAATGAAACTCGTGCTGAGGAAGCGATAAATACTGGAGCATCAACTATTGCCACATCTTGTCCATTTTGTATGACTATGATGAGTGATGGTATTACTGCAAAAGGAAAAAATGATTCTATAGAAGTGAAAGATGTCGCAGAACTTGTATTGGATGCTTTGGAGAAAAAAGAATAATAAGAAGATTTTTTTTAATTAAAAAATTAAAATATACTTAAAATTGTTTCTAATCTATTTTTTTGAAAGTATAAATTTGCTTTAAAAATCAAACAAAATTCCCTTTTATTTTTTTGTTATTCTTAACTCTTATGAGATAACTTTTGTCATTATATCCAAACTTAATGCCGACATTTGATGTAACTTGTGCGGTTCCTCGTACAGGACGAACTTTGAATAATTTTTTGCGAAAATTAAAAAATTATAGTAAAAACAATGTTGAGATAGATCAAATTTTAGAGGTATTGTCGTACAGTAAAAATAAAAGTACTTCCGATTTAAGAGAAGCAATAAGTTTTTTAGAAGAAATTTCTAAAAAATCTCCGACATGTTTTTCTATATCAGTAGATAGAAAAAGAAAATTCAGGCCTTATCGTTTGGGATTCCTTTCTTATGAATGGGAACTAGGGGGAATAAAACTTAGGCTGGAGGGTGAAGAGCCTCATAACGGATCATCATTAATCAAATTAGATGAAGTTGACTTCACCGTAGTCGGTCTTGATGAGTTGCTTTCTATGACACAACATTATTTAACTGATCCTACTAAAGTTACAAAATGGGGAATGTATAATTATCAACTTAATAAACCAACTGGCATTAGAGTTGCCGGTTCGGCAATGCTTAAAAGTTATAATAAATTAATTGGTGAAGAAGTACAGGATATAGTAGGATTTTTCTTGATTTCAAAAAAGGGAGTTAATAGTCGCAGTAATATTGATTTGAAGACGCTTTCTAAGCACGGAAGAAATGTATTTGTAAAGGGTCGTTATGCAGGTATAGTTATGGCGGCCTATCCCGAGCTACAGGTAGAACCAGTAGAAGACGTGGAACAAGCTGTTATAAACGGAGAAAAGGGAAACGTAGGTCTTGAAATTGTACAAACTGGAAATACTTTAAAGTCAAAGGGACTACTTCTGCACGGCTCTCCTTTATTTCTTTCTGAAAGCTTGTACGTTGTTGACTATGATCGTTTTCAACAAAACTCTATTCTTAGAAAATTAATTGAGTCTTTCAATCCAACTGGTTATTTTGAAGAAGAAAGAATAAAAAATTTTTCATGTTGGTATTATGCATTAGAAAAAAATCTTGGTCCTGCTTGGATTCAAAAACCAAAAATTGAAGATTTATTTTGCGAAAGTGAGGATATTGTCCTTGGTTTACGGCCTTATCGTTTACGTACAAGGAATTGGAAACCCGATGACTTTTATCTCCGCGAAGAAGCTATTTCTTTAGCGCAAGAATCCAGACAAAAAGTCCTAAAATACTATAAAGAAAGACAACTAATCAACTAATTTATTTGTATTAAAAAAAAATAAATGTACTTACTTTTATTTGAAATTAAGAATTAAAATTATATATAATATAAAAATTATAAGGTTATTAATTTTAAAATTTATTTAAATTCTCAGCATGAGCCAAAGCAGTAAACTCAGCTCTTACAGTTCCATCTGATAGGAAAACTCCCTTAAGTGAACTAGTAGTCATAATGCCTGCATGACTTACTCCTCTCATAGCCATACACATATGGGTAGCTTTAATTAGTACTCCAGCTCCTAAAGGTGAGAGTTGTTCACATATAAATCCTGTAATGTCACTAGTTAATTCCTCTTGTACTTGTGGACGTCTGGCAAAATAGTCAACTATTCTTGATAATTTTGAGAGTCCGCATAGTCTTTCATCAGGTATGTATGCTACAGTTGCCTCACCGTAAAAGGGCATCAAGTGATGAGCACAGACAGACCTTACGGGAATGTGTTGAAGAACAACCATACTTGGTTCATAATTTTTTGCGACAGGGAATGTAGTCAACTTAAATTTTTTTTCACCAAGACCAGAACACAATTCATCTGTCCAGGCTTTAGCAACTCTATCAGGTGTTTTTTCGAAAGTGTTCTTTTTCTATGTCGATTCCTAAACCTTCTAGTAACATGTGAACACTTTTTCGGATTTTATCTCTATCCATTATTACCTTAAGTGATTATTATTTTTTCTCAAAACTTTATATTAAATATTACATTAATTATCTCTAAAACAGCTAGATAAAGGCAAGCATATTTTTATTTCTAATAATCAAATTTGTTATAAATATTAATCAATTATTAAAAATTTTATCTTTTAAATATTTTTTTAATTTTGGAATAAATAAAGAAATAGGATTCTATTAGTTATTAAGAAAAACTTGCCAAATTTTTAGTAATTATTTAAAAATGGAGTCTTAAAGTAGAAGATAAATTTAGTTCTCGGAGGGATGGGTGAGTGGCTTAAACCAGCACATTGCTAATGTGCCGTATGCGAAAGCGTACCGAGGGTTCGAATCCCTCTCCCTCCGCCACAACCTTATTCCACCCCATTCCAAATCATCCCAAATAATAATATAAACTATTGTAAATACTTGGTTATTTAATTTAGTACTTTCTAATTCATTCCAAAATATTCTCTTGCTTCCTATAAATTTTGGTGGTAAATTTGGTGGTAATAATTTCTTTTTTGGTGGTAAAAGCCCAAAAATTTTCATTCTCTATCCAATAATCTATTTTTGAAGCCAACAAACCGACTTACAGAATTATCAATCAAACAACTGGTCCCTTTTGCAATTGATAAACGAATAGTAAGTGGTTCAAGAGAATATGAATTACCTTCAATAAATGAATGCAGATTTTTCTTTGCAGAAAAGTACTCACTTGATACTGATATATTTGAAATTGGCTAACACCCCTCCCTTTGCTCCACGTTGGGGACCCTAATGTGGAGCATCATTAGGCTAGTATTTAACTTGGTTTACATCAAAAAACCACTTGCTCCACGTTGTTTTCCAAATTAGTACAAAATATTAAAAATATACTAATCTCTTATAAATTATATCTTATTTTTATAATATTTAAAAAGAAGTGGAGTAGTGGAGCAATGTGGAGCCTGCCAGTGTTTAACTGGTCTTGATTTGCTCCACGTTGTTTTTATAAGTGGAGCATAGTGGAGCAAATAGTAGCTTTATTTTTTATGAAGCAGGTGCTGGAGCTGGCTGCAACATGTATATTGTATGTTCAATGCCCATTTCTTTCAAAAGTTTTTCCACTTCAGGGCCTGATAATGCCTGTTTCATACCTTCAGGATCAAAAATATCAGCTGTTACGACAGCAGTGTTTTCATCTACCTTTCCAACCAAAGTATCTCTCATGAACTTTGATCTCATTTCAGCATCACCGTCAAAAAGTTTTTTCCATTCTGAAAAATTTGATTTTTTCATCTTCACAACAATCATAGTGTTTAACATATGCCCCCGTTTTAATTAGTGATTATAATTAATTGTTTCAAACAAAAAACAAACACATTGTCATATTTTTCTTGAAAAATGTAAATTGATTATTAAGTATC
>CACIWU010000031.1 GCA_902590435.1 uncultured SAR324 cluster bacterium | reverse complement strand
GTCCCAAATATTTACAGATTTGTTTGAAGAAAAACAGGTGCCAGCTTTAATTCTATCTTTTATCCAAGAATGCCCAGGAAGTCCTAGCAAAAAAAGCATTTCTTGAGAAATTTCTTTATTTGTTTGGATGTTACTATTTGATTTTAAAATATTTTTAAACCAAATTTTGACAAATATCTTGTTTAAATCAGCGGCAGAAATTTTATTTAGGTATGTCTTACCATCTACTGGAAAATATTGTTTTAGACTCAAATCTTCGTATACGTTTGTATCAGATAGTATCTTTTGAACATTTCCTGTCCCACCTAATAAATATATTATTGAGTTTGTACTTGGATTACTGCTATATCTAATCATTTCTTCAATCAATTTTTTGTGCCATGGTGATTCTTTAATTTTTCCTCTAAAACGTTGAAGAACATATGCATGTAGTATTGGTAATTTGATTGTACTAGCTGATTTTAAGATTCTTCTTGGACGAATTGAAGCTAAAAATTCACCCGAGGAAAGATCTTGAATGACAAGTGATAGTTTGTCATGTTTTTTCAATTTATTTTTGGCATATATTTCTTTCATATACTCAATTATGCTTGCTTCTAAAATGGATATGAAAGATTTAGAAAAATTTTCAGTTTTTACTATAGGCAATGATTTTGGCTGATAATACTTTAAATAATTTATAGATACCCAACCGTATATATCACTAGTTTTTTTTACTTTTACCCATCCTTTAATTGGCTGCGATAAAGTAATTAGATGTGTACCGTTTGGGAGGACCTTTATTATATTATTTTTAATATTTGGGGAGCTTCTTAAATTTAGCGCTGAAGCGGTTACAACAGCAAAGCTTATTTTTTTGAAAGATGATTTTGATTTTTCGTATTTTCTGCCAGCTAGAAGATTTTTATTCGAAATTGATGTTTTTTTTTTTTCAGCTATTTCATAGGGGAATATTACTTGGATTGGTAATAATAATGATAAAAATACTGTAAACAATCTCAAAGTAATAATATTTAAGGATTCTATTTTCCTCAAAGTAAACATAAAAACACTTTGTAAGTGTTTCTCAAAATTTAATCGCAAATGCGATAGAATCAAATATTAATATCATTTGCCTCATGCCATACGTCTATATAATAAAACCAAAAAATATGTGCCATCTAAGAATCTATTTGGCAAATTAATTCACTTTAATTGTAATTATTTTTTAATGCTTCCTTTTTTTCGGTTTTGATATTGGTGTGACATAAAAACAATTCCTGGTATAAACACGAACCCTACAAACAAAATTGCAAAAACTATCGACCAACTAAGTCCCATAAAACCCTTACTTTGTATTTAAGAATAATTATTATTTCGAAATTGTATTTCAATTATAATTTAAAGTAAACTTTTTTTTAGAAAGAAGACTCAATATTGCTAAGAAAAAATATTTTAGGATAAATTATTTTTTGTCTATCTAAAGTTAATGGAACAGTTTATTTCAGCAAGTTTTAATGAACCCATCTGAATTAACTCTGATTACACTAACCTCTATGAAGTAGACAAAGGCAATTATAAAATTAGAAAAATTCAATAAATAAGTAAAAGTTGTGAGAAAGGGACTAATTTTTTAGGGAATTATCTTTAAAATATGGAAAAATTTACTTACAAATGGAATTTATAAAAAAAATCAATTTCTAAGTAACCATTTACAAATTCTGGTGGGTCGGTGGAGGCTCGAATCCCAGACCACCTGATTAAAAGCCCGCTTACCTCTAGTAATATTAGCAACTTAGATCCAAAAATCATGTAGTCAAATGCAGAAAAATAGAAAGGAGAGAAATGGAAGAAAATTGGAATCCCCATCCAAGCAGGGCAAATATATTTATCGACCAGGACACATGATAGTTGAAGAAACTTTATATCTTTAAATCTAAACCTTTAAGCATTTCTTTCATATCAGCTAGGTTACCACCCATAATGACATTATTACTTTTAGATTTTAACTTAGTAAGTGACTTAATATATTTTTGACTTAGCTCTAACGTAACAGCTTCCTGGCCTCCTGAGCTACTAATCGCATTAGCTACCTTTTTAATGGATTCTGCTGTAGCCTGACCTAGATACAAAATTTCAGAAGCTTTTCCACTGGCTTCATTGATACGTTTTTGCATTTCGCCTTCTGAATTATTTATAAGCTCACGCATAACCCCCTCAGAAGTATTTATCAATGATTGTTTTTCTCCAACGCTTTTCTCTAAAATTGCTCTTCTATTTCGTTCAGCAGTTACTTGTTTTTCCATGGACTGTCGAACGGATTCTGGTGGTACAAGATTTTTAATTTCAAATCTCAAAATCTTAACACCCCATTTTGCAGCAGCATTGTCCAATACCGAAACAACTTTACCACTTATGGCTTCTCTTTCCTCAAAAGTTCTATCAAGGTCCAGAGTTCCAATTATTGCCCTAGTTGATGTCTGTGCGAGTTGAATTGATGCATATTGAAAATCAGTGATCCCATAACTTGCTTTTTGTGAGTCTATAACCTGCAAATAAATAACTCCATCGACTTCAACTTGAATTTCATCTTTAGTAAAACAAGTCTGGGGTGGAACGTCCATGGTATGTTCTTTTAAATCTTGCATAAAAGCAACTCGATCAATGAAAGGTACTAAGAAATGAAATCCAGCATCTAGAGTAGTATGGTAACGACCAAATCTTTCAACTATAAATTCCATACGGGCTGGTACTAGACGCAGAGATCTTATAATAGCGAGAAGAACATAAAGGAAAATGACTCCTACAATAATTAAAAATATAATATTATCTATCGTCATTAGTATAACCTTTAATAGTAGATTTTTTACCTCTAAGTTCTTCTAATATCCCTTTCAGAGAAGCAAGATTAGCTGGAAAAAGCGAAACCGAGCCACTTTCAAGAACTTCATCAAGTTGCTCTATATACTGATCTATAATTCTCATTTTTAAAGCCTCATTTCCGCCAGGTAGGCTAATTGCTTCTCCTACAATTTTTATACTTTGTGCAGTTGAATCTGCGATGAGCTTAATCCCCTCTGCTCTGCCATTTGCTTCATTGACCCTTTTTTGCTTTTCACCCTCAGAAATATTAATCGCACTTTGTCTATTCCCTTCTGAAACATTTATTAATTTTTCTTTTTCTGCAGTTGCTCGGGTTATTTCTGCCCTTTTTTCTCTTTCGGCTTCCATCTGCTTTTCCAATGTTTCGACAACATGTTGAGAAGGGGCAATATCCTTTATTTCGTATCTTAAAACCTTTACTCCCCACGGGTCAGAAGCTTTATCAATTTCACTTATTATTTTTGCATTAACCTCATCTCTCTCTGAAAAAATAGAACCCAATGTTATTTTACCGACTTCTGATCTCATTGTTGTTTGAGCAAGATTAATACTGGCTGCCAAGTAATTACCAATACCATAACTGGCCTTTTTAGGGTCCATTACCTTTATATACAAAAGCCCATCTATTTCAACTTGAATGTTATCTTTCGTTATTACACTTTGTGATGGAATATCAATAACTTGCTCTCTCATCTCTTGTTTATATGCAACAAAATCAATGAAAGGAATTAAAAAATATATACCCGGGGTAAGAGTCCTTTGATATTTTCCAAGTCTCTCTACAATGATATTTTCTCGTTCGCTCACAATTATAATTGTCTTAAAAACTATCAAACAAATTAATATTATAATTGCTGAGTAGATGCTTAACACTTAAACCTTGTTTTCTATATTTTTTTGACTATCCAAGTAATATTATCTCGTCCGACAATTTTAGCTTGTTCACCTTTTAAAATTGTCTGACCTCCTTCAGAACGTGCCTTCCATGAGCTTCCGCTGTGTTCAATTCTCCCAAATTCATCAGAATTTATATCTGATATAATTTCAACAATCTTCCCTATCACTTCTTCATCTTCATCAATATTTTCTTTTCGTCTATTTGTAGGAACAAAACTTAGGACTAAAAAGCGAAGAGAAATCAAATAAATTATCGAACTTATAAAAAAAATTAAAAATTGCTGAATAAGTGAATCAATATATCCTAAATACATGGTAAGCGCAACAGTCAAAGCACCTAGCCCCACGAATACCATAACTAACCCAGGGACTAGAAACTCAGTTGCAATAAAAAAAAATCCCAAACCTAGCCAAATAATAAAAGCTATTCCATCCATAAAAATAACTAATCAATTTTACTTAATAAAATAAGGTCAAAAAGAATGTTATAATTTTTTTTTTGTAATATTTTAGTTACAGTTTAGTATAATTTTTAAAAAAATACTTTAAAATTAAAAGTCTCTTTTCTAGATTTATACTAAAGGAAAGGTATACTATATTATATTGGAAATATTTATAGGAGAATAGCGATTTAAAGACTATTTAATAGCAAAAACCTTAGCCAGATGTTTATAAAACTTTGTTTGAATTATGAAAAATATATCATATTTGTGAGTATTATTCTTATCTTTCTGGAGAGGAAACTCTGGAGAATGAAGCAGCAATATCTAAGAGTTTGTATGGATAATGTGGTCAAAAATTCAGAAAAATGGACTTTTAAAATAGTGGAAAACCAGCAACCCCTTGGTAATACTGGTGGGTCGGCGGGGGCTCGAACCCCGGACCACCTGATTAAAAGTCAGATGCTCTACCAGCTGAGCTACCGACCCAAAAGTTGTAATTCAAAACTCTGGGATGATTAGAGATTGTATAAAAATATTTTAAAATCTAATTTGATGACATTTTCATAAACTGTTTTTTTAGAAGCTAATAGTAACATAATACATATTTTGAAACCATATTTTTATTGTTACTAGTTAAAAAATTAAAATATAATTTTCTTTCTTAAAATTTGATTCATTTTTAATTTATCCTTCCTCTAAAATATTTATTAAATTAGATGCTATGTTATTAAAAGATTCTGTAGCAGAAGAGACTTTATTGGTTGCCATAATTGGTTTGCCTTCGTCACCTCCCTTTCGGACTTGCAATTCTATAGGAATTGCTCCCAAGAACGGTGCTTGAATTTTTGTACACGCTTCTTTTGCACCATGTTGGCTGAAAATTGGTGTTTCCTCACCACATTTTGGACAAGCAAAAAAACTCATATTTTCAACTATCCCCAAAACATCAATTTCTACTTTGGTGAACATTTGTGCTGCTTTTATTGCGTCAATTAAAGCAACATCTTGTGGAGTTGATACAATTACAGCACCAGTAAGTTCACATAGTTGAGATATAGAAAGTTGGGTATCACCCGTTCCTGGTGGCATATCTATAAGCATGAAATCTCCTCCAGGCCAGTTAGTATCACGAAGTAATTGTTCAACTGCTTGGTGAACCATAGGTCCTCTCCAAATAACAGCATCGTTTTCATCGATTAAATTACCTATAGAAAGAGTTTGTATTCCAAATGATTCGAGAGGAATAAGACGATTACTAGCAACGGATGGTTTTTCTCCTCGGCGTCCAGTCATAATTGGTACACTTGGTCCATATATATCGGCGTCAAAAAGGCTTACTTTATAACCTTTCTTACTCAGAGCAAGAGCCAAATTGAGAGATACAGTAGATTTGCCGACACCGCCTTTACCACTGGCGACAGCAATTACAGCTTCATAATTTTGAAGATATGCTGTACGTTGAGGTTGTTGAGGAGTATTTTGCGATGTTGCAGGTTGTGTAGAAGAATTTTCCTTAGGGGGAGTTGCTAAAACTTCAATCGCGACTCTTTCTATCTGTTCAATTTGTTTAATTTCTGCTTCTATTTTTGCTGGTAAAGATCCTCTTAAAGGTGAATCTTCAGCTAGAATTAGCGTGATTTTTGCAAAATCATTATTTACAACGCAACCATGCACAATCTCCGGTTCGACACTAACTAAAGGCTGACCGTTTTCTAAAGTAATTCTGGAAAATGCAGCCTCAAATTGTTTTTCTATGTCCATAGTTTTTTATTATTTTTAATTATTAATTACTTTTATTATGCATAAATTATATACATTTGGAAGAATGAAGCAATTGTTTAATGCGATAGCAGAGGATATTAAAGCAAATTCTTTTGTGGATGGGTTTAGTATTGATTCACGTTCACTTAATAAAGGAGATTTATTTTTTTGCATCAAAGGTGAAAAAACAGATGGACATTTTTATATTGCTGAAGCAATTGATCGCGGGGCTAGCGGAATTGTAGCCAATCCAAAGTTTATTCCTGATAATTTACTTAAACAGAAATTTCCAAGAATTTTTGTCTCTGATCCAAATTTGGCATTTAGTGAGTGGGCCTCAGATTATCGAAAACAGTTCAAAGGTAAAGTTATTGCGATTACGGGGAGTAATGGTAAAACTACTACAAAAGATATTATTACTAATTTGTGTCGATTCTTTGATCCTATTACAAGTTCTACTCCAGGAAATTATAATAATAAAATTGGAGTTCCTATAACCATTCTTAATGCGGACTTGGAAGCGAAATGGTGGATAGTAGAAATTGGTACTAATCAATTTGGGGAAATATCACATTTGTCTGAAATAGTAAAGCCTACGGCAGGAATAATCACAAATATCGGTGAAAGTCATCTAGAATTTTTGAAAACTACGGAAGGTGTTGCTCACGAAAAATCTGGATTATTTGATGGGATGACATGTGGAAATAACGTAGTTATACCAGATTCTATTATGCATAAGGAAATTATTAAAAATAAAGCCCGAAATTTAGGTTTAAAAGTTACAAAAACAAAAAAGATTTCAGTTGAATTATCATCTGGAAAAACAAAATTTAGACTTTTAGATAAAGATTTTGAGACTTCAATAAAAAGCCCATTATTGTTGCAAAATCTTGTTTTAGCTCTAACAATATTAAATTTAGAAGGAGTTCCAGTTTCAGATCTTGTGTCTGCTACATCTGTACTAGAATTTACTGTAAAAGGTCGTTTTAATCAAATTATCTTAGAAAATTGGATTCTGATAGATGATACTTATAATGCGAACCCATCTTCTTTCAACAGCGTTTTAGAGAATTTAAATAGAATGTACCCTGATCGCCGCAAAATTGTGGTGTGCGGTGCAATGGCTGAACTAGGTATTTTGAGTAATAATTGTCATCTTCAAGTAGGAGGAAATATGGTGAAAAACGGAATCTCATATTTGTTTGGCTTAGGTGAATCAGAAATATATTCATACATAAAAGGCTGGATAAATGAAGGAGGGAATAAGAAAGCGGCAAAACAATTTGTTGCATTAAAAGAATTAGTTGCCTCATTCAAAGAAGTCTTGAAAAAGGATGATGTTGTACTCGTAAAAGGTTCTCGATCTTCTCGTATGGAAGAATTTGTTGAAGCAATATTATCGAAAAATTATTAATAATTATTTTTGTATTTCTTCTAGGACGCCTTTAAATTTTTTAGTCTAAAATTCTTTTCTTTGGCAAATTCAACAGTTTTGTTAATTGTTTTATTAAATGTTTTTGTAATATTTTTTTCTTCAAAAAAATTTTTAATATCCTTTATTTTTATCTTTTTAGAGCCTTCATAATAAGAAATATCTGCTACGAAAAAAATAAAAAAAACTTTTTTATAATTTTTTATAAATAATTAAATTATGGGGGATCATTAAGTTATAAAGTTATATAGAAACCATTTCACTAAAGAATGTTTAACAACTCTTATTTGTGTTTTTCATTTTATTTTAATTTTACATGGATAGAAATATATGAATTATTTATATCACAATAAATTTTCATGTTTGACGAAAATGGAATTTTCTCTTTTAGGCCCAGTGGATATAATAGATACCGATGCACCTACTATCTCTGAAATTCTTTCAAGATATGCTATCATTTCTAAAGGAAGCTTTTCATAATCAGTTATACCTAATGTTTTACAATTCCAGCCAGGCATCTCTTCATATACTGGTGTTACATTTTCCAAAGATGAGGGTATATTCCCTGAAATTTTTCCATTTGGCAATTTATATCCAATAGCTATTTTTATATATTTAAATTTGTCTAAAACATCAAGTTTCATCACAGCTATGCTTGTAATTCCATTTATTAATACAGCATTCCTAACAAGCACCGCATCAAACCAACCACACCGTCTTGTTCGTCCTGTAGTAGCACCAAATTCATTCCCTTCAGATTGTAGAAGCATTCCGTATTTGTCAAATAGCTCAGTTGGAAAAGGACCACTTCCGACTCGAGTTGTATATGCCTTTACGATACCTAAAACATCTGTGATACGAGTAGGCCCAATACCACTTCCAGTACATGCTCCACCTGATAAAGTATTAGAAGATGTAACGTATGGATATGTCCCATGATCTATGTCCAAAAATGATCCTTGAGCGCCTTCAAAAATTATGTTTTTATTATTATCAATTAAATTATTTATCAGATCTGGAGTGTTACAAATGAATGGCTTTAGTTTTTCTATATATTTTTCGAATTCTAAGAATAATTTTTCTGCATTAAAAGTTTCGTCATTTATTTTAAAAGAAAAATTTAGGATTTGATTCTTCTCATCAACAATTTCCTCCAATTTATTCTTGAAATCGCCTTTATGCAAAAGATCTCCGATGCGAATTCCTGATCTTCTAATTTTATCTTCATAAGCAGGTCCTATTCCTCTTCCAGTTGTTCCAATTTTTTTGTTACCTTTTTGTTCTTCTCTCAACAGATCAAATTTTTTGTGCCAAGGCATTACCAGATGAGCTTGATCACTTATATAAAAATATTTGTCAACTGAGATATTCATTTCTTTAAGCCCATTAATTTCATTTATTAATTCCTCAGGATCTATTACTACTCCATTACCCAAAATTGAAGTAGTTTTTTGTAAAATTCCAGAAGGTATTAAATGTGTAATGAATTTCTTGTCTCCAAACATAACTGTATGTCCAGCATTGTTACCTCCTTGATAACGGACAACAGCGTCTGCTTTATTTGTAAGTAAGTCAACTACTTTACCTTTACCTTCGTCCCCCCACTGGGTTCCGACAACAACTATACATGCCATATTTTTAATTTAAACTAAGAAATTATATTTTTTATGAAGAAAGTTCTTTGGCTCTTTCATATGCTTTTTTTATCCCCTCTTTAATTGATTTACCAACTTTTTCAGAATTAAAATGATCCAGAGCAGCCAAAGTTGTTCCACCAGGAGATGAAACACGGTCCTTCAGTACTTTAGGTGGAATACCCTGTGATTCCCAAAGAAGGGCGGAACCTCGAATAGTTTTTTGTACTAGAAGATTTGCATCTGATTCAGAAAATCCAAGTGAAATGGCAGATTCTGTGATTTTTTCTGCAAAATAAAAAAAGTATCCTGGTCCACTTCCGGAAATTGCTGTAGCAGCATCAATTGCATCTTCATTTTTAGCTTCTATACAAGAACCACATGCAGAAAATAGAGTTTGTATTACATCACGCTCTTTTTTATCGACTGAATCAGAAGAAAAAAATATACTCATTCCTTCAGAAATCATAGTTGGAACGTTTGGCATAACTCTTACAATTTTATTTTGCCTTAGTTTTTCGGACATTGTATTTATAGAAATTCCAGCCATGATTGAAATTATTATCTGGTGAGGAAGAAGCCAACGTGAAAGGAGTTCCAAAACAGCAATAGCTCCTTGTGGTTTAATTGCTATCAATATATAGTCATATCCACTTATATTTTGGTTAATGACTCTTTGGGACAAACATCCGGATGCTTTACTCAAATTATTTCTTTTCCGTTCATCCTTTTCAATTAGTAAAATATTTTTAGGGGAAATATCTTTGATATTTTCTATAGAATGAAGAATTGATCCTCCCATATTTCCACCACCTAAAATTATCAAACGCATTGGCAACCTTGATTAAAAAAAAATACTAAATCATTGAAAAACAATCACTATGTATTATACTTTTATACTAAAACAAAATCCAGTATATTATTTTTTATATGGTCAAAAACTCCTAGCAGATTTATTATTTAAGTAATTGAATAAATTAAAAAATTTTTTAAAATAAAATATGTCTTTACTGAGTTTTGAAAATCCAAATGGGTTTCTATATGTTGTTGCAGATTCTCATTTAGACGAGGATATGGCCCCTGGGAATGAATTTGTTGAAATGTTACTAAAATTAGAGAATCCCCATACCATTGTATTTTTGGGAGATCTTTTTAAAATTTGGCTAGCTCCACAAAAATATTGGAATGAAATACACCATAGTGTTCTGAATGGAGTAAAAACACTACGAGATAGAGGATGCAATGTTGTTTTTATAGCAGGGAATAGAGAAATGTTGCTTCCTAAAATATTGGACGATCAATGGAAAGCAACTCTTCCTTTTACTCATTTGTCACATAGCGATTGGTATTTAAAATGGGGGAAGAAAAAGTACGCGTTTATTCACGGAGATACAATAAACTATAATGATATTAATTATTTGCGCTGGAAATCATTTACTCATAACAGATTATTTGAAACATTATTTCAAATAATTCCAAGTCCTATTGCTCGCTGGATTTCATTACGTTTGGAAGAATTGTTGTCAGAAAGTAATAAAAAATATAAAGTATATTTCCCAGAAAAAGAGATTCATGAATTTGCTGAATTGGTTCTTGATAAAGTGGATGAATATTTTGTGGGGCACTTTCACCTTGAAAGAGAAATTAAGGTCAAGGGGTGTTCCGGAATTTTGCGAATTGTTCCAGATTGGCTTTCACAAAGAAAAATTTTTAAAATAAATAATTTTGGTGAAATTGAAATTCTCCAATTTTAAATTTTATTTTTTTAAAATTTATTTTTAATTCTTACCAAATTCTCTTAAGTATTTTGGTGGATTTAAATCTAGTGCTTTTATAATCCTAGTTTGTGTTTGAATATCACTAATTATTATTTTCCAATGGGTTTTTTTAGAATTATCTTCAATAAGAATTTTTCTGGGGAAGTATTTATTTACATATTTTTTGTAAATGGGGATTTCTGCATTATATTCCAATAATCCATCTATAAATTTTTCCATGTATTCTATTTGACCCATAGAATTCAAATGAAAAATTAATTCTGTTGTTCCATTAATAATTCTGTATTCATTTTTTGAAGAGGTTTTAATTTTCCAATTATTGTTTTCTTGTGGAATTATTCCAAGAATCAAGCATTGTAATTCTACTGAAGATAGATCCATTCCAAGCCATGCTTGACGTATTTCGATGTTGTTATCTGCCAAAATGTAGTATTTTTCTTGAAAATTTAGTATTAATAATTTTTCGGAATTGACTCTTAGGCTATAAATTAATGTCCCAATGAGTGGAGCAAAAACGTTTAATTTAAAATCAGAATTAGTATAAATTTGTATCGACATCTCCCCGCTATGAGAACCTTCTGGATTTTTAAACATAATTCTCCCGTTAATGAGATAATTTCTGCTGGAATTTTTAGAGTAAGTGCTATGAGAATTATTAAGATAAGATGGAGGGTCTTCATAGAAAATACTGCACCCTGAAGTAATCAAAATGCTGGAAAATATCAAATTTAAGAATCTCAATTTGAACCTGAGAATCAATCTTTATCTTTCATAAAAACTTTCTCAGCAACAAGAAAGATTGATATATAAAGACCTGCAATCACTGCTACAGTGACCAGGATATTCATTTCATGCATGATTCCTCTTAACATGTGTCAGCTTAAATGTTAGAATTAATGCTATACATTATTTTGTTGAGAAGCAATTACTTTTTACATAATTAAAAAATTTAACAAAAAAATGAAAAGAGATTTTGTCTCAATATTAGATTGGACGTCTGAGGAAATTAGGAATAATTTAGAATTTGCAGCTGAATTAAAAAATAAAACTAAGAACGGAGACTGTCCGAATTTTCTTCAAGGGAAAAATTATGTTTTGTTTTTTCAAAAGGAATCTTTAAGAACACGTCTTTCTTTTGAAGTAGGCATCAATCAACTTGGTGGAAGAACTATAGCTTTATCTGAGCAAGAAATTAAAATAGGAAAGAGAGAACCGATTAAAGATGTAGCTAGAGTTATGTCGCGTTATGTAGATGGAATACTAATTCGTACTTATTCTCATCAGATGGTTTTAGAAATGGCTCGGTACGCTTCTATACCTGTAATAAATATGTTAACTGATTTTAATCACCCTTGTCAGGTTATGTCAGATTTACTTACAATTTTTGAAAAATTTGGGTATATAGATAACGTTAGAGTAGCTTATTTAGGGGACAGCAATAATGTTACCAATTCTTGGTTGAATATAGCATCACGTATTCCAATTGATCTTAGAATTGCGACTGCTCCAGAGACTCTGCCCAATTTAGAGCTTGTGAAAGAAATTAACAAAATTGGAATTTCAAAAATTAAAGTAACTCACTCAGTAAAAGAAGCATTAGATGGTGCTGAAGTTTTGTATACAGACGTTTGGGCTAGTATGGGAGAAAAAGAAAAAATTAATGAACGAGAAAGAGTTTTAAAAAAGTTTCAAATTAACTCAAGCCTTTTGAAATATGCTGAAAAAAAAGCAATTATTATGCATTGCTTGCCTGCAGAAAGAGATAAAGAGATAACTGATGAAGTTTTAGAAGGTAATCAGTCAGTTGTTTTTGATCAGGCAGAAAATCGTTTACATGCACAAAAAGCAATTCTTGTTCAGTTAGACAAATGGTTAAGCCTTTGATGAAATTAAAATAGAAAATATAATTATTTATGACTGAAATAGCAAAACTTGTTTTAAAGAATGGTAAATCATTGGAACTTCCTGTTCTAAAAGGTTCAGAAAATGAAAAAGCTATCGATATTTCTGAACTACGTGCTAAAACAGGGTATATCACAATTGACCCTGGTTTTGTGAATACGGGTGTTTGTGAAAGCGCTATTACTTTTTTGGATGGAGAAAATGGTGTATTAAGATATCGTGGTTATTCTATCGAACAATTAGCAAAAAAATCAACTTTTATAGAGGTAGCCTATTTGTTGATCCATGGAGAACTTCCCAATGAAACTCAGCTTAAAGATTTTGTTGATAGAATTAGTTTGCATTCTATGATCCATGAAGATATGCGACATTTTTTTGATGGATTTGCACAGAATACACACCCAATGGTGATTCTATCATCAATGGTCTCAGCTCTTTCAGCATACTATTCGGAAGCATCTGGGAAAGCTTCTATTGAAAATATTGAAATAAATTCAGCACGCTTGATAGCTAAAGTTACTACAATTGCTGCATTCGCTTATAAAAAAAGTGTAGGTCAACCTTTTGTATATCCGAAAGATGAACTAACCTATGCTTCTAATTTTTTAAATATGATGTTTTCGGTTCCCGCGGAATCTTTTGTAAAAGATAAAGTAATTGAACAAGCACTTGAATTAATGTTGATATTACACGCAGATCATGAACAAAACTGTAGTGCTTCTACTGTAAGAGTTGTTGGCAGTAGCAAGGCTAATGTATATGCCAGTGTGGCATCAGGAATTTTAGCTTTGTGGGGACCCTTACATGGTGGGGCAAATCAGCAGGTAGTACAAATGCTTGAAAAAATCTATTTAGAAGGTAAAGGGATATCAAAATATATAGAAATGGCTAAAAATCAGAAATCTGAATTTAGGCTAATGGGCTTTGGTCATAGAGTTTACAAAAATTTTGACCCACGAGCAAAGATTATAAAAGATGCTTGCTATAGAGTTCTTAAAAAATTAGAAATAAAAGACCCATTGTTAGAAATTGCTATTGAACTTGAAAAAACAGCTTTAACTGATGATTATTTTATTGAGCGCAAGTTATATCCTACTTTGGATTTTTATACAGGAATAATATATAGGGCAATTGGAATTCCTGTAAATATGTTTACGGTCATGTTTGCTCTTGGTCGAATACCTGGTTGGATAGCACAGTGGAAGGAAATGCATGAAGATCCTAATCAAAAAATTGCTCGACCTCGTCAATTATTTACTGGGCATAAAGAACGAAAATATATTCCAATATCTCAACGAATATAATTGGTATATTAAAGTAAAATTATTTTTTTAATTTGTAGAACGCAACTTGCATAGATAATTCTAAAAATATTTGTAATCATAATTTTAAAATTTGATAATTCAATTTTAATTTTTTAAGAAGAGGAATATGGCTGCTGTTCTGTCGCAGGATGAGGTGGATGCTCTTTTAGAAGGAGTTGTAAGCGAAGAAGTTGATACTGAAGGAAAAGAAGATGATGAATATGATCCTGCCGAAATTATTTCTTTTGATCTGACTGCTCAAGACCGAATTATTCGTGGTCGCATGCCTACACTAGAAATTATTCATGATCGTTTTGTAAGACTTTTTCGTTTAACTTTATCTAACGCTTTGCGAAGAGTGGTAGATATAAGTGTACGTTCTACAGAGTTGATTAAGTTTGGAGAGTTTATTAAATCTCTTCCTGTACCAACTTCCATAAATCTTTTTAGAATGACACCTTTGAGAGGTAACGCACTAATGGTCTTTGAAACAAGATTGGTTTTTACATTAGTTGAAATGTTCTTCGGTGGAGCAGGAGATATAGAAGCTAAAAATGAGAGTCGAGATTTTACTGAAATTGAATCAAGAATGATCAAGAGGGTAATAATAAGCGGTCTTGAAGATTTGCAAACATCATGGCGTCCTGTTTTCCCAATTCAGGTTAATTATTCTCGAACTGAGATTAATCCACAATTTGTCTCAATTGTTCCACATAGTGAAATTGTTATTGTGGTAACATTTGATATTGAAATTGCAAGAGCACCTATGTCAATAACAGTATGTGTACCATATTCTATGATAGAACCAATAAGGACAAAATTGAATGCAGGGTTTCAAAGTGAACAGGACGAGAAAGATAACACTTGGAGCAATCGATTCAAACAGAATTTACAAAAAGTTAATGTTGATTTAGTCGCAAAACTTGGAGAAACGAATATATCTGTAAGAGATTTCTTGAATTTGCAAAAGGACGATATACTGCATTTGAATCATGAAACAGATACACCAATTTCGATCGAAGTTAATGGGATACAAAAATTTACAGGATTTCAAGGAACTTATAAAGGACATAAAGCAATTAACATAAATGAATTGAAATACGATCCACCAGATGTTGACGATATGTTGGTTTAAGGAATTATTTTTTCTCTAATATATGATGTGTTTTTTCTTTTTCATTTTCAATATATTTAACTCCAAGTTTTGGTGGTTGCAATTCTACTAAATTTACTTTTAGTAAAATATTTTTACCTTCGGAAACAGTTCCTAGCCCTGAAGTAGGGATATTTAAATTTAGTTCTAAAAGTTCGACTTCTGTATTTCCATTTGCAAGTTTTTTCCTTGCTTTTGCTTTGAATACTGCTCCTAAATTTTGTTCAACATATTTAAGTTTCCAGTAATTTAGTATTTCTTTTTCAGCTTTTTTATATTTTTTTTGTTGAGAACTTATTTTTTCTGACCAGATAATAAGATCATCTTCAGAGAAAATCGGTTCTTTATTTTCTATAAGCATTTTTAATTGTAATTGCATTATTAAATCAGAAAATCTTCTTATTGGAGAAGTTACTTGCATATAAAATTCGCAACCTAAACCTGCATGAATATCAGGTATAGTAGATAATTTTGTAGGATTTATGCGTACATGTTCCATTGAGAGAGTTTTTCCATTTTCAACCTCCTTAATTATTTCATAAGAAGATTGAGTTCTATAAATTCCAGGAAAATCAGATTTTTGAAAAATATTACCTACTGTGCTGTTTACAGATATTGCTAATTCTTCAATAATGCGATTCGCGGGGCTATTACGATTTAGTAATGTGATTTGAATATTTTCTGGATCTCTAATATCGAAATCAAACTCTTTTCTGTAAATGTTTAGAGCACCATTTTCGATACGACTTTCTTGAGATTTAAGACAAAATCTGTCTAATAAGCTCCAGAAATCTTTTTTCTCTTCAACCAATTTGTTTGCTTCATTATAACTTAGATTTTTTTGGACTTTGATTCTTCTTGAATCAATATCTAGCAAACTCCATTCTCCATTTCTTGAAAGATTAAAGAAAAAACTGAGAACATTTCGGTATTCATCAGATTTTAATGAAAAAATCTTATTAGAAAGATCTTTAGGTAACATTGGAAAAGATTCCTCAACTGTATAAACAGAAGAAATTCTTGATTCAGCTTCTTTGAATATAGAATCGTTAGGACTTAAGTTGTAACTTAAATCAGTAATGTGAACGATAATTTTAATATTATTTTTGTTCCATTCTATGACTGAAAATGCATCGTCGTAATCTAATGTTTTTTCAGAATCTATAGTAAAGGTTGGAACTCCGGATTGGATTTTTTTTGTTTTTATTAAAGGGGCTTCCTTTATCCTTTTAACTTCAGCATAAATATCTTTACTGAAAAAATCTTTAACATCTGCACGTAGTATTCTTAACTTTGAGAAGGAAAGAGCTTCCCCAGCATTATAAATCCATTTTTTAAGTTTATTTTCTTTGATAATATCTAATGATGGTCCTAAATTTAAAATTAATGACAATTCTTTCCAATACTTAGAATCAGATCCTTTTATTAACAAATTTTGTATTTGTTGTAGCAAATCTTTTTGTTCAGAGGAAATTGCAGAGTCTTTATTCCACTCTCCTGATTCAAGTTGCTTAATCCATTCCTGAATTTTATTTCTTTTTTCTTCAATTTTTTCTTGACGTAATAATTGAATTTTTAATAGTGCTAGTTCTTCTTGAGTTCTAGGAGTGTAGGTTAAATTTCGATTATGTTTGAACCAGAATGAGTTCTCTCTAAGAGTTATAAATAAACCTAGTTTATCAATTGTATTTTTAGGATCATCTAAGAAATTTGCTGAAAGTTCATCCAAAGAATATTCTCTCACATCATCCAATAAAGAATGCATAGTTTGAACTTCAAAAGTTTTTTTGAAATCTTTTGCTTTTTTTATATGTATAGCAATTGATTCACGTGCGATATTAGAGTTCAACGGTGTCACTTTGTCTTTCCAACTAAAAATTATACGATTAGCTGGTAGAAATTGTTTTTTACCTTTTATAGGTACAACGATGGCCTTGTTTTTTTGAATTCCTTCTATCCATCCAAATTCCATTCGATTTTCACGAAAAAAAATACAATAGTTAGATATTAAAGATTTTAGCATTTAATTAATAAATAA
>CACIWU010000030.1 GCA_902590435.1 uncultured SAR324 cluster bacterium | reverse complement strand
TGGAGTAGTTTCTTCATAATTTGTACCTGGTAATCCAAATCCAGGGCTATAATTTTTCCCATCCCCTAGGAAAAAATTAACACTCCAGTTTAAAGTCTGGCGGAATGTCTTTTTAGGAGGGAAAAAAAGAACTTTATGTAAATGGGGATCATTTTTCTCAGAAGATAAAAGTGATATTTGTCTTAATGGAGTTAAATCATCCAGTATCCAGAAAGAACGACCATGTGTCCCGACTACAAGTTCATCTTCCTTAATTTTCATGTCATAAACTGGTACCACAGGGAAATTACCCTGAATTTTTTGCCAGTTTTCCCCTTCATTGATACTTATATAAATTCCAGTTTCTGATCCTACAAATAATAATCCGGGACGTTTGGGATCTTCACGTATGACTCTAGTGATTTCATTTTTAGGATAATCACCGTTTAAATTATTCCAACTTTGTCCACCGTTTTCTGATTTGTATAGAAATGGTCTATAGTCATTTAGTTTGTATCTGGTAGCAGATAGAAAAATTGTATTTGGATCATGGGCAGAAACTTCTATACAGAAAATAAAAGAGGATTCAGGAAGATCTTTTGGTGTAATATTTTTCCATTCCTTTCCGTTATTTCTTGAGGTGTATACTAGTCCGTCATCACTTCCCGACCAGAATACTCCTAACTGGTGAGGTGATTCTACAAATGTAGAAATACATCCATAATGTTCTGCTCCACTACTGTCAATAGTAAGTCCTCCAGATAGACCAAGCTTACTCTCGTCAGCATTTGTTAAATCTGGGCTAATTGATTCCCAACTATGGCCTTCATTTTTTGTACGGAAAACATGATTCCCGCAAGCATATAGTATCCCTGTATCATGTGGAGAAAATAGAATCGGAAAAGTCCAAGAAAATCTATATTTTAAATCTTTTGGAGCCCATCCAAATTTTTCTTCAGGCCAGATATTTACAAGGCGTAGTTGTTTTGTCTTGTTGTTGTAATGCTGCAATGCTCCTTCTCCTCCTGGAGAACTACCTACAGCTCCTACGAATACTATATCTGGGTCATCCGGATTGACAGCTATAAAGCCGCTTTCTCCTGTCCCTGGTAAAGTACATTCTTGGAAAGTTATTCCTCCGTATGAACTTGCGCTCGGAACACTTATGCTGGTGTTGTCCTGTTGAGTTGCATAAACGTGATAAGGAAATTGATTGTCAATATCTATTCGGTAAAATTGTGCTGTAAGTTGATTATAAATAGTAGACCAAGTTTCTCCACCGTTGAAAGAAACACATGCTCCACCATCGTTCCCCTGTACCATCCTTTGAGGATTATTTTGATCTATCCAAAGATCGTGATTGTCACCGTGAGGAGTAGTAATTTCAGAAAAATTAGAACCTCCATCAGTTGATTTCCACATTTGCAGATTTGTTATATAGACAGTGTCAGCATTTTGAGGATCAGCAAAAACATGACAATAATACCAGGGTCGATGAATCAAATCTCTGTTGCCAGAAGTTTTGATCCAACTTTCTCCGCCATTATCTGACCTAAAAAGTCCTGCGTCTTCTGCTTCTATAATGGCCCAAACTCTTCCATTCTTTGCTGGAGAAATACTTATGCCTATTTTCCCTTTTGTGCCTTTAGGAAATCCAGTATTATTTGTAATATCTTTCCAAGTATCACCTCCATCTTCTGAGCGGTATAGGCTACTATCTGGTCCACCACTGTTCATACTCCAAAAGTTTCTATAGGCTTCCCAAAACGAAGCATAGAGAATTCGTGGATTTTTGGAGTCTATAGACAGGTCTATTGCCCCCGCTTTTTCACTTCGGAAAAGAATTTTTTCCCAATTTTTCCCACCATCTTTTGATCTAAAAATTCCTCTTTCCTTGTTGGATCCAAAGGCATCCCCAAAGGCAGCTACGTAAACTAAATCTGGATTTTCAGGATGAACCCGAATTTCACTAATATGTCTGGATTTTTTTAGTCCTATGTTTTTCCATGTTTTTCCTGCATCAGTTGATTTGTAGATTCCATCACCGAAAGATACGTCAATTCGTATGGTTGACTCTCCAGTACCTGCGTAGATAACATTATTATCTGAAGGAGAGACCGTTAAAGATCCGATTGAAGCACTATTAAGAAATCCATCTGAGACATTTTCCCAATATGTTCCACCATCTTCTGTTTTCCAAATCCCTCCTGCAGCAGCACCAAAATAAAATACCTGAGAATCTAAAGGGTCACCAGAGACAGCAACAACTCGTCCTCCACGCGGGGGACCTATACATCTCCATCTTAGAGTATTTAAATATTTTAAGTAGTTATGTTTCTTTAATTTTGAGACAGAAGTTTTCATTCTAACTGTTTTCATAAATTGTTTTATTAATAAAAAAATTTTTCATTTTCCACGTAATCTGGGGTCAAGTGCATCTCTTAATCCGTCACCAATGTAGTTTACACTTAGAACTGTGAGAGCTATAAATACACCTGGCCAGATTACACGGGTAGGAGTAATTTGAATAAAATTTGCGCCATCATAAAGAAGTCTGCCCCAGGTAGGGAAATCAGGTGGGAATCCTAGTCCTAGAAAAGATAACGCTGATTCAGTAATAATTGCATTGGCAACGCCTAAAGTTGCAGAAACCATTATTGGACTCAAGATATTGGGCAAAATATGTCTAAAAATGATTCTTCTTTTCTTTGTCCCAATACTGTGAGCTGCTGTTACAAATTCACGCTCTTTAATTCCTAGGACGTCTCCTCTTACAATCCTTGCTGTATGCATCCAGCTAGTAATGCCGATAACGAATACAATCAACAGGAATATTCCAGCCTCTGGACCGTAAAGTGTGCGTAGTGTATCTCTAAAAAGAAGTATTATGACTAATAGTAATGGTAAGATTGGTAGGGCAAGAAACAAATCAGTTAAACGCATTAATGGTCCATCTAAGGATTTGATAAAGCCAGCTAATACCCCAATGAGTGTTCCCAAAACTAGTGAAATCAGCATTGCAAAGAAACCAACCGCTAATGATACCTGTCCCCCAGCTAATATTTGTGCTAGAGTATCATGTCCAATGTTATCAGTGCCTAGAGGATGAGAAAGGCTAGGACCTAGATTCCTTTCACGAAAATTAATTGTACTAGGATCAATTCCGTGAATAAGTGGTCCAAAAGAAACTAAAAGTGTTATAAAAATAAAAACAATTACACCAGCCAATGCTCCTTTGTGCATACAAAACTGTCTCCAAACATCTCCCCATAGTGATCGATGTTGGATTTCATTATCGAAAGTAATAAAATGAGGTTTTTTTTCAATCATAACGGATCCTTGGATCAAGTATTCCATATATAACGTCAGCGATAAGATTGAATATAACTATCAGCACAGCAAACAAAAAAGTAAGTGTTTGAACAAGTGGAATATCTGCGCTTTCTATAGCTATGATCAAAAGCTGTCCTAGTCCATTTACACGGAAAATTTGTTCAGTAATAATTGCACCGCTGAATATTGTGGGAATCCCCAAGGCAATTAAAGTAACTACTGGAATAAGGCTATTACGAAGAACGTGAATTAGTAATACTGCATTTTCAGAACGCCCTTTTGATCTTGCGGTTCTAACATAATCTAGGTTGAGATTGTCTAGTATTGAAGCTCTCATAAATCGGCTCAATTGCGATGCATTATATAAAGCAAGAACCATTACGGGCATTAGCATCTGCTTAACCTGTAAAATAAAATTACTCCAACTGTCAACAACTAAGGTTGTATCATAAATCATTGGAAACCATTTCAGTTGAACACTAAAGATTATAATAGCCACCATACCAGTAAAAAAAGTTGGTACCGAAAAACCTACCATAGTAAAAAAAGTTCCAACTTGATCAAACCAAGAATATTGCTTATATGCGGATATAATTCCTATTGGAATAGCTATGAGTATACCAAATAAATATGATAGTCCCACAACCCAAAGAGTTTGTGGAGTTCGTTGAATAATTAGGTCTATAACAGAGCTTCTTGTAGACCAAGACAAAATCCTTGTCCTATTTTCAGAATCTCCGATTGTGATCCCGAATCCTTCATGTAGCAAATTTAGTGGTTCGTTTACAAAGAATTGGAAAAGCCACATACTAAAACGTACATGCATAGGTTGATCAAGACCTAGAGATACGCGAATTTTTTCACGAACTTCTGGAGGGACTGTCATCGGCAAATTCCCTGTTGGATCATTAGGGGCTAAATCAAGGAGGGCAAAAATTATGAAACTGATTACCAGTAATGTCGGAATGGCAATCAATATACGGCGAATGATAAAGTGGATCAAATTTCGAGGATTTTGTGGTTAAAAAAACGGTTTACGAAACTAAGTTCGCAAACCGTAAAAATAATCTAAAAATCTTATTATTTGCGAGTCCAGTCTGCTATGTTCCAAAGTTCTGAGTCCCATGGATTCATACGAACACCAGAAATTTTGTTTGAATGAGCTGAGACATCACCTCTATGGATTAGCGGAATCATTGCATAATCCTGCATCAACATATCATTCATTGCTTTTGAAAGTCGAATACGATCTTTTAGTGCTGATGTTACAGACATTTTTGCAGAGAGCGCATCGTAAGCCGGACTGCACCAACGAGGCATATTATTCCCTCCCCATTTGTTTGATTTCTGGGCCATTTCCTTACAAGTCCAGTTAGACATGTATGTTTGAGGATCAGTTCCACTAAAGTTATTTGTGTACATCTCAATGTCTGTGTAAAATTTCTGATAAGTATCAGGACTACCTACATCTCCACCGAAGAAAACAGATGCACTAAGATTGCGTAATTCAGTTTCTACTCCTATTTGTTTCCACATTTCTTTTATGAACGCCTGGGTACCCTGGCGAACTGAGTTAGTAGAAGTTTGGTAAAGAATTGATATCCTAACTCCATTTTTCTGACGTATTCCATCTGAACCTTTTTTCCATCCAGCTGCATCTAAAAGTCTGTTTGCTTCTGGAACGTTAGGAGTTTTACACTCATTGTTTGCAGAAGATGCATAAATTGCTGGCGCAGGCAACACATTACAACTTATTTTGCCAGCCTTACCGTATCCTGCATCGACAAGTACTTGACGATCAATTGCTAAAGACAGTGCACGTCTTACATTATAGTCTGAGAGGAAGGGATGTGGGTTCCTATTGTTATTCCCACCGACATATTCAGATCTTAATTCGCCGAGTGATGGATCAGGATTAGAAAAGTTGACCATCAAACGTTCCACAGAAGTACCAAAAGCTGATACCACTTTCCCTTTCCCAGCCTTTTCCATTTTAATAAGAATTTCTGGTTCAACTTGAAGATTCCAAGCATAATCCATTTCACCTGTTTCTAGAACTGCGCGAGCAGCAGAAACGGCATCTCCTCCCCCTTTGAATACTAATTTACTGAATGCAGGTTTATTTGGGTTTCGATAGTTTGGATTAGCTTCAAATACGATTACGTCATTTGGCTTAAAGTCAACTACTTTGAAAGGACCAGTTCCGATTGGAAAGAAATTTTGCTTATTACACTCCTGTGCTCTAGCTCCTTGGCATCCGTTAAACTGTGCTTTCTGCAAAATTGGAGCATTGTAACCTACGAAAGGAGCATAAGGGAAAGGTTTTGGGACTGTAAAATCTATCTTTATTGTTAGACTATTTACTGCTTTTACCGACTTTATATCACTATAATAATTCGATTGAGTACAACCTGTATCAGGATTTGAGCAATATTCATATGTGAAAACTACATCTTCAGCAGTAAGGGGGCTCCCGTCAGACCACTTTATTCCCTTTTTTATTTTCCAAGTAATTGAAGTTAAATCTTTTGTGATACCTCCGTTAGCTACTGTAGGCACTTTTTCTGCTAACCATGGAAGTAAATTGCCATTCTCATCATATCGGCCTAATGGTTCTAGAACAACTGAGGAAGCTTCTAATTCCTTGGTTCCACCTGAAAGGTTTGGATTCATTGTTGAAGGAGCCTGCCAATATAGTAAGTTCAACTGGCCATCACTTCCACGCTTTGCATGAACGTTCATTACCAGGATCAAAGCAAAAGTTAAAAATAGTAGAATGCTAATAGTTTTTTTCATATTTTCTCCTCGAATTATATTTAAATAATTGCCCAGTAGAAAACTACTGTAAGTTTATGACATTCCAAAAATTGCGAATTGCCAAATTTAAGGGTTAAAATATATATGAAATCATTTATATTTTTTCTTGTGCGATAGGAATTATTTGTCTTAAAATAAATAAAGTTTTTGCATTCTACAGTTCTTTATAAATTTGTCAAACTAGTTTATAACTTAAATTAAGTGGCATGCTACATGGTGTCCTCTTGAAGCTTTTCTGAAATTGGGAGATTCTTTAAAGCAAATTTCTTTTGCCATCGAGCATCTAGTGCTAAAATGACAACCAGTTGGAGGGTCTGCAGGACTAGGCACATCTCCGGTGAGGATAATCCTTTCTCGTTTTTTTTCGCGTTTAGGGTCATGAATTGGTACAGCGGAAAGGAGAGCCTGGGTATATGGATGAGAAGGTCTACTATAGAGGGATTTACTACTTGCAAGTTCAACGATACGTCCTAAATACATTACCGCAACTCTATCTGCGATATGTCTAATCATGCTCAGATCGTGCGAAATGAAGAGATATGTTAAACCAAATTTTTCCTGTAAGTCTTCAAGTAGATTTACAACTTGAGCTTGAATAGAGACATCTAATGCAGCTATGGGTTCGTCACAGATTATGAAATCTGGACTCAATGCAAGCGCACGCGCTATGCCTATACGCTGTCGCTGACCCCCAGAAAATTCATGTGGATAGCGATTAGCAAATTCTCGGTTCATTCCTACAGATTCAAGTAGTTGTTCGACTCTATCTTGAAGTACTTTACCTCTAAACGTTCCATGCTCAATAAGCGGTTCACTAATAATGCTACCAACGGTCATTCTCGGGTTTAGGCTTTCCTGTGGATCTTGAAAAATCATTTGCATTTGTTGGCGAAGTTTACGAAGTTCTTCTTTGCTTAATGAATTCAAGTCTTGTCCTTTAAAAAATACATTGCCCTCTGTAGCGTAGGAAAGTTGAAGGATTACTCTTGCAGCTGTAGATTTCCCACATCCGCTTTCACCCACTAAACCTAGAGTTTCTCCTTTAAGTATTTCAAATGAAATTCCGTCAACAGCTTTAATGGCACCAATTTTTCGACGCAATAATCCTTTGGTTATTGGGAAGTGTTTAGATAGATTTTCTACTTTTAAAAGAATTTCCCCTTCTTTGGATTTCATAATCTTTCCCCTGAATCAGCATTCAACCAGCATGCTACTTTGTGATTTTTCCCTCTATCAATCAGAGTGGGGTTTTCTCGATTACAACGTTCAAATGAATAATTACATCTCGGCCCAAAAGGGCATGATAATGGTTTTACAAGAAGGTTTGGAGGCTGGCCAGGAATACTTTCAAGTTTCTCTGCACGTTTTCCTTCAAGATTTGGAATTGTTTTTAGCAATCCTAATGTATAAGGGTGCTTTGGGTTCGAAAAAAGTTCTTCAACAGGGGCTTCTTCAACAATGAACCCTCCATACATTACTGCGACTCTATCAGCCATGCCTGCTACAACTGCTAAATCATGAGTAATCCAAATAATTGCCATGCCGAGCTCTTTTCTTAGCCGTTTTATAATATCAAGCAATTGAGCCTGAATTGTAACATCTAATGCAGTGGTGGGTTCGTCTGCTATTAATACTTTAGGATTACATGCCAAAGCAATAGCAATCATAACCCGCTGTCGCATTCCCCCCGAGAATTGATGGGGATAACTACTCAAGCAATTTCGTGCATTTGGTATCCCTACAAGTTCCAAGAGCTCCTTTGAGCGTTTGTGCGCTTGGTTATAACTCAATCCCATATGTTGCCGCATTGGTTCAGCAATTTGGTAGCCAATTGTGAGGACAGGATTTAGAGATGTCATGGGGTCTTGAAAAATAAAACCAATCTTTCCACCTCGAATTTTTCTCAACTGGTTTACATCAAGTTGAATTAGGTCTTGTTCTTCAAATTCTGCTTGTCCTGAAACTATTTCTGCAGGAGGCATAGGTAATAATTTGAGGAGGGACAATACCGTCACACTTTTGCCAGAACCACTTTCACCGACTACACCCAGTAATTCACCTTTTTTTAAGTTAAAACTAACGCCATTAACTGCATGGACTAATCCATCTTGTGTTAAAAATCTTGTAGTAATTTTATTTACTTTTAGTATGGAGTTATTATTTAACAAATTGATAGAATTATTTAGGTTAAAGCAACTAATAATTTTGCAAAGGAGTGTAATATTCTAACATTATTTGTCAAGAAAAATATTCTTGAATGAGTTTTTAAATTATAACTAATTAATGTTTTCGTTTTCAATTGACAAATTATTAGTTTTGGTAGACAATCTAAAGAGTTAATTAAGAAATTATTGCGAATTATAATCGATGCCGTTGTATAAATTTTTTTTTGGCGAGAAGAAAATATTTTAAAAATGCTAAGTTTTAAATTAAGACTCAATAATTTAGTTATCGCAATTATACGTTTATATTTTATGTAAATGAAATAATATGCCAGGAAAATCTACTATCAAAAACAAGCTTTGCAGAGCTCTGGGAGTTAATCTAATTGGTAGTCCAAGTGCAGCACTAACTTTAAGTCGTCGTCCGAATCGACCGGGTCAACATGGAGTTGGACGACAAACTAAAATGTCTCCTTATGGACTGCAGTTGAAAGAAACTCAAAAATTGAAGGCATTTTATGGGATCCGTTCTAAACAGATGCGTCGATATTATGAAAAGGCTGCAAAAATGAAGAAACAAACTAATGTAGCTCTTGTTCAAACACTTGAAACTAGGTTGGATAACATTGTTTATCGAATGGGTTTTGCCGGGACGTTGAGGGCTTCTAGGCAAATGGTGGTTCATGGTCATATAACTGTTAATGGAAAAAACGTAGATAAGCCAGGTTACCAAATAATGCCAGGAGATATTTTGCAATTGAGGGAAAAAAGCCTTAAAATTGACAGGTACAAGGATTGGTATAATTTCTTTGAGCAGAAACTAGGCTATATCCAACGTGATACAAAAAATTATTCAGGTACTCTTTTGCATGTTCCAGAAAGAGAAGAAATTCCTATAGAAGTAGAAGACCACCTTGTTGTAGAATTTATGGCACGATAATAATTTATAGATAGTTTTTGTTTAGTTTAATAGCCATCCAATTTAGGGCATTCCAGAGAATAGTCCTATATCCTACCCCTATTGCGTTTGTTACAAAAAATAGTTAATCACAATTTCATGGTGGATCATGAAAAAATCAAATGAAATTCGACAAGATTTTATATCATTTTTTGAAAATCGTGGACATAGATTTGTAAGGAGTGCCCCTGTTGTTCCTATAGATGATCCAACTCTACTTTTTTCTAATTCTGGAATGGTTCAATTTAAAGAGGTTTTTTTGGGTACAGGATTAAGAGAATATAATCGAGCTACAAACTCTCAAAAATGTATAAGAGCTAGTGGAAAACATAATGATCTTGAAGACGTTGGAAAAGATAACTATCACCACACTTTTTTTGAAATGTTAGGGAATTGGTCTTTTGGTGATTATTTTAAGAAAGATGCAATTGAATTGGCTTGGGAGCTTATGACAGAGGTTTGGAAGCTGGAAAAAGACAAATTTTGGGCTACAGTATTTAAAGGTGGAGAAGGTGTTGATGCTGATATAGATGCGGAAAACATATGGAAAAAAAATACTGATATCAATCCAGAACAAATCTTGAGTTTCGACAAAAAGGATAATTTTTGGGAAATGGGCGAAGTTGGTCCTTGTGGACCGTGTTCAGAGCTTCATATTGATTTGGGTGAAGGAACATGCCCTCTTGAAAAAAAACATAAATGTTCTGTAAATCTAGAAGGTTGTTGGAGATTCGTAGAATTGTGGAATCTGGTTTTTATTCAATACCAACGTTTTCCTGATGGACATCTAGAAGTTCTTCCTTCTCAGCATGTTGATACCGGAATGGGCCTGGAAAGGATTTGCAGAGTTCTTCAGGAAGTAGATTCCAATTACAGTACAGATTTATTCACTCCTATACTTAAAAGAATTAGCGAAGTGACAAGAAAAACAGATTCTGGTGGAGATGTGAGCGTTGCTTTTAGGGTTATAGCCGACCATTTAAGGTCACTTAGTTTTGCCATTGCTGATGGTGCTTTCCCTTCTAATGAAGGAAGGGGATATGTCTTGAGAAGAATGTTAAGGCGTGCAACACGATATGGACGTATACTTAATATGCATGAACCTTTTATTTATAAACTGGTTCCTGTGCTCGTTGAAGTTATGGGAAATGCATTCCCAGAAATTAAAAAAAATAAAGATCACGTTGAAAATGTTATTAAAGCTGAGGAAACTAGTTTTGGGGTTACACTAGATCGTGGTCTCGAAATATTTGAAAAAATGATTTCAAATCATCAAACTAAAACAAACAAAATTCTCTCGGGAGAAGATACATTTAAGCTTTATGATACTTTTGGATTCCCTTTAGATCTTACAAGATTATTATGTGAAGAAAAAGGAATTGGAACCAACGAAAATGAATTTAACAAACTTATGGAAGAACAAAGGAATCGTGCTCGTGAAACTAGAAAATTTAAGGTTAACATAAACAAATGGGTTGAGATTTCAACTGGCTCAGATTCTGAATTTGTTGGCTATGAGTTGTTTAGTTCAAAGTGTCAATTAAGACGATATTCCTTTAATGAGAAAGAACAATTGATGTTTGTTTTGAATAAAACTCCTTTTTATGCTGAATCAGGGGGACAAGTTAGTGATTACGGAACTTTGAAACAAAATAATAGACTATGGAATGTTGTAGATGTCCAGAAACAGGGGGATTCAATAGTTCATTTTTGTGAAGCATCAAATTTTGATGATAAAAATAATTTGCCCGACAATTCTACAATCTTGGCTTCTATAGATAAAGATAAGCGATTGTCAACAACGAATAACCATACATCTGCTCATTTGATGCATGAAGCATTGAAACAAGTTTTAGGTGAGCACGTAAATCAGGCCGGATCACTTGTAAATTCCGAAATGCTACGTTTTGACTTTACTCATTTTGAGAAAGTTTCTGATCTCCAACTCGAGGAAATAGAAAATATAGTTAACTCTGTAATTCGTCAAAATATTTCTACACATATCTATGAAACTCCTTTCCAAAAAGCAATTGACTCAGGTATCACCGCGTTGTTTGGTGAAAAATATGGAGATGTGGTTAGAGTCGTTAAAGTCTCTGATTTTTCAGAAGAACTATGTGGAGGATGTCATGTCAAATCTACTGGTCAAATTGGACAATTTAGATTGTTATCTGAGGAAGCAATTTCTTCAGGGATCAGAAGAGTTGTTGCAACGACCGGAAGAAATGCAGAATTAATTAATCAAGAACATAGCAGGGTTGCTCGTGCTCTTCGTCATTTGATGAATGTTCCAGAGGAAAAAGTTGTTGAAATGGTAAAAAAGATAGTTGAAGAAAAAAGGAATTTAGAAAAAGAAATAAAAGATTTACGTAACAAGCAGTCAATAGAGGGAGTGAAAGACATAATTGCACAAGCTGAAGAGATCAATGGAGTTTTGGTTTTAACTAAACTAATTGAAGTTGATTCTGCAGATACATTAAGGGCGATCGGCCAAGAGCTACTTGAAAAAATGACTTCTGGAGTAGCTTGGCTAGCTGCAACAATATCTGGTAAAAGTACAATGCTTTGCGTAGTTACAGACGATTTGATAAACAAAGGATTTAAGGCAGGTGAATTAGTAAATGAAGTTGCAAAAATTGCTGGGGGTAAAGGTGGCGGTAAACCAAATATGGCTCAGGCTGGTGTGAAAAATAAAGAAAAAATTAATGAAGCATTTGCAGTAGCTCCAGACTTTGTTAGGAAAAAACTAGCTAATTAGATAATGAGTTACGAAACTTTTATAGCTAAAAGATATCTTTTATCTCCAAGAAGTGACAGATCAATATCAGTTATTACTTGGATTTCTATATCTGGAGTGGCTTTGGGTGTTGTTGCTCTTATAGTATCCACTTCAGTAATGAATGGATTCCGAACTAATTTGCGGGATGCAGTGACAGGTTCTTTACCTCATATTACTATTTTTTCATGGGATGATTCTATGAAAGACTTTGATGCTTTAAAAAAAAATGTATTATCACATCCTAAGGTTAGAGGAGTCGCTCCTTATATTTTCAAGCAGACTATGTTAACAGGAAGAAAACAACCTAAGGGGGCTTTATTACGTGGAATAGATCCATTGTCAGAAATTCATGTAACTAACATCGGTCTGTTTTTAAGAGAGGGTATATATGATTTTAATCCTTCTACAGAAAAACAAAATAAAATCTCCAAAAGATTGCTTGAAAGACTTTCAAACTCGTATGCCAAAAAAAATAATCTTAAAGACGGTATTATTTTGGGTGCTAAATTAGCTAAGCAATTGGGAGTTGATGTAGGTGAATTCGTAAAACTTATTTCTTCTGAACAAAGAATGACTCCCATAGGTGATGTTCCAAGGGTAAAAAAACTGGAAGTAATAGGTATTTTTGAATCAGGTATTTCAGGTTACGACGAAGTATTAGCTTTCATCGATTATAGATTATTACAAAAAATATTTTTGATGAAGAAACATATTACCGGTTTGGGAATTAGAATAAGTAATCCAGAAAATTCACCTGAAATAGCTGAAGAATTGGGAAAAATTAGTGAAGATTATATAATAGGTAACTGGGCGGATGAAAACAAAAGTCTTTTTCAGGTTATGAAACTTGAAAAATTAGGTTTATTTCTTATTCTCTCTCTTATTATAGTGGTTGCGGCTTTTAATATAATTAGCTCTCTTATTATGCTTGTTTTGGAGAAGTCTAGAGAAATAGCAATTTTGAAAGCAATAGGAGTAAATGATAATGGAATACGTAAGATATTTTTTTATCAAGGTCTAGTGATTGGTTTTTTGGGAACTATTGTTGGAGTTATCATTGGATTGTTCATTTGCTGGATTATAATGACTTTTGAAATAATTGATATTCCTCCAGGTGTATACCCTGGCGGGAATAAAATACCTGTGCTTATAGACTGGTATGATGTAGCATTGGCAACCTTTGCTTCTTTTGCAATTTGTGTTTTAGTAACTTTATATCCTGCTTCAAAAGCTTCCAGACTCAATCCTGTAGATCCATTAAGATACGAATAGTGTTTTTGAAACAATCTGGATCCAAAAAAACTTGTTTTACAAATTATAGTGTGAGAAAATTTATTGTTTGATGTGAGATTGTTTTTAGGGTACAGAATTGGCATTATAAACATTATTATTTCTTAATAGAAAACTTCTAATTTTTTTGAGGATCTGTCAATGACTTATACTGTAACTCCTAACTGTGATAATTGTAAGTATACTGATTGCGTTGAAGTTTGCCCAGTGGAAGCTTTTCATGAGGGTCCTACAATGCTATATATTAATCCTGAGACTTGTATTGACTGCAATGCATGCGTTGAAGAATGTCCAGTTGAAGCAATCTATGCGGACGTTGATGTACCTGAGAAATGGGAAAGTTATACAGCTCTGAATGCAGAAAAATGTGAAGAGTTCCCAGTTATTGAAGAAGCAAAAGATCCGTTACCTACTGCACGAACACTTGAAGAAATTCAATCTGCTGAAGGATGAATCTAAAAAAGTTATATTTATTGACTTTCCATGAATAAAATTCAGACAAAAGAATATTTTTCAATTTATTTTTCAGCATTCTAAAATATATAATACTGTTTCAAAAATAAATTTTAACTTAAGTATAAAAAAGTTATGGCTGTTCCAAGGAGAAAGATTTCACGCAGCAAACGTGACCACAGACGAGGTCATATTCAAATTAAAGAATCTGGACTTTCAAAATGTGATAATTGTGACTCTTTAATTCGTCCCCATAGAGTTTGCCATGAGTGTGGATTCTATAAGGGTGTAGAGGTTATTGAAGTAAATGAATCTTAAGTAGTATACTCTTCTCAAACACTATCAACAGCGTACCAGGAAAAATTATGGCGATTGCAGTTGACGCAATGGGAGGAGATACCCCAATATCGGTTAAAGTTGAAGCTGCTGTTAGAGCTATTAATGATTTTGGTATTGAGGTTGTTTTAGTTGGTTCAGAAAGTAAGATCAACCAATCACTTAATTCTTACCACTTTGATAAAGAAAAATTGAGTATCGTTAATTCTACTGAAATTGTAGAAATGAATGAGTCTCCCGCCACATCTTTACGTCAAAAGAAAAACTCCTCAATAAGAGTAGCAGTCGATCTAGTCAAATCAGGGAATGCTCAAGCAGTTGTTAGTGCGGGGAATACTGGTGCATCAATGGCAACAGCTAAGTTTGTTCTAAAGTCTGTAGAAGGGATAGAGAGACCGGCAATAGCTACACTAATGCCTTCTATTCATAGAAAGAGTCCATTTGTTCTTATTGATATAGGTGCTAACACAGATTGTAAACCTCTTTATTTGCTTCAATTTGCTTTAATGGGTGATGCATATGCAAGAAACTATTTAAATTTAGATAGTCCAAGGGTTGCTTTGTTAAATAATGGTGAGGAGGAAGGAAAGGGATACCTAGAACTTAAAGAAACATATGATCTTTTAAAGCAAAGTACTCTTAACTTTTATGGTAATATTGAAGGAAAGGGGATGTTTAAAGATCTTGTGGATGTGGTTGTTTGTGATGGTTTTGTAGGGAATATAGCTCTTAAAGTTGCTGAAGGAACGTTTGATTTTATAAAAAGTATTTTGAGAGAAGAGATTCGGGAAAATTTCATTTCAAAATTATCATATTTTGCTATGAAAGGACCATTTGAAAAATTGAAAGAAAGGGCTGATTATACTGAGGTTGGAGGTGCTCCATTGTTGGGAGTTGACGGAGTTATAATAATTTGCCATGGAAATTCAAAATCTTATTCACTAAGAAATGCTATTAAACATGCAAAGGAGTGTGTTGATCAAAAATTGAAAGATAAAATTGCTTCAGAAGTACTAGAAAATATAGAAGTAATTCAGAAGGCGAAAAATTTGAACAGTGAAGTTAAGAGAGTTTAATTTTATTCAAGATTTCTTAACTATTTACTCATGAAATATTTTTAAGCTTTGTAAAAAGGAGACTCTCCTTGAGAGTGATCTGTTATATCGTAAACTCCTGCTAATGATGGAATAGCTTCTTTTAGCATAACCTCAACACCTTGTTTTACTGTTGTGTCGATTTGGCTACATCCTTGACATCCTCCTCCAAAACGAAGGTATGCGGCTTCATCCTTAATTCCTTCCAACATTACATTTCCACCATGAGATGCAAGCATAGGGTTTACTTGCTCATCTAACAATGTTTGTATTTGTTCTTCAAGCGATCCACTTAGTTTACTTATCGAAAGGTTTGGATTTATTACTTCCAAATTCCCTTCTTTATTTATTTCAATATAAGTTCCTTCGATGTAAGAAGCGGTTTCTCTTTCAATAATTATTGGAATTCCATTAATTTCTAAATGTATGTCGTTATCTTTACTAGAAGCATCATGATCTAGTCGATAATTTGCTTTTAATGGAGAGGTAGGTTCAACTATAATCTTTAATAAACTATTTTTGCCAGAAGATTTAAGTTGATTTTTTATATAAATTAGAGCTTCATCAGTAATTTTTATATATGAAGAATCAATATTGTTAATAATATCATTATATGATTCAGTATAGTGAAATGAATCAAAACCATTGTCATATAGAATTTCAGCTGCAGTAAGCGCTTCTCCTTCTTCGCTTCCAAAAAGTAGTATATCTCCGGAAAAAGGCATTTGATAAATGGATGTTTCGAAATGCTCTATTGGAATATTATGAGCTCCAGGAATACTTTCTATCTCAAAAGCTTCAGAACTTCTAAGATCAAATACATATGGTCGATTAGAAGTCCGTCGTTTTTCAAAAAAACCTCTTGGATCCAATCTAAAATTCTGACTTTTGAATTCGTCTTCATCTGAAAGATCTTTGAATTTAAACATTGTATTTCCTATATGGATTGAATTTTTATATAATAAACGTAAGCTAAAAGAATTAGTCGTATTTAATGTTTATTAATCAGTACTAAAATAGTACTGATTAATAAACATTTTACATATTAATTAGATAGTTGTCAAACCGTGGTAACAATTAAAACTCTAGAACAGAAAAATCGTCCTTGGGTTATAGCACACAGAGGATATCGAGGGGCTTATCCTGAAAATACAATTTCAGCTTTTAAGGCAGCAATAGAAGTAAAAGCTGACATGATCGAGTTAGATGTATGTCTTACAAAAGATAGAGTTCCTGTGGTAATTCATGACACTACCCTCGAAAGAACTACAGATGGTGAAGGACTTGTTTCAGGATATACTCTTTCAGAATTAAAAGAATTAGATGCAGGAAGTTGGTTTAGTTCAGAATTTAAAGGAGAATCTATTCCCACTTTGGAAGAGACATTAGATCAAACCAAGGGAAGAATTACGGTTAATATAGAAATCAAACCTGAGAGTTTTGAATCTTCAGAACCTACAGATGCAGTTGAGATACAGATTTGTAGACTTGTGGAAAAATTTGGGATGGTTGAATCAGTTTTAATTTCGAGTTTCAAACATTCTTTTTTTTCTAGAATTCAAAGTTTTTATAGAAAATATAAGCGATCAAATCCCCTTAGAATTGCACCTATACAGGGTTATTTTGAATCAGATGATGCGGTTATAGAACTTTGTCAACGAGAAAAAGCATATTCTTATCATCCAAATGAAAGTTTTTTAACTGTGTCTTTAATTGATGAACTAAAAGCATGTGGTTTTAGAGTTTTTCCTTACACAATTAACGATGAAGAACGAATGACAAACTTAATCCAAATGGGAGTTCATGGTATTATTAGTGATGAACCTGAAAAGTTGCGGAAAGTTCTTAAGAAATTCTGAGAAAGAAAATTATTAAAAAATCAGATTTTAATATATTAAAAAAATAAATTTTATTAGGTTTTATTATTTAATTTGATTGGATTTAGTCCCGATAAAAGCAATCTATAATTTTGTGAAAATGTCTTCATTATACTCAAAACCTTGCCTTGGTCGTACCAACAACAAATAAACAACTTAATTTTGACCAGTAGGGATTAAATTTTATTCAGGCTGTTATTAATTTTTGTTAATTTGGTATTGGTTCACGATTTCTTAAAATATTTGCTAACAATTCTAAATTTCTTGGGTATACTTGATTAGATTTTTCATTTTTGTTTCAGCTTTACCACTATCCAATGAGTTTTTAGCTATATTAACACCTTCTTTCAGATCGTCAGCTATACCTGCTACTACTAATGCCCCGGCCGCATTAACTAATGCTATATCTCTGGCAGTTCCTTTCTCAGTACCGTCAAAAATTTTCTTAATAATTTTTGCACTTTCATTTGGATTTGCAATCCTTATATCATCCAAATTACCTTTTTTTAATCCTAATTCAATAGGATTTACTTCATATTCAAGAATTTCACCATTTCTTAACTCAGCTACATGAGTAGTAGTTGTTACTGTTAATTCGCACAGTCCGTCATGACCATTTACAACTAGAACTCTTTGGCTGCCAAGACGTTTTAAGACTTGAGCTATTTTTAATGTTAGTTCTTTATTGGGTACGCCTATAAGTTGACTTTTAGCTCCAGCTGGATTAGTTAGTGGACCTAATAAATTAAAGATGGTAGGTACTCCCAGGTCTTTTCGTATTGGTCCGGCAAATCTCATTGCTGGATGGTGATTTATTGCATAACAAAAACATAGATCTAAATCTTTCAAACATTTTTCAACATCATCCAATTTCAAAGCTAAGTTAACCCCTAATGCTTCCAGGGCTTCTGCACTTCCACTTTTTCGAGTGTTACTACGATTACCATGTTTTGCCACTACAGCACCTGCAGCCGATGCAATAATTGCTGCACATGTAGAAATATTAAATGTACTGATCCCATTCCCTCCAGTACTACAGGTATCGATAGAATTTTTAGGTGATTTAATAAAAGATGCTCTTTCACGCATGGC
>CACIWU010000029.1 GCA_902590435.1 uncultured SAR324 cluster bacterium | reverse complement strand
ACTAATTTGTAGGAAAAAGGCTAGAAGGAAAAACTACATTATACAAAAATTGTATTTGCTGGTCTGTTTTCTGCATAATCTTCGTACTGTCACAGTTAAATTAAATAGCATGATTCATGGATTAAAAAAATAACTAAAATGATTTTCATTGGAAGACATTAAATGAGATAAATTATGGAGATAGTTCTAATAATTTTTTGTGTTACATCAGTTATAATTACTTCTGTAATAGTCACACTAGAGCTGAAGAGAGAGAAAGTTCTCAATATTGAATCATATAACAATGATATAAATACAACTAATTTTCATGGGCAGCGTATACTTATAAAGGATAAAAAAACAAATGAAAAACTCCGAAATCGGGTATTTGAAACACTAGATCAACAACTTAATAAATTAGGTTATATGTCAAAAGGACCAAAACTTGATTTCATTAATAATACTCTTAAAAGTGATTATAGTGACCTTGAAGAGCTAAGTCCAATTGAGCTAGAGACAGCATTTGTAGCAATTCTTAAAGCTAGAGAGTCTGATGAACTCGCAGCTTAACTTGTAAAAACTCACCATTTACTTTTCCAATCTCGAAGATAAATCCAAAAACTCAAGACACTTTCTTGCAGAAAATCATAATTTTCTACAACAATTGAAATTAAAAAAAAATTTTAAATAAAATTAAATATTTTTCTTTGAACTATCAATAATTTGTTCCCTGTATCTTTCTGAAACTTTTACATAATGTTTAGACATATTTTCAATATTCTCTAAAATATCCTCTTCGTAAGTCTTTATAACTTTTGCAGGAGACCCTGCAATCATGGAAAATGGTGGCACATTAATACCTTCTAAAACAACTGCTCCTGCTCCTACTATACAACCCCTGCTAATTTTTACTCCATTCATCAAAATTGCACCCATTCCGATTAAGCAATCATCTTCAATTTCACAACCATGCGTTATACAGCGATGTCCAACTGTTACCCGATTCCCAATAATCAAGGGAAATCCTTCATCTGCATGCCCAACACTTAAATCTTGAAAATTTGTTTCGTTACCTATAATTATTTGTTCTACATCTCCTCTCAGGACTGAGTTAAACCAAACAGAAGAACGTTCTCCAATCTTTACCCGACCTATAAGACTCGCTCCTGGAGCTACAAAGGTAGTTTCTGTAAGTACTGGTGTGGAATCATTAAAACTAAATTTTTTCATATCATTTTTTGATTTATTAGTTTCAGTTAAATCATTAAAAAATATTTTTGATATTTTAAATCATTTTGATAATCAAGCAACTCGTTAAGATTGAAATTTAGCCAATTGACTAGCTAAATTTCTGAGACTATTTAAATTATGTGCTGAAGAAAAAATATCAATATATGGTAAGGCAACCTGCATACCGCGAGTAGTTGGTTCATATTCTGGACTCCCTTTTAGTGGGTTAAGCCAAATTATGCTTCGAGAGTGTTTTTTTAAATACCACATACTTCTTTCCAAAGAAACAACTTCTCCCGTATCCCAACCATCACTAATTATAAGACAAACTGTTTGTGAATCAATTAGTTTTATACCGAAATTTTTGACAAATTGTTCTAAAGAATGTCCAATTTTTGTGCCTCCAGACCATTCTGGTACAGACTTCGCCAGATTTTCCAATGAATTATAAAGTTCTTCATTTCGCAATGTTTCAGTAATTCTGTGTAATGAAGTACTAAATACAAATGTCTCAATCCTCCTATAAATAAATTGAAAAGCATAAATAAATTGAATTAGGAATCTACTGTATAGATCCATTGATTTACTCACATCACATAGTAGTACCAATTTCAATCGTTTATGCCTCTTTTGTAAATGAACTATCTCCAAAATCTCTCCTCCACGACGTAAACTATTTCTCACAGTTCTTCTAAAATCAATATATACCTTCTTTTTTGAGCTAACAGTTCTATAATTTAATCGATATGCCATTTTTTTACCGATCTCGTTAATCAATTGTATTATTTCTGATAATTCTTCTGCTTTAAAAGAATTGAAATCTCGCTCTGACTTAGTTTCTAAAGAACTGTAACCCGCTGCTTCTTTTTCTTCATTTATGGTTTGTTTATTATCCATCCAATCATTTATTGATAAGCACCTTTGTTTATGAAGTCTTTCATCTAATTCATTAGATGATAACGCTTCTTTTTCTGATTCAATACTCCTCTCACTATTTTTGGAACTTTCCCATACATACCAAAATGAATGAAAATACTTGTCAAATAAGGCTTGTTCCTTTTCACTTTTGGACAAAGTAATTCTTAGAGCAATTCTAAATGCATCTTCTTCTTGTAAGTCCAATTTTTCTATGGCTCTCATTGCATCTATTTGTTCTGCCATTCCAATATTATGTCCTTTTTTTCTCAGATAATGACAAAAACCTACTAAATTTGAGCTTAATCTCCCCCGTAAGGCAAGATCAAAATACAAAGAATCATATGAAGATTTTTCAAAAATACGTTTTGATATATTTTTATTGTTATCGAGCATAGCAAAAAATTTACTGTGTTTTTTTAAATAATCTTTTTAAAGAATTCCACAAAATTCTCCTTGAATCAAGTTGATTAAAAATACTCAAATATAGCTACTCAAATTTGTCACAAATAAATAACTGACATGTTTTTGAAATTTCTGCTAGTTTTAATAAATAATTCTTCTGATTTGTATATTTAATAAATAAATTAAAATATTTTTTCCAGTATTTTACGTTTTAAACAAATCTTTACATTAGTTAGATTCCATAGAAAAATCTCAAAAAAATTCGCTAGTAGAAGGTCCCGTAGGAGCATCCCTGATTCGTCTAGTAATTCCAATGACCTTGGGGCTTGTATCTATTTTTCTAATTAATCTGGTAGACACTTTTTACATCAGTTTAATTGGCGACAAAGAATTGATAGCCATCAGTTTTACTTTCCCTGTCACATTTACAATAATGAGTTTTTCTTTTGGTATTGGAATTGCCGCTTCAGCTGTTATTTCTAAGGCTATAGGTGAGGGAAATTACAAAAAAGTAAAGCGACTAACTACTGACAGTTTGTCATTAGTCTCCATAATCATCTTGTGCATTGCAGGTCTTAATTTTTTCTACCTAGATTTCATTTTCTATTCTATTGGAGCTTCAGAGGAATCTTTGATTTTGATTAAAGATTATATGATTCCATGGTTACTCGGTGTTGTTTTTGTCGTGATTCCAATAGTTGGCAATAATGCCATCCGTGCCACGGGAGATGCCAAAACACCTAGTATAATTATGGTAATTATGGCTCTTGTTAATGCTATTCTAGACCCTATTTTAATTTTTGGACTAGGCCCATTTCCTCAACTTGGTATTAAGGGTGCTGCCATTAGTACTGTTCTCTCTTATTTCATCATAATGATGGTTGGGTTATGGATTCTCGGAATAAGAGAAAAAATGCTTACCAAAGAGATACTTAAATTTGATGAAATTTTAAGTTCCTGGAAAGAACTCCTTTACATTGGTATTCCAGCTATGTTTACTCAACTTCTTATACCTATATCTAATGTTATTTTAACTCGTATTGCAGCAAATCTTGGAGATGCAACAGTTGCTGCTTTGGGAGTAGGTTCTAGAATTGAATCTGTAGCTATGATAGGATTAATCGCCCTTTCATCCGTAATAATTCCTTTTTTGGGTCAAAATTTTGGCGCTAAAAATTTTGAAAGGATTAAAGCTGCAAATCGTTTTTCACTAAAATTTGCAATAATTTGGGGTATTATAAGCTGGATTATTCTTGCCCTTCTATCAGATTTAATTGCATTAACATTTTCTAAAGATTTAGAAATTAAAGGACTTATAACGGAATATTTTTGGATTGTACCTTTTGGTTTTACATTTCAAGGAATTTCTTTGTTGATCAGTGCTTCATGTAATGCACTAGATCGACCTCTTTACTCAACTTCAATAAATATAATGAGACTCTTTATATTCCTCGTCCCCTGTGTCTATCTAGGTTCACAATTCTGGGGATCTACAGGATTTTTTTTAGGGATTACTCTAGGAAATCTTGCTACTGGTATAATCGCATGGTTTTGGTTTAATAGTAAAATCATAACTCGAGCTTTATAGTATTAAATTAGAAATAATTCGATCAAAAATTAATTTACTTAGTAAAGTTTATAAAATATTTTTAGTATTGACTAATTTTATTTATTATAATATACTTATTATAAGTTAAATTCAATTTGTTAAAAAACAATACGGGTTTTGTTTGGAGCCAATAACAATAATTAAAAAAATAGAAAGAGGAATACCATTTGATAAAAAAATGATTTTAGCACATAAAATTTGATTAAAAAAGAAAATCAAAGAGTGAATAAGAACAAAAAAAATATTTTCATAAAAAAATCATCCAATTTATTTAAAATTGTTTTCAGAGCTTTTATATTTGTTGCTGTTCTTTTAATTTTAATATTGTGGCTAATTTATTCAGTTTAATAAAATTCTAAAACGTTAAAAAAAGAATGGGATTATATTCTTAGGTAGGGAATATTTATTATTACTATAGTACTTATTTCAGAAATTTTATGGTTATCTTATACAATTTAAAAGCGTACTGTATGTTTACAAATTGGTTTGCTTTCTTGCTCTCGTTCAAAAAAAAATCAATTAAATATTGTAGGTGAGAGTACTATTAAGACTCAAACAGAAAATATTTTTCTATTTGACATATTCAAGAAAATATTAATTTTTAAAATCTTTCTTCTACATAAGTTTATTAGACTTTAAAGATAGACCATAACAAAAAGACCCGCACATAGTGAAAGTAAAATAACTGTATAACCCCAATTAATCATCGTACTAATTTTTATTTTTTCCTTGTGTAAATTTTTTAATTAATATAATTAGTATATAATAACAAATTAATTTTGATATTACAAATATTGATTTTTTAATAAAATAAATCAATTTTTTAATAAAGGATAAATGCAAAAAATGATGAATAAATTTCACAAGACTCTTTTTGCAATGACTCAAATGGAAAAGAATTAAGAAGCTGGCACAAGATACGATCAGATGCTAAGTGAGGGAGATTAAGCAGGGAACCAAGTGGTTCAAGATATTGTTGATAGCCTCAAAGATCTGACTAGTACCATAGAAAAATTAGTAGCAACTTTGTATCTTAAATCAATTGTGTATTAAGGTTCTGGCTGTCTTGATAGTGTCCAGAGAAGTTTTTTCAAAATTTATCAGGTATATCTGAATTTTTGTTAGGGTAATCCCTTTTATTCTACCTCCTCTCTTCTACAAGTGTAGATGTGTTTTTTTGGGAAAATCGATAATGGTTAACTCCAAAAGATGTCTAACAAAAATTCAGATCTATTTTTAAAAAAACAAATACGCGATACCTAGATTCTATTTATCTACTTCATTTTATTTTCCACAAAAGTATCCTTATGCAAGGCCTCTTTGGTTAAAGAAATTTAAAAAATTTAATCGATATTTTCAGATTTAATTGAGCGTTAAATTATTGATTCAGAATTACCCATGACATATCGTAGTTATTTGATAAGGAAAAATCCTTCATCTTCATATCTTCTCAATATTCAAATTCCAAGAGACTTGAGAGAGTATTTTGGAAGAAATCAGTTCAGAATTCTAGACAAATCTTAACACATGTCGTTGAGCATTTCTTCTTGACGCATTGGCATCGTATCTATCAAAGAAAATATTTCTTCTAACGAAGTTTTTCTTGTGTTTAATTTAATCCATCCATCTTTCCCAATGAGAATTAAACGGAACTCACTAGGAGATAAAGATAAATTTTCAAAAAAACTACTAAATTTTTCAATTTCATGATTTTTTTCATTAAATAGCATATCAATATGAATAATATTTCTCGAATTAAATTCACATAAATTTTTGTGGATACTATTTAAAATTTGAATCCTATCAGTATTAGTTTTATTTGGAGAGAAAGTTACTATAACCCGATTCTTCCATATATATTCTTCTAAAGGACTAGATTGAATGACCATTACGGGGAAACTTATTAAGAGTAATATTAAAATTAATTTATTCATTTCAGAAACATTTTTTTATTATAATTCTTCTAGACAACGTCCATCAATATTTCTTTTGACCGGAGGACACCATTTTCCCCATTCATCCGTATTCAAGTCTGACAGTTCTTAATGACCTTCTATTTGTTGATGTAAAGTGGAGTTTTTTCATTTACTGATTTTCTCTTCTATTTGATTATTCATCTTAAATCATTTGGATCTTCTTCAATAAGATTGGCGAACCCACCAATATTTTCCCCATCACAAAATATTTGAGGAGATGTTCTTAAATAAGGAAATTTTTTAGAGAATTTTTCACGTTCATTTCCTTCTTTCAAATTAATTTCAGTAAAATCTAATGCATTATTCTGCAACCATTTTTTGGCAGCACCGCAGTATCCTCAATAATTAGATGTATAGACTATTATTTCTTTCATTTTATACAAATCAATTTAATTACTAAAAAATAAGTTCCAAAATTTGAATTAATTAAAATTAATTGTAAACGTGATAGCTAGTGATATTCCACAACTTTAAAACCTCTAATTAAATAAGTAGTTTCAGTATCATAAACTTGTCCAAAGTCACTCGAACCTTCTATAAAGTATTCCCCTACTTCTAATATCCCTGTAACCCAAACAGCATACAAAAGTTTTTCAAAATGTTCTGGTTTTTCTAGAATTACGTGAATCACTTGATTTGGTGGAGGTGGTGGAACATGAATACACGCCCCATAAGTTGGTACAAGAAGGAATTCTTTTACATATTCAAATCCTTCATCTTCGCCTTCGTATTCTTCTAAGGGGACAGCATATCCAGGAATTTTTACTGGTTTGCCAATTAATTGTTTTATGCTTTCTGGAATTTTACCCGTTTTATAGTTTAATTTTCTTAAATCTGACCAAGTAACAAATTTTGTCTCAAACTCTGAACCAAAAACAAAAGATACGTTGGTATAAAGTGAAAAACAAATAAAAACTAAAAAGATATTTTTCATAAAATTTAAATATTTTTTATTTATTAACGTAATGTCATTCCATCTGCATGTGATTGATGATAAGCCTTTAATTGGGGAATTATACACATCAGCATAGCAGCCAAAAGAATTCCCACAAGTATAATTATATCCCTATTAAATGGAGTATTAAATCATTCATATACCATTTTATGGGTATTTAACAATCAAATCCATCTAAACCAAAATCAAAAAATATTATTTTACCAGCATTAAAAAAGAATTTTTACCAGTATTTATAGTTAAAATTTCTTAAGTGTTATGGTTATTGTGAAAAGTTTTTCCCAAATAAAGTATTTGAAGTAGGAGAAGTAACATTGTCCCAAGTTTCAACACTGTCAGTAGATCTAATAATTTTTCGATTCAAGGTAAATCCCACAAAGTTATTATTTCTGATTTCTATTGAGGTCAGGGATGGTGCGGTTGGTGATATTATCCGAGCCCCATGGACAGTAGATTTAAATATGTGACCATCTGCTATACCAACACATACAAAGGTATAGTTGCCGGATACAATTTCATTATAGATTAACGGAATGATGTTTATGGTATTTAAACTAAGAAAAATAAAAAACCTAATAATAATTCTTATTTTGTATACATATAAACAATGGTTAGAAATAGTTTTTTTTTAATTATAACTTTTAAAGTAGGTGATTCTATTTGAAGAATTATTTATTGTCAATTTAGAAATTATAAAAAGATAAATATTTAAATCCGCCATCTGGTTCAAATTAAAAAACTTCAGATTTATTTTCTGATCCGAAAAATCAAAATATATTTTTACTAGCATTAAATAATAATATTTACCAATTTTCAGAGTTCTAATTTTTGATCATTTGATTATTTAATCTAATTTGCTAATAATGCTAAAGAAATCTCATTTAATACTTGCAAATTAAATTCTCTTTAGTCACACTTCAGGTGACACCCACCATCAAAAGACATAATTTAGGAATCACTCTAAACAAAGAGAGGCTTACGAAAATAGTAAATGATTATATTATGTTAAATGGAAGATTTGTTTTTGGAGAGTCGCAGAAATCTTTTGGAAGATTCTCCCACCCTCTTTGACAAAAATTATTCCATGTTATTATAACCTTATGACTTTGATTTCAATGTCATAACTTACTGGAGGGAGTGCTAGTAGAGTTACGGATGGAGTTTTATAAATGGGTTTGGTTGAAATACATCAACTCTGATTAGGAAAAATTTGTTATGAAAATATCTCAAAAAGAAGAATCTATTCTGATATTATTTAAGGAGTTATCTACGAGGCATGAGAATGTACTAAAGATGTTTTTTGGTTTAGGTGGTTCATCCAAAACATCAGTAGAAGAAATTGCTCAGAACTTTGATTTATCAATTGAGGATGTCCTTCAGATTAAGAATGATGGTATTCGTGACTTTATCAAATTGATTATTTCAACTGGAATACTTGGAGATATGGGAAAGAATTTTTCTGATGATTTTTTTGAATCTGCAGATTCAGATTTACTTGATAATTTTATGAAAAAATTTATTGGTTCAAACTAAACAAAATGATTTATAAAACTCTTTCTCCTTTTAAATATTCAAATTCAATAAAGATTTAAGAAAAATTTTTGGAGTAGGAAAAATGATAGTCATAATCTCAATCATTATTTTTCAAATCTGAAATTAAAAATGGTGATTTTAAGTAGTGTTTGAGAATTAAATATAATCATTTTAATAATGCTAAGTCGTATTGAAGAAGGTAAATTATATATCCAATAAAACATATAGTTGGGAGACAAATTATTATTAAAACTAGAAATTTCTTACTCATTATTAATTTTGTATTTGGTTAAGACGATTTAGAGAATTCCCCCTGACAACAAGGTTCTACGTTAATTTTACAAACAAAACATTGTTCGTGACCATGAACAAATAATGTCATGGATGTCCGTCCACAATAAGAACAAATTATTCCTTTAGGCTGAAAGTATAAACTAGTTTGTCTGTCTAGATTCTTTTTATAAAATTCCATATATAAATTCCCACTTTTTCTTTTTATGACTTCCCAAAATGATGCAGAAGTTATTCCAATAATAATTATCAAATGAATATTTAACATATGCAATCTACCTAAAAGAATCTTAGTTGAAAGAAAAGTATGCAATTTAAATTAGGGATTATGAGATAGTAAAAGGTAAGAGTTTGTTTTTTGGGAGGTTCTATCTTGGATTAATCTTATAAAAGGATTTGTGTAGGTTTTTTTAGTTTTGCTTCAATGATTTTGAAATTCGTTCTATGGTTTTAATTTTTGTTTTACGCCATTTTTCCATTTAGCAATAATACGACCAGATTTATCATACCAATTTATGTTCCATGGAGCATCTTCTTTGAACTCACCTACCCATTTTTCCCCATCTGGGAAATAGAAGATTCCTTGACCATTCCAAACTCCATTCTTGTATTCTCCAATATACCTTGTCCCATTAAGAAAAGTGAGTGTACCTTGACCCTCAGGGGTTCCATTTTCAATTTCTCCTTCATATTTACCACTATAAGGTTCATTACCATTTTCAGACCAAATCCATATATTTTTCTCTTTACGTGTAAACAAAATACCTTTTTGTTTTTTTTTAACTTTAAAAACTCCATCAACATACTCTCCAATAATTTTACTTTCATTATCAAACTCTTTGATATTCCAAGGTTTGTTTTCTCTAAACTCTCCAACACCTTTTTTCCCATCAGGGAAAGAAAAGCTTCCTTTCCCGTGTGCTTTTCCTTCTTTGTAGTGACCTTCATAATAATAACCTGAAGGATAAGAAAATTTTCCCCAGCCGTTTGGTTTCCCGTTTTCAATTTCTCCACTATATTTATAATCTGTTTTTTCATCTCCAGTATCAAACCAATCGAAGTTATCCTTCCCCTTACGAAAAAATAATATTCCCTCTTTCTTGGTATTTTTTTGTTTAACTCCATCTACATACTCATTGTGAATTCTACCTTTAGTATCATATCTTATAACGTTCCAAGGTTTATTCCCCTGCCATTCACCTGAAAATTTAGTTCCATCTGAAAAGATTAGTTTACCTTGGCCATGCTTTTCGCCATTTTTCCATTCCCCCATATACTTTGTTCCATTCAGGAATATTGTAATTCCTAATCCATGGGGTTTTCCATATTTGATTTCACCATTATATTTTTGTTGAGTTACATCGTCTCCAAATTCTTTCCAAACTTTGCCATCAGGTATTTCCCATAAGTACAAAATTCCGTTTTTCTTAGCATTGATTTGTATAGGCGATATTAAAAAGAATGAATAGATAAAAATGAGTAATCTATGTTTCATAAGTCTTTAAATAGTGTTAATTTAATTTTACATTTTATGTCATTAAAATGTGAGATTTATTTTTTAAAAAAAATCTTATAACTAATGAACTGATTAAAAATTATTCCCCAACGTTTAAACATTAAGTCTATTTTTATTTTAAAGTTTTTTTCTATTGAGACGAATTAAATCCATTTTTACAATTTGGAATTATTTGGAAATTTTTTTAAATAGTTTTTTATTTCTATGCACTTTTTGGTCAATCAGATAAAATAAGGGCTCCTTGAATATGTTTTTTCCCTTCTTTCCATTCTCCAACAAATTTTTCTCCTCCAGGGTAAATGTATACCCCCGTACCATGAATCATCCCATCACTCCATTTACCTTCAAACGAATCACCTGTACGGAAAAAATATTTTCCCTCTCCGTTTTGCTTTCCATGTTTCCAATTTCCTTCATACTTGTCTCCATTAGAAAAAAAATATGTCCCACGCCCATGTTTTTTACCATGTTTCCATTTTCCTTCATACTTGTCCCCATTGGGGAAAAAGTATGCTCCGTTTCCGTGTTTTTTCCCTCTATTCCATTTCCCTATATATTGAGCAGGCAAGTTTTTTTCTTTGCCTTGATGCAGCATTTGCCAAAGAGTTATCACAAAAACTATGATTTTAGGCATTCCAGGAATCAAGAGAGAGATCTGAATTACTGAATCTTTAGGATTTTTATAATATTTGTATGTGCCTTGACCATGTGGTTCGTTTTTTTTGATTTCACCCACGTATTTACCATCTTTTTCTTCGTCACCTGTATTATGCCATCCCATTTCTCCATAGTTTTCTCTGAAGAAAAGTACATTTTTATATTCGGAGTTATTTTTTGTGGTACAAGATAGAATATTCAGACATAGACACAAAATTATATATACTAGTAAAACCTTTTTCATCTATCTCTTTATTTATTCAAACTATGTTGTTTGTTCTTGAAGGTGGTCTTCTTTGTTTGTACAAGAAGAGTTACATTATTAAAATATAGGAAAGTAATCAAAATATTATACATGAAGTCTTTATTTTTGTTTCAGCGAGAATTCATGGTATAGCACTAATTAGTTTTCTTTACAAGAATGTTGAGGGACAGAAATTTGACTTTGAATCTGTGTTAAAATAGAATATACAGTCTCTCTATAAAAAGTTTTTAACCCTAGTTTGATTCAATTTAAAAATAAAAATATATTTCTCCGGGTTTTTATTTTTTAAGTTAGATTTCTATGAGTAATTCTAATCTCTTATCACGATCTTTAAGGTCGGATGGCTCAATCAAAGAAATTAGGCCTGTAGATACTTCAAAACATATTGAGCTACCCTATTTCGATACTAAAGTTCAGGCAGGATTCCCTTCTCCAGCAGAAGATCATTTGGAGCAAAGGTTGGATCTTAATTCACTAGTGATAGAAAATCCAAGTGCCACTTTTTTTGTTCGTGTGGCTGGTGAGTCAATGAAGGATGTGGGAATTACTGATGGTGATATTCTTGTTGTAGACCGAAGTATAGAGATTTGGGAAAATCGGATTGTAGTTGCAGTAATTGATTCTGAATTTACAATTAAGCGCTTTACCCGGAAAGCGGATTCAGTTGTCCTCGAAGCTGAAAACCCGGATTATCCGGCAATTAAAATTACTCCTGAAACTGATTTTACGGTTTGGGGGGTAGTTTGTTGGACTTTTAAAAAACTATGATTGCCATTATTGACTGTAACAATTTTTATGCATCCTGTGAGCAGATTTTTCAGCCTAAACTGGTTGGGAAGCCACTTGTTGTACTTTCTAACAATGACGGTAACGTTATTGCCCGTTCTGGTGAGGCCAAGAAGCTGGGAGTTGAAATGGGAGTTGTAACAGGAAGTATTCGTAAATTTGTAAAAAACAATAAATTGCAGATACGCTCATCGAACTATGCTCTTTACGGTGATATGAGTGGTCGTGTTATGGAGATACTGGAACTACTATTACCAAATGTTGAGCGATACAGTATAGATGAAGCTTTTGCAGACCTTTCGGGCCTATCACGTGAAAGAGTCGTTGAACTTTGTCATTTTGTTAGAAATAGAGTAGAACGCAATACAGGGATTCAAGTTTCGATAGGAGTTGCAAAGACAAAGACACTTGCAAAAGTTGCAAACCGACTTTCTAAGAGAAAACCTGAACTGGAAGGAGTTTGTGTTGGTATCGAGCATGAAAGTTTTAGTAATATACTGGAAAAAATGGAAACAAAAGATATTTGGGGTATTGGAAGAAAGATCAGCAAAAAATTAACTAAATTCGGTATCCATAACGCAAAGCATCTTCGAGATTCTGATCCTTTGTGGATTAAAAAACAATTCTCTGTGGTTCTTATGCGTACTGTTTTAGAATTGCGTGGAGAGAGCTGTCTTGATTTGGAGAGCCCTGAGGAATCAAGAAAATCTCTTATGTGTGGACGTGCATTTGGTAAACCTCTGAAGGAACTGGGAGATATACGTCCTGCATTGACTCATTTTGTGCAAAACGCTGTTTCGCGTCTGTGGAAATATAATCAAAAAACATCAGCTATCACTGTCTATTTGTATACAAATCGTTTTCGCAAAAATATTGCACAGCGCAGTGTATCTGTCTCCGCAGAAATTGAAGTAACTGATGATCTAATTAAGCTTACTGCTTTAGCCCAGCGTGTTCTGGAGCAGGCTTTTAAGTCTGGCTTTGAGTACCATAAAGTTGGGATACTTCTTCATGATCTTGTTTCAGTAAAAAATATTCCAACCTCGCTTTTTGAAATGGGATCAGATAGTCAGAAGTCATCAGAGCTTATGAAAGTGGTGAAAAATATCAATACAAAGTTCGGTCGCTATACTGTGACTTCAGCTTCTTCGACCGGAAGATCTGGTTGGAAAGCGCGCAGTAAATTTCGGAGTCCTGCCTTCACAACATGCTGGAATGAATTACCTGTGGTTTATGCATAAGCAATCTATGGATAAATTTTAAAAACAGAATATCTTGAGATAAAATGTTTAGATAGCCGGAGAAAAAGGTGTAAAAATGAATCTGATTAGACTCAGTTATCTTAGGTAAGGATAGCCGTTATTGATCGCTGCAGAGTTGTCTATATTCCAGATGGAGGTAAAATTCCAGGCAGTTGTTAAATCACCTGAAGAAGTGTCGGTAAAGGTTACAATATTTTTCATTTGTGCTGTGGTTTTAGGTTTCCCCTTTGTATTATCATTAGCTCCTGAAGTAGTTTCATCGTAAAATGAATCAGTAACAGTACTAGATTGTAATAATCCGACTAATCCTCCACGCGAGGCATTTGCTGTTATGCTTCCGGTGCTGTAAGAGTTTGTTACGTTTGTATTTGTATAAAGGAATCCGGTTAATCCACCAGCTATTCCCGTTGAGTCCCTAGCTGTTACTCTTGCAGTGCTGAATGAATTATTTACTGATGAATCTGCTGTTATTCCAACCAATCCACCAACTATTCTATCTCCTGTAACAGTTCCACTGGAAGAGCATTTTTCTATACTGGAATTGGTGAGATATCCCACCAATGATCCAACCCGGTAGGATCCGGTTATATTGTCATTTTCTAAATGTAATTTACTTATGATAGCTCCTGACGAAGTATATCCAAACATACCAACATTATTTGTTGAACCACGATTTATAGTTAATCCACTTATACTATAACCATTTCCGTCATAAGATGAGGAAAATTTTGAGGTTGAATTACCAATAGGTGAAAATCCTTCATTATTGCCATTATTAGTTATGTCGTTAGCGTCATTGTATTTGTCAGTATCGCTATTATCATCTGCGTCGTCCCAGTATTTTGTATAGGTAGCATCTATGTTGGAGATTTGGATATAAGACTTGTTGTCCCAGCTACTAGAATTTTGTGCTATCCAACTTAAATGACCAAGTGTGGATACCGCATATTTATTTGAGTTTGGATTGTAATCAGAACTAGGATTTTGTAAAGGAGGCTGGGTTGCAGTCGGTGCAATTAAACTTGCATTAACAGTAAATACACTTATTGTTAGCGTATTACTTTCATTTCCTGCTGAATCTGTAACTTTTATAGTACAGTTTGAGTAAGTTCCGTTGCTAAGAGTGTTAAAAGTTATTGTATTGTTTCCAACACTTGCACTTGTTGTTGTTGAAGAACAGGAACCTCCATATGTAATTGTTCCTGCTATTGTAGATGCGAAAGTGTAATCGGGGGTGGAGTCACTTGTTGTTCCGATGGTTGTAACTCCTTCAATAGACCCTGTACTAGTACTACTGCTGGAAGTGCTGCCTGTAGCCTGTAATGTAATACCTAGGCTTAGATTATTGGTCTGGTTATTAATGTAAAAACTTCCAGACTTTCCGTAGTGTCCAACTTCTCTATATAACAACAAATCATCTAAACTGTAGTCTCCTTGGAAAAGAAATGCGAATATTTTGAGTTCTGTGTTAAGTGGAATTTCCATGCTTACTTTTTTTCCCTGAGGATCCATGAGAACTGCATAGAAACTACTGTAGTAATAACTTAAATAGCTGCTACTCAAGGACTCCCATGATGGTACAGCGACAATAAGATGGGTATTATATTGACTTAGTTCGGAAGCAGAAACATTCTGACTGTTTCGTGATGAAGATTTCTTTTGAAAATCCATGTTGAGGGTTACAGTTCTTGTATCTTGAATTTCCGGATCTAGATCTCCACACCCTACAAAAATAAATAATAGTATCAATGTGATTAATTGACATCGTAACATTTTTTTTCAAAAATCAGATTAATTGTAATTTATTTCAATGATTACTTGACGGGAATCAATGTCATTCATTGTGTTATGAATATCATCAAATATATCTCCAACATCGTCTATAATATCGTGAAATTCAAAATCAAATCCTCCTTGTCCAGGATCGTATCCCCCGTATCCATCATCAGGGTCGTATCCACCGTAATCTCCTCCTCCTGGATTATCACCATCAAATCCAGCGTTGTTACCCATATCGAAATTGCCTTCACTTGGGGGCTCACCGCCCATATCAAAGTTGCCTTCGCTCGGAGGTTCACCACCCATTCCAAACTCACCTTCCCTTGGGGGTTCACCACCCATTCCAAACTCACCTTCCCTTGGGGGTTCACCACCCATTCCAAACTCGCCTTCCCTTGGAGGTTCACCACCAATTCCTAACTCACCCTTTCCTGCTGATCCATCATCTTCTCCAAAGTATTCTTGGAAACCAGCATCACCCCCAAGACTTCCGCCCTCATCTCCAAAGTAAGCTTGGAAACCAGCATCACCTCCAAAGTTTCCATCGAAACCAGCATCACCTCCAAAGTTTCCGTCGAAACCTGGATCACCTCCAAAGTTTCCATCGAAACCTGGATCACCACCGAAGTTTCCACCGAAGTCTTCATCTCCACCGAAAATAGCACCGAAATCATCATCCCCGCCAAAACTTTCCTGGGGACGGAAGTCTCCACCACCACTAAATTCTGCACCTTTAGGTTCAAAATTACCTGTATCTGATCCCATCATCATACCGCCATCACCACCGGGTCCCATCATCATACCACCATCACCACCAGTTCCCATCATCATACCACCATCACCTTCGGGTCCCATCATCATACCACCATCACCTTTAGGTCCTTCTCCAGGCATTCCAGGACCTTGTTGTCCATCCTCTCCCTCACCTTCGGGTCCCATTATCATACCATCTTCTCCTTCTTCTCCTTCTCCAGGCATTCCAGGACCTCGAGGTCCACCTTTTCTTGGTCCACCTTCTCCTTCTTCTCCCTCAGGTCCAGGTCCTTTACCATCTCCGGGTTCTCCTTTCCCTTTTGGGTCATTCTTACCTGGTCGAGGTTTACCATCTTTTTCCTTCTTTTGTTCTTCTTCTTTCTTCTTTTTTTCATTCTGTTTACGGACATTCTCTGGATCAACTGCCTTACCAAATTTTACACTTCTAAAAGCCTTAGGTGAATCTGCTTTAAGTATCTGCTGACGCATTTTTGGTTCAACTTTAACTGGTGTTGTAGGAGTTGAATTTTGCTTTACTGAGGAGGCTTGATTTGCTGGAACAACAATCTCTATATCTGGCATGGCAACTGGCGCTACAGAAACGCTACCGGAAATAGTAAGTAGGTTGGTCTGAGTATTCGAAGCACCGACCACAAAATCAGTTCCTCTCACTCCAACTAATGCTGTTACAGTTCGTATTTGAAATCTTTTTTTCTTTGATTTTCTTTTAAGTTTTCCTTTAATTTTAAAGCGTGCTTTACCTGTTAGTAGTGATATACTGCTGGTTTGTCGAGTAATTTTACCCATACGGAAAAAGGAACTTGAAGATAGTTCAATCATTTCGGGCTTCCCCTTGATCTTTATCTTTACCGAAGTGTTCTTTCCTGTTTGTACTCTATCGTCAGCCTGAAGAACCATTTTACTTCCTGGTTTGCGAAGTAAACGAGTTCGTTTAGGGCCGATTACCTTGGCGGATCCTTTCTCTAAAAGCATTAGACCCTGCTGCGCTTGAATAGGGATAGCTGGTATGACAAAGAGGAAAAGAGATAATAATAATAAAACTCTAAATTTCATGATATCGAATAATGGTTTTTTAAAATTAAGTCAATTATCCAGTTTTTATTTTTTGGATGTCAAGTTGTTCTTTATCATTATTAATAAATAAGTATTGCTTGAATTTGTGTTGAATTTACTGTGTATGATTTCCCAAAAATGTTTGAACTCTGTCTCTCATGTTTTTGTGTGAGTCCAAAGATACACCAAGCAGCTGCAGGGTAGTTTAAACTTAGTGTATAAATTTGATTCCTATTTTTTGTTTTCGCACCTAATGATGGGTCTGCTTTGATATCCTCTGTTTGAGAAAAATCATGTTGTAAGCCCAAAGAAACTTTTGAAATTGGATAATCAACCTTGAGTTTAGTTTTGTAAGCTGTCGTGTCTTTATAAGTGCCATTTAAATTTGTATTTTCTAAAGTACCACCAAAAGTAGTTTTAACTCCAAACAATGGGGTTACATAACCTAAACTAAAAGTATTTGAATAACCACTATCATCGTTTGAACCCTCAACTGATTTTTTCTTACGATCAATCTGCCAGTTCCAGCTTGTTCCTTTATCTAAATTTTTCTTTGCCTTAAGAGTGTATATGTTATCTCTAGTAGCCCGTTTGTGTTTTTTGGAAAAGCTGTCTTTAGGTGAAGTCGATTCTGGGACATCCCTAGTTCCCGCTTCGTTTGTTCCCACAGAGAAAGTGATATCACCAATCTGGGTTGCTCTTTCTTCCCATTCAAGACTTAATTGTTTGAACAAGACCTCTTTAGATTCAAATTCACCATTATGATGTTGGTCAGCCATAAGTACTCCCCTAATAAATATACTAGAGTCTTCGAAAATGTCGAATCGATAAGAAGGAACAAAAAGGACGCTACTTGTAACAGCACTAGATTTGGTTTGGTTGTCTTCGACTTTATCAATATTATCATTGTTAGCGTAACCCAGAATACTTATTAGTTGGAAAGGATCACCAAGTTTTAATTTGTTAAGAAATGACGGAGTTTCATATACCGATCTGATAATTTGCTTTGCCTCTCCAAGTTTAGTTTTTACGTAAACCTCAAAAGTGTTTATTCCAGGTTTTAGAACGTAAGGAATCTTTAACCAAACTAAACTTGCACCACTTGCGAATTTTTTTGGCTTCCCTCTCACAGTTATTTTCTGAATTGGACTGAAGGTACTTATCTGAAGTTTGAGAACTCCTTTTTGTTCTTTTACTCTTTCCGGTGAAAGACTAAAAATAAGGATTTCAGATTCATCTTTTGCAAATAAAGATGATTGAGGAAAAAGAATTAATATAAATATAAGAAGTAATAGCTTTTTCATGCTTACTACAAATTAATTAATAAAAAGTTTTTCCAAAGAGTATTCATAGTATTCAGAATTTTTGTAGTGATTACTCGGAAAAAATTTTGTTGTCATAACCTATTTTAAATCATTATAGGGGTATCAGTCAATTTATGGAGTAGATTGTTTAGACAAAATAGTAAACTTGTTTTTTATAATCTGAAATAATGAAAACGAAATCATAAAAATACTGCAAATTTCATACACTAAATATTATATAGACAAAAAACTAGTTATCAATTTGTTTGAAAGCAGAAAGGAAATGGTCGTTGTGGGGAATTTTTTTTACTCTCCCGTTTATTGCAAGACGAAGTAAA
>CACIWU010000028.1 GCA_902590435.1 uncultured SAR324 cluster bacterium | reverse complement strand
TTTATCAAAAATTACATCAAGATGACGTGTTGATGGATGAATATCTACTGGTTCAACAGGGTAACCTCCACAAAAGTGAATGCAATTGAAATATTGAGTAAGTTTGATAAGATTTGCACAATTCTCCCTATTTCCAGATATTTTTTTGCCAATATCTAGATCAAAATAATTGGGTGGAGAAGAAACATTTCCAAAAAGTATTCTATTATTCCCTACAATTATTTCTCGTTTTTTATTGCGTGGAGTTATAGTAAATTGCGAAGGTGCCTTTCGTACCATTTCTATTACCCAATTTCGATCCATTCTGACATTATTACCATCAACTTTGCATCCTGCTTTTCGAAATAAATCCTGTGCTTCTTTATTGATGAACTCAATCCCAATATCTTCAAGAATTTCCATGGCTCCATTATGGACGGCTTGCACACCTTCCTCTGTTAATGGTTCAATGGGTTTATCTTCATTAATAGGTAAACGCCATGAACTTTGTTTAAAAAGCTCTGAACATCTTTTGGCTTTGTTTGCTGAACGACCACCAGAACGTTTATTTTCTCTCACCCTTCCTCTGTTAGTACATTTTAATTATTTTTCATATAAAAACTGATTTTTTTTGATCTAAAATTACTAGATAATAAAATATTTCAAATACCGTATTTCAGTTTAGTTGGAAATACAATTTTTTAATTGTTAAGTTTATGAAGTTTTTTGAGGGATTGTATTTTATGTGAGTTTTTTTAGGTGATATTTTAGAAGAATTAGTCATTAAGGGGAGAACCCATTACTACTTACTCTCCTCTAATTGAACAGACTATGGTAGTTGTACGAGGACTGTAGATACCAAAAGTCAAAACTGTTAAAGTACTTTGTAAAAATGTAGTGTCTAATCTTATTTCATATATTCTTCCATCAGGACATAGATTATAAACCTCATAATTTTTTTCACCTAATAATCCCCAAAACCAAAAAATTTCCTCATGTTTAATAAAAGTTTTTGATGGAAATTCAGAAGGATATTGAACATGTACTTTACATCCGAAAATGAAAAAAACAATAATTAAAATTAAAATATAGAATCGTATCATTATATTAATCTTGTAAAAAAGTCATCTTGCCTTGCATTTAAAAATCTTAGAATTTACAATCAATATACTAATTTAGAATATCGTGTGTTCTAATAATTTTTTGCCAGAGTAAATAAATTTTGCTGAGAAAAAACCTGGTTCGAGTATTTTGGGAGTAAATATGTAATCACCCTCCCATGTAGATAACTCAGATAAATGGACTTTGGGAATCCATTTTAAACTACCTTCAGGACAATTAGATGTCAGATTACCGGAATATTTTTTTGAAAAAAAGACAAAAACGTGCCACTCATCACCGAAAGGAGAATCGCCGTGATCAGGGAATGAGAGTACGGCCTTCATTTCAGGGTTTTTTATTTTTAGGCCAGTTTCTTCTTTCATTTCTCGAATCGCTGTTTCGCATGGAGCTTCGTTAGATTCAACTTTCCCGCCTGGAGCTAACCAAAGTCCCTTGTGTTCATCTTCTTTTTTTCGATGTATCATTAGTAAACGATCTTTTTTGTCTTGTAGATAAACTAGAACTCCTAATTTCATAGAATTGGTTAAATTATATGGCTCAGTCTAATAAAGAATTAAATATTATTTTAAAAAATATTTCTGATGATCAAAAAAAAATAACAAACCTTGAAGAAAACGAATCAATAGAAGTTTTGCCTTATGAATTAGGTAATCAAACACCGGTTTTGCGTGGACGCATGCCTGGCTTGGAAGCAGTTTATGACAGATTTGCACGAATTTATGCTCAAACATTTTCTCACCTTGTAAGAAGACCAGTAACAATTACACGACGTTCAACAGAGTTGGTTAGTTTTAAAGATTATCTTGGTGCTATTACTACTCCTGCATCATTAAGTATTTTTGGTATGAAACCACTTCAAGGTCATGCTTTGTTCGTATTCGAACATCATTTAGTTCATATTCTTATCGATTTGCTATTTGGAGGTAATGGTTGGTTCGAAAACCCCCCTCCTAAACGAGAATTAACTGGAATTGAAACTCGTTTACTTTCTAAAGTCGTTCTCAACGCATTAGAAGATTTGGGAAATGCATGGAAAACATTAACTCCTTTGGAACCTTATTTTGAAAGAATGGAGGTAAATCCAAAATTCGCTTCTATAGTTCCTCAGCAAGAAGTAGTAGCCAGCACAACATTCGATGTTGAAATTAATCGTGTTCCCTATACAATGAGTATATGTATTCCTTATTTAATGCTCGATCCTGTGAGGATTCAGATAGATTCTGGAAAAGCAAACTCTGATGAAGAAGTGAATGCTATAAACGTGAGTCGGCTTGAAGAAAATATACGTAATTCCAATGTCACTATTAAAGTTGCACTTGGTGAATCTCGCATGTCTCTAAGGAATTTCCTAACTCTGAAATCAGGAGATCAAATAACTTTAAATCAGGATGAAGATAAACCATTAAAGGTTTTAGTTCAAGGCAAATTAAAATTTTTAGCCACTCAAGGAACATACAAAGGCAAGCATGCAGTTCAAATTTCTAAAATTATCGAACCACAGCCTCGTTTTAAAGATATTTTAGATCAACCTAAAGAAGATGTTGTTGACAAATCTTAACATAATTATTAAGAACTATTAACACGACTTCTTAGATCTTTACCAGTACGAAAAACAGGAAGTTGTTTTGGTTTTACTTCCACTTTTTCTCCTGTTTTAGGATTTCTACCAAAATATCCTTTATATTCTTTAAGGGTAAAAGAACCAAATCCTCGAATTTCCACTTTATCACCAGCGTTTAAAGCAACTTTAATTCGATCGAAAAAAATTCTAACAGTTTTGTCAGTCAATTTTGGGTTGTGACCAGTAAGATTGGACAATTCTTCTATTAATTCTGATTTATTCATAACTATTCAAGATATTTGTTTATGTTTTATACATTTGTCGCAATAATTAAAATAGACAAATATTGTTTCATGGTTTTATTAAAAAAAACAGTTTATTTAACGTTCTTTTACTTTTTATATAAAAATAATTATATTTTCTGCCTCACAAAGTTTACATAATGATGATTTAGCAAAAAATACTATTTGAAAAAAAAACTAAATTAAACTATTATTTTTTAATACAAAGACAAATTCGTTGAATTTAATATATAAAAACACTTCTGATGGCTGAGGGTGCGCAATTGAAAAATTCGAACCGTGTCAGATCCTAGCGGAAGCAGCACTAAGATTTCGTAAATGTGCCGCATTCCTCGGCCACTTGTCCAAATGTGGAATTCCTTTAATGTCATATTTAGTTTTAGCAAGAAGGCTTCGTCCTATTAGTTTTGATGATTTAGTTGGTCAAGAAACTAATTCTAAAATTTTGAAAAACGCTGTTATTAACGACAGAGTATCTCATGCTTTTTTGTTTGCAGGATCTCGTGGAGTAGGTAAAACAAGTGCAGCTAGAATTTTGACTCGGGCAATAAATTGTTTGAAAACAGACAATGGTAATCCTTGTAATACTTGTTTAAATTGTGTAGACATAAATGAAAATGCCTCACCTGATATTTTCGAAATAGATGCAGCATCTAATCGTGGCATTGATAACATTCGAGAGTTGAGGGAAAATGTAAATTATGTGCCTGCAAGATGCCGCTATAAAGTTTACATTATTGATGAGGCACATATGCTAACTCTTGAATCTTTTAATGCACTTTTAAAAACTCTTGAAGAACCACCACCATTTGTAAAATTTATATTTGCTACAACTGATCCACATAAAATTCCTCAAACTATTATATCACGTTGTCAAAGGTATGATTTTTTAAGGATACCAGTTAAACAGATAGCGGATTATTTGGAAAAAATAACTAAGGATGAAAAGCTTGAAATTTCGCGTAAATCTTTAGAAATGATAGCACAAAATTCTGTGGGAGGAATGAGAGATGCCTTGACTGCATTAGATCAAATTCTTAGTATTGAGAATGAAAGTGTTTCAGATAAAAATATAGCTCAGATACTTGGAATACTAGATCATGAATCAAGGTTTTCATTTACTGAATCATTACTGACAAAAAAAGATAAAGAAGCTTTACTTCATTTTAATAAACTTCAAGATCTTGGATACGATGATAATGATATTTTGAAAGATCTTTTACGTACGATTAAAACTACTGCACTAATTCAAACTCTTGGTATAAAACCAGCAATATTTCAGGATATTTCAATAGATGATCTTAAAGAATATGAAAAATTATCTAAAATTTTAAAAATTGATGAATTACAACAAATTTTTCAAATATTAATACAATTAGAGGAAAGATTAAAGATTAGTTCGTATTCTAAAATTTGTTTTGAAATGGCAATACTTCAAATTACATCCATTGATAGTATTATAGGTATAAAAGAAATTGTTAAAGAAATAAAAACTTATCATGATTTAGAAATTTCAAAAAAAAAAGCGGGGAATGATACTAAAAAAAGATCTGATGAGTCTAAAAAAAATATTTATTCAGATAAGTTAGAAAAATCAAATTTAATTAAAATTGAAAACAAATTAGATAATTTTGATGATTCTTCTATTAATGATCTTTTGAGTTCAGCTAAAAACAATTCATTCATTGAAGAGACAACTAATTCGGAGAAATATAAAAAATATCTTAGATCATCTGAAAATATTGTAGATGAAATAAAAAAAAAAAATATAACAAAATTTATTAAAACACAAGAATTTTCGAAAGATCCAAATCTATCTTCTTTTGAAGTAAATAAGATAGATAATAATGAAAATATTGAAGATAGTAACAAAAAAAATCATCAATCCAAAAAATCTAATAGTTTAAATCTAGATAATGAAAATATAATTGGCAAAAAAAATATAGGTGTATTTGAAAATAAACCAGCAGATGATTGGATAGAATTTTCAAATGAAGCTCGAAAGATTTCACCAAAACTTTCTAGTTTTGTGAGGAATTCTATTCCAGATAGTTTAGAAAAATCAAAAATAACATTAAGATTCAAAAGTGGTAATTATGTTTCTTTGTTTGATGATAGAAGCAAAGGATTATTAGAAAAAATTGCAAGTGATTTGAGTGGGCATATTGTCCAAATAGATTGTAATCTTAAATCATCTTCTTCAGGAGAACAAACAATTTCAGAGTACGAAAAAACCATTTTAGATAATAAAAAAGAGCTAAAAAGACAAAATGCTATTGAATATCATCAGGTAAAAGAAGTTTTATCTGTATTTAAAAACAGTAAAATTTCTTCAATAAAATTAGTAGATGAGGAAAATTAATGAATAAGCTAAATCTTTTTTTTAAAATAACTCTAAATCTTTAAAATAATAGGTATGAAATTATGGACATGAATGAAATGATGAAAAAGGCTCAAGAACTTTCTGAAACTATGAAACAACAACAAGAAGAACTTGCTAAGCAAACGTTCTCTGTTTCAGTAGGAGGAGAAATGGTAAAAATGACATTTAATGGAAAACAAGAAGCTCTAAGTATAGAAATTGATTCAGAAGTTGTTGATGTTAAAGATATTGAAACTTTACAGGATTTAATTCTATCAGCGGTTAATGAAGGTCTCAGGCAAAGTCAAGCAAATATGCAGAATTCCCTTGGTAAGCAAATAGGAAATATGACTGGAGGTTTAGATATTTCTAGTTTACTTAATCCGAAATCATGATTTATAAAAGAAAATGGATATTTGGCGTTTGATAGATGATACACAACGATCTGCAAGTTTTAATATGGCGGCTGATCAGGTATTGTTTGAAAAATGCTCGTATGATTCGAGACCTGTTTTTAGGGTTTATGAATGGGAATGTCCGACTATAACGATAGGTAGAAATGAATTACTAGATGAAAGTATTGATCTTGGCGTGTGTAAAAATCTTGGTATTCCTGTTGTTCGTCGATCAACTGGTGGCCAATCTGTTTTGCATGGATTTGATATGACGTATTCGTTTGTTGGAGGAGCAAGAGATTCATCATTTAGTGGAAGTGTTCTTAAAAACTATCAATATATTGCAAAAGGATTCTACAGGTTTTTTGAAAAATTAGGACTTAAGCCTAGGTATTATGAGAATAGAACAACCAATAAAGATTTAGATAGCCACGTATGCTTTGCGAAACCTTCTTCTTATGAAATTTTGGTGGAAGACAGAAAAATTATCGGAAATGCACAAAAAGTGAGAAAAATAAAAACCTCAAATTCTTCAAATAACAGAATATTTTTGCAACACGGATCAATTCCAATCAAAGATAAAGTTTTACTAATTGCTAGAATATTCCCACAAGAAAATGTTAGAAATTTGCGTTTTAAAATGCATTCATTAGAGTCTTTAGGAGTATTCCCTAGATCCACAAAAAATAAAATAAAACAGTTGTTGTACAAAAGTTTTAGCGAAGTATTTGGATTGGAGTGGGAATATAAATCATGGAGTAACGATGAGCTTAATTTAATTAATAATTCTGAAAAAAATTTCAAACCTATAAAATAATTTTTTTGAAATCTTTTAGTTTGTGAAATTAATTTCCCATAACATTCCTAAGGCCAATAATATCAAAAGTATTCCCATGACTAAATCAATTATTTTTGAATTTTGATTTAATGTTTTAACTAGTCGTTTTGATGTTGTGAGAGTAGCTATGAAGCAATACCATATAGCATCAATACCTCCCACAGTTGATATAAGGATTATTTGTTCATTTATTGATGCGTAAGGCTTAATAAACTGACTAAAAAGTGCAAAAGTCCAAGCAGCTATTTTGGGATTAAGAAATGCAATTAAAAAACCTTCAACAAACCCTTTTTTACCAGTTATTTTCTTATCGTATCCTTCATTTAATGGACTTTTATTAAATTTGAACGAAATGATCATTTTAGAACCAACCCAGATCAAAAAAAGTGAACCAATGATTTGAGAAATTATAAAAAAATTAGGAATATTTTCTATAAACGTAACTAGTCCTAAAACAGCAATCAAAGCGTAGAAAGTTATACCTAATCCGTGACCAATACCTGCAAAAACTCCTTGTTTCCTGCTACCAGAGATAGAGTTTCTTAAAATAACTGCTAGACTAGGGCCAGGGGACATAGCACCCAAAATACAAATTAAGGATAGTTTACTCCATTCTGTAAAATCCACTGTTATTACCTTAAAATAATTAATTTATTTCAAAAGAAAATTGTTTTTTTATAGAAGATGATGAACATCAACATCGACTTGAATCAATTCATTCCGTTTTTTTTGAATTCCCAAATTAAAAACATGATTTAAATAATACAAAATTTGTTTATTATTATCAGATTTTAATAGTATTTGACATCTATATCGGTTACGCATTTTTTTTATAGGAGCTTCAACTGGACCTATAATTTTTAATTTTGTTTTATTTTTTGGATTTGTAATTGAATTGATAACTTTATTATTCTCTTTTATTTCAACAAAATTTTTTATATCTTTTACTATACCATTTGCAATTATCCTTGCACGTTCTTCATTAGGACTGCTGCACAAAATCATTGTTAGAGAATGAAAGGGAGGCATTTTTAAAAATTTTCGACGTTCTAACTCTATTTTTTTGAATTTATTTGTATCATGATTTTGAGCACACAAAAAACTGTGGTGTTTAGGATTGTATGTTTGAATAATTACTTCTCCTGGTTTTTCTCCTCTTCCAGCTCTCCCAGCAACTTGTGTAAGAAGTTGAAAAGTCCTTTCACTTGCACGAAAATCTGGAATATTAAGAGATAGATCAGATAAAATAACACCAACTAATGTTACTTCTGGGAAATCATGTCCTTTTGCAACTAATTGTGTACCAATAATAATATCAACTTCATGATTTCTGATACGATCATGCATTTTTGATAGAGCGTGTTTACCGTGTAAAGAATCTCTATCCATCCTTAATATGCGTGCCTTTGGGAAAAATATTTTTAAATTATCTTCAATTTGTTCAGTACCAGTACCAACAATTTTTGGATCTTTTTTACTTCCGCAATTAGAACAACTATGTTGTATAGATTTTGAGTAGTCACATTGATGACAGCGAATTTGTTCTGCTCCTTGATGGTAAACTAGACTCAAAGAACAATTAGGACAAGTATATGTAATTTCGCATACTTTACAACTTACCAAAGGAGCAAAACCTCGGCGATTTAAGAATAAAATACTTTGTTCTTTCTTTAAAAGGCGAGCTCGAAGAGATTCTACTAATTCAGAAGAGAAATATGGGCTGCCTTTTTGACGAGGCTCAGTTTTCATATCTAATAATTTAACTTCAGGTAAAATGGCTTTGTCAATACGAGAAGTTAATTGCAATAAATTGTATTTCCCAATATTTACATTGTTTGATGATTCTAATGAGGGTGTTGCGGATCCTAGTAAAACAGTTGAATTTGTAATGTATCCTCGATAAATAGCAGTATCTCTTCCTTGGTAGCGTGGGGAATCACCTTGTTTATAAGAAGTGTCATGCTCCTCATCAATGATTATCAGCCCTATATTATTCAAAGGAGAAAATACTGCACTTCTTGCCCCAATTACTATATTAGCTAAACCATTTTTAACTCTACTCCATTCATCAAATCTTTCACCATCATCCATTCCACTATGTAAAACTGCTACAAGATCACCAAAACGAGAACGAAATCGATTAACTAGTTGAGGTGTTAATGATATTTCCGGAACAAGAATCAAAGATGATTTACCTAATTTACTTGCTGCGAGGACAGCGTGAAGATAAACTTCAGTTTTTCCGCTTCCTGTAATACCTTCTAATAAAAATGTATTAAAAACACCTTTTTGTAGAGAATTACAAAGTTTTTTAAACACAAAATCTTGTTCATGATTTAAAACTTGGAATGGTTCAATGGCAGGCAGTTCTCCTTCTAGAAATCGTCGGTAAACTCTTTTTTCAAAAATTTCTATAATACCTTCATCTTTTAGTTTATTTAATACTTGTGATGGAGAATTAATTCTATTTAGAATATCACTCCAGCAAATTTTAGGATTTTCATGAAGAATTTCTATAATTTGTTGACGTTTAGTTTTTCTACGATAAGAATTATCAATATTTTTTAAAGGTTTAGATAGACGTATCCATCGTTCCACTTTTATTTTGTTTTTTTGGCCTACTAAGGAGTGTGTTTTAAGAACATTCTTTTTTGTAATCCAATCATTCAAAATATTTATATCTTTTTTGTTAGGATTACATTTTATCAATTCCTTATCCGTCCAACAGTCGTTATTTTGCACTAAGGTAAAAAATTTATTACTAAGGAACTCTTGTTTAGGGAGTTTTTTTTTTTGAGAGTTATATGTTGTGAGAAAGCGTAAAGAAAGACCTCCAGGAATTGCGGCATTTAGAGTTTCACCCCATCCGCAAAAATAATATTCAGAAGTCCATTTGGATAGATCTAATATTTCTTTTGAGAATAGAGGCTCATCATTAATTAATTGTTCAATTTTCTTCAGCTTTGATTTGAAATCTGAATGTTTTTTAACACCAACTACAACTCCACCTTTTTTGTGCATTCCGAAAGGAACAAGTACCTGTAATCCCGTAATAGGGCGTCGATCAATATTTTTAGGCCAAATATAATCAAATGTTTTTCTCAACGGCAGATTCAAGGCTATTTCAACAATCATATTTCATTTTGGTTTTGCCATCAAACAAATTAGCGGTTTATCACCAGTATTTTTAAGGTGATATTTACCCATGCTGATTGGTAAGAATAATGCTTCTTCAAGATTGATAGAAATAGATTCTTCTAATTCATTCACAATGGTTGCTTCACCTGAAATTACAATCAAAATTTGATATTTATTTATTAATTGTTCTTCCCATATCATTTCAGTTTCTAAAATTAATCTGTCTGCTGTGAAATGAGGAAAATCAACAATACGTTCTAACAAAATACCTGCTGATTTGTGCAATATTTTAAGTTGTGGAGGTTTATATTCATTTGGTATAATTTTTTCTAAGGCTTCATTTGTGTCCCACATATCTTGAGTTATTACTTTTTGACCAAACATTACAATGAGACGCTCGTAGTGAGGTGTTTGAAATTCTATTACTTTTATCCCATGCTGTAAAGAATGTATTAGATACGGAGGGAAACTAACTATGTCTCCATTTTTTACGTAACAGTCTCCTACAAAACTAGCTGTTTTTTCTCTTAATTCAGATTCTTTAGAAAGTAAGTTACTAGATATAACTTCGTTACAATTGTCAATTTTAAGTCTAATTTTTTCATATTCATTTGTTGTTTTCTTGAAAGTATTGATTAGGTTGATTTTCCAATCATTACCGAATTTTTTCTTATATTCAGATATTTTCTTTGGATTAAGTCCAGCCTTAATTACAGCTATCCCTTTAGGCCAAGCAGATTTGTCAATCTCTGTGACTACATAAACTTCCCATTTTTTCTCATGCATTTCATAATATAAATCTCCAATTACATCTTCAGCGCGAGGGATTAGTTTTTTTAATAAAATTATGTCTTCCGTATAATCACCTAAGATTTGTTTTTTAAAAATGTTTAGTGAATAAGGTAGTTCTGTTTTACCATGTTTGTCTAATACTTTTACCACTCCTCGTTTTTCAATCCCCGTGTACCATGACTCGTAACCCCATGGTTTTGGAATCTTTAAAGCTTCTAATTGAAAAGGTTTATTGGGTTGAATAATTGAAACATTTCTATTTTTTGCAACAGATTCAATTGGGGTTAAAGAACTGCTATTAATAATTTTAATTAAAGTAGTTCGATCTATATACTTCTTCCAAACACATCCTCTTTTTTTATATTCATGAATATTTTTAATTTTTTTCACATCTTTAATTTTTAATTCAATTAATTCTTGGTAAAAGACAAAATCATCTTTATCAGTCCATTTTTCAATTATTTTTCTATCTATCAAAATTAGGAAAAATTTAGTTTTAGAAAATTTATTTTTTGAAAAAATATAATCAGCAATTTGACCACTATCAGGAATTTCATTTTCCTTCGAATTACATAAATTTATATGTGTTAACCAAATATGTGAATCAATTTTAGAGTTTATCTGCAGAGAACCCATTAAAGAGTCGAAAAAATCAAATCCTGCATTATTTTTTGCAGTCATAGGTCAACCTTCAATAATTTCAGGGGAAATAATAGCATTTTGTAATGCCAAAGATGTTTTAATTGAAACAGTATTAATTAGTTTAGTTAGTGTCTTTTCTTCTTGTAAAGGTATAGGATAAGGTGATACAAATTTTAAATAAACTTCATTTTGACCAAAAATTACTTCTTTTTTTTTAAGTAATACGAAATCTCTTAAAAATAATGCAGAATCAAAATTTGGATTTATAATGTTGAAATTTTTGTATTGCTCACGGATAAATGAATTGTGAAAAAATATTTCCCTGTAACCGTAGTGTGTGCATCCTAGGAATATTATCAGTGGTGTTTCATTGTTTTGTATATTATTTAAGGATTTTTTTACAAATTTATGAATAAGTCTTGATACATTATCTCCTTTATAATCATTTGAAATTTTGGTTGCCAACTCTGGACATGCTTGAGTGATTATTCTGTTATTAGTAATTTTATTTTTTAATAGTTGATCCTCAAAATATTTTGCTATAATTGTAGTGGGTGTGCCGAAAATTATAGTTTTTGTTCTGCTATTTTCATTAAGTTTTTCAAGTATTAATTTGGTGCCTATTGGTATAATCCCTTTAATTTTATCTGATAAATCTTTATAGAGTTGTAATTCATTCAAAAGTCCTGACAATGTGCCACAAGCTACAAATATTAGATCTGGTGAATAATATTTTTCTATATTTAGAATAATTTTTTTGAAAGTCGAAATTTGTTCATTTCGTCCGGACATATTATTATATCCAAGTTCATTCGAAGGTGTGGCATTAATGTAAGTGACTTTTAAGTTTTCATTGAGTGAATTTTTCTTTAAGGAAACAGCTTCTTCTAAAAGATTCATCAATTTGGCGCAAACAGAAAGACCGCCAAGCCCTGAATCAGTGATTACAAGATGCATGCTTTGTTAGTATTGGTAGGTGAAAAGGTTAAAAAATACGCTTTTACCAAATCTTGGACAAAGTCAATTTAAACTTACTTGTTTTAAATAAGCAAAAAACTTATTTTATAAAACCGGATATCAAGCCAATCTTAACTTATTTAATTTAGTTAAAGGATTACAATATTACTTTATTTTGCTAAATTATTCTGTTGTAAGACTTATAATATTTAATATAATTAGCTGGAATATCAAAAATTATGTAAGTTAATTTAATGAATAATTTCTAGACGTCTTTAATACTAAGTTGTATTTTACCTCTTCGATCTACTCCAGTCGCTTTTACAGTAATTATATCTCCTTCTTTGCAAATATCTGTAACTTTTTCTACTCTTCCTTCAGCCATATTTGAAATATGTACTAGTCCTTCTGTACCAGGAAAAACTTCTACAAATGCTCCAAATTCCATTATTTTCTTGACAGGTCCTGTATAAACTTCTCCGATTTCAATTGTTCTAGTAAGATTTTGAACTATTTCAAGAGCTTCATCGACTGCCTCATGATTCCTTGACATTATTGAAACAATCCCGTCATCATCAATATTAATTTTAACTCCTGTTTTTTCAATAATACTCTTTATCATTTTACCTCCTGGTCCAATAACAGCACCGATTTTATCTTGTGCAATTTTATGAGTTATATACCGGGGTGCGTAAGTTGAAAGACCTCCTCTTGATTCTTTCAATGTATCATTCATCTTCTCTAAGATATGTAAACGACCTTCTCTGGCCTGTATAAGTGATTTTTCGATTAATTTTCTTTCTAATCCTTTAATTTTTATATCCATTTGTAAAGCTGTAATTCCATCTTTTGTACCAACTACTTTAAAATCCATATCACCAAGGTGATCTTCATCTCCTAATATGTCAGAAAGAATAACATTATTTTTGCCATCGCTTATTAATCCCATAGCAATACCGGCGGTAGCATCTTTTAAAGGCACACCAGCATCCATCATAGCCAGAGAACCTGCACATACAGATGCCATTGATGATGAACCATTTGATTCTAAAATTTCAGAAACCAATCGAATTGTATAAGGAAAATCTAACTTAGATGGAATGACTGGACTAAGACCTCTTTCAGCAAGAGTTCCATGACCAATTTCTCTTCTTCCTGGAGGTCTAGGAGCTCTAGCTTCACCAACACTAAAACTAGGAAAATTATAATGAAGCATAAATCTTTTGAAAGAAACTCCATCTAAGGAATCAATCATTTTTTCATCTTCACGAGCGCCTAATGTTGTAACTGCAAGGGCTTGAGTTTCTCCTCTAGTGAACAAAGCAGAACCATGTGTTCGAGGTAAAACTTTAGTTTCGCAAGTAATTGGTCTAATTTCATCCGGTTTCCTACCATCAATTCTAATTTTGTTTTTAATTAAACTTGATCGCATTTCTATCTTTTTTATATTCTCAAAGATTTGACTAACTTCTTTTTCAGATTCTGTATCTGCAGTATCTCCCAGAATTTCTTTACTTAATTCATTATGTAACAAGTCTAAACTTTCATAACGCTTTATTTTATCTTTAATACTCAGAGCTTCTCTTAAACGTTGAGGTGCTATTTTATCTAATTTATTTTTAATCTTTGAATCAACTATTGGAGCTTCAATAACTCGTTTCTTCTTTCCAACGCTTTTCATTAAATCTTCTTGCATTTCAATTATGGGAATCACTGACTCCTGTCCATACCAAAGAGCATCAAGCATTTCTTTTTCACTAACTCCATTTGCCTCTCCCTCTACCATTAAAATTGCATCCTTTGATGCGGCCATAAAAATATTTAATTCACACTTTTCAATGTCTTCATGACTAGGGTTAATTAATAACTCTCCATCAATTCTTCCCACTCTTACTCCTCCAAGTGGGTTATGAAAAGGTATATCTGAAATTGCCAGAGCAGCTGAGGCTCCGTTCATTGCAGCCACGTCAGAAGGATGAATTAAATCGTGACTAAGTACAGTTGCTGTAATAACAGTTTCTGCTAAATAATTATCTTCAAAAGCAGGTCTTAATGGCCTATCAATAATTCTAGAAATCAATGTTTCATTATCAGACAGACGTGCTTCACGTTTAAGGAATCCACCTGGTATTCTTCCAGCTGCATAAGATTTTTCAACATAATGTACTGAAAGTGGGAAAAAATCAGCGCCTTCCCCGGATCCCTTTTCCGCTGTAGCGGCTACAAGTACTACTGTGTCTCCGTATGTTACTAGTACAGATCCATTAGCCTGTTTTGCCATTCTTCCAGTTTCCAGTTTTATTTTAGCTGGTCCAAATTTTCTTTCAACAATTTTCATTATTCTCCTAATTATCGTAGTTCTAACGAAAAAGAATTAAAGTTAAACTTATATACAAATTCACATTTCGTATTCTTTAAAAAGTATCATGCTAATTCTTCAAATTTACTTGCAAAAACAAATTATTTTTTTTATGTGTGTATTCCCATTCCACCTTAAAAATTACCATTTTAACTCATCCACATTTAACTAATGTGAGAATGGAAAGAAATTAGCAGATTTATTGTCACAAGACACGGGGGAATTGGAGTGGTACTATTCAAGATATCAACGAATCCATGCAGAAGACCAAAACAAGTAGAAAAGTCCTATGTTAAATTATATTTTGAGCTACTTAACTCTAATCTGAAGTTGCTTTGATAGAGTCCCGTAACTGTCTAAATTTCTTTTTTTCAGGTAATTCATAAAATTACGTCTTTGTCCCACAAGTCTCAACAATCCTCTACGGGAGCTGAAATCTTTTGGTTGATTACGAAGATGATCTGTCAAAGAATTTATACGTTCAGTTAAAAGTGCAATTTGCACTTCCGTAGAACCAGTATCGGACTTATTTTTCCCGAATTTATTAATGATTTCGACTTTCCTTTTTTTTGTTAACATTTAAAAAAACAATTTTCTTTCTATATGAACACTTTAGATGGTTGAAAATAACAAAGTTTATTCTCCCATATTAAGTGTCCGATGGCAATCAAATTTTGATTATTATCTAAAACTTTTGTTTGTACTAGATTAATTTTTTGTTTTATAACATTATCTGTTTTTAATTTTTTCAAATCTGAATAATTATTTGTTCGTGATAGTTCTATTCGACGACCAAATTTTATATAAGATTGTATTTCTTCATTAGCGTAGAGCGTGTGTATGTGTTCAAGAAGGGTAGAAGGAGAAATCCAAGGTATTTTGCTATAATTATCAATATTTTTAAGGTTATTTATTGAGATAGAATTTTTTGTATTAAAAAAAATTCCACATGAAAGTCGTTCAAGTGATGTAAGGTGTGCACCAACTTTAAGTAAAATCCCTAAATCATTAGCCAATGAACGAATATAAGTGCCTTTAGAGCATCTGACAATGAATTTAATATAGGGTAGTTCTATTTTTTCAATTTTTAATTCGTGAAAAAATACAGAACGAGTTTTATTAGGGACTTTAATCCCTTTCCTTGCAAGTTTGTAGAAAGGAACACCATTTATTTTTGCAGCTGAAAATGGGGGTATATTTTGTTTTTTTTCACCCAAAAAAGAGTAAAATGAATTAGTTATTTTTTCATGATCAAGTCTAGTTGAACGATTAGTTTTTGTGATTTTTCCATTTGCATCATATGTATCGGTGCATACACCTAACTTGCAAACTGCTCGATAAGTTTTATCAACATTATTAAAAAAAGGAATTAGTCTGGTTGCTTTCCCTATAAATATGGGCAAAACTCCTGTTGCAATAGGGTCTAGAGTGCCCAGGTGACCTATTTTTTTTTCTTGAAAATATTTCTTTAAAAAAAATACAACATCAAATGAAGTCCATCCTTTTGGTTTGTCAATACTTATGATTTTCAAAAAACCTTTATTATTATAATTTTATTTAGGAATCAACTTATTTCAGATCTTAATTATTGTTGCATTCCTTTTGTAGGTCTAGGATTTTTTGGAAGAACTTTCCTTAGTAATGTTTCAATTTCATCGCTATGGTCATAACCAGTATCGTATACAAATGATAATTGAGGTGTATTTCGAGTTTTTAAAATTTTGCCTATTTGTCTACTAAAAAAACCTGATGCCTGATTTAAAGATTTAATAAGTTCATCTTGCTGCTCAGATGGGAATATGGAGACATGTACTTTGGCAGAAGATAAATTTGGTTCTGCTTCTACCCTACTTATAGTCACTCTATTGAATCTAGGATCCTTGCATTCTAAAATAAGAACCTCGGATAGTCTTCTTTGAATCAAATTGTTGAAATTCTTTTTTTTTATTTTTTTCATCAAAATAATTACAGTTTCGGATTTTCTTCAATTTGTTTGTATGCTTCAACAACATCTCCGTCTTTAATATCCACAAAATCCAAAATCATACCACACTCAAAATTATGAAGAACTTCTTGTACATCGTCTTTAAAACGCTTAAGTGAGATTATTGAGCCTTCGTATACATTTTCTTTATCCCGTATTACCCGTATCAAAGCATTTCTTGAGAGTTTACCATCTGTAACAAGACCGCCAACAACGACACCATTTTTCCCAGATGAAAAAACTTGTTTGACTTCTAGATGTCCAATAATTTCTTCTCTAATATCTGGTTCTAAAAGTCCTTCCATAGCAGCTTTTACATCATCTAAAGCGTTATATATTATATCATAAAGTCTTACATCAACTCCTTCATTTAACTTAGCTTCTCTGGCTTTTGCATCCATTTGAACATTGAAACCTACAATAATTGCATCAGATGCAGAGGCTAAAGAAATATCAGTTTCATTGACATTACCTACTGAACAAAGAAGAAATCGTGGAGAAATTCTTTCATCACCTAACTGCTCAAGGGATGATTTTAGAGCTTCAACTGAACCTTGTACGTCCCCTTTTAATATCAGCCGAAGTTCATTTGATTGTCCTTCTTCAATTTTGTTGAAAAGATTGTCAAGACTAGTCTTTTGATCTATATCAATATTTTCGGCTCTCAATTTGTGCCCTCGCTCTTCTGCTATTAATCTAGCTTTCTTTTCATCTTCTAGAACTACGAAAATTTCTCCAACTTCCGGAACACTACTCAGTCCGGATATCTCTACGGGTATTGATGGTCCAGCTTCTTTTAAATTATTACCCATTTCGTCAAACATCGTTCTAATTTTTCCATGAATCCCGCCTATAACAAAATAATCTCCAATTTTGAGAGTACCCCGATCTACTAGAACAGTTCCTACAGATCCTTGACCTTTTCGTACACGTGATTCGATAATTGTACCTCTAGCTAGTCCGATAGGAGTTGATTTTAATTCTAATATTTCTGACTGTAAATGTATCATTTCTAGGAGTTCTTTGATTCCCTCACCAGTTTTTGCTGAAACGTTAACATAAATTGTACTTCCACCCAAATTCTCAGGAATAAGCTCATGTGTTAGTAACTCCTGTTGAACTTTAATAGGATCAGATTCTGGACGGTCAATTTTATTCATTGCTACAATAATTGGTACATCTGCTGCTCTAGCATGCTGTATTGCTTCAATAGTTTGAGGTTGAACTTTGTCGTCAGATGCGACTACAAGTACTACTATGTCAGTAATATTTGCTCCTCTTGCTCTCATTGATGTAAAAGCTTCGTGTCCAGGTGTATCTAAGAAAGTTACTCTATTACCACCTGCCTTAAGATGATATGCTCCAATATGTTGTGTAATGCCTCCAGCTTCACCAGTCGCTATTCTAGATTCTCTTATTTTATCAAGAAGTGAAGTTTTACCATGATCTACATGTCCCATTATTGTGACAATTGGTGCACGAATTTCTAAATCAGCTTCATCTGGCAATTTTTCTTTAAGAAGGTCAGATAATTCAAAAGTTTCCACTTCAACAGTTATATCAAAGTCCGCTGCTATCAGTTCAGCTGTTTCTCCAGAAATTGTTTGGTTTATAGTTGCCATTGTTCCTAATGACATTAGTTTTTTTAATATTTCAGGAACTTTAATACCTATTAAACTTGCTAGTTCTCCAACTGAAATTTGATTCCCAATACGAATATTTTTTTTTCGAGGATTAAAAACATGTTTGGATGATTCTTCTTTATTAATATTTTTTTTAGGCAAACCGTTCTGATTTAGTTTTTGTGACCCTAATTTTTTTCGATGGCGTACTTTCCTTTCTCTAAATTTATAATCTCTTTGATCAATTCCACTCCTTTGTTTTTTTTCTGTATAAAATTGATTTAAATTTTTATTATTTTCTTCTATCTCATCTTCAGAAGATGTTGATCTTTTGAATACAACTTTCTTTTTCTTAGATTTTCTTTCAGTGAAATCATTATCTTCAATATCAGAGATGGAAGGATCTTCTAAATTTTCAATTGAAAATGGTTTGATTGTACTTGCAAAACGATCTTTTTTCTTAGATGATTTTGGGGATGTTAATTCTTTAAAAGATTCTTCTTTTTCTATTTCATGAACTTCATTTTTATCTAATTTTGTTGCATTTATGTTCTTTCTAGCAAAAAATTCTCGCGATGTACTAATTCCGCGTTCTTCCTTTTTTTTATTTTGACTCTCTTTTATAGTCACTTTTTTGTATTTAGAAGATAGTATTTTGTCTTCGCTTTGTATATCTAAATTATTCGATATTATTGAATCTGTTTTTTCTCTTTTTCGACGAACCCTTCTTTTAGGTTGTTCATCCGACTCATTTATCCCTAGTTGAGTTTTAGTTGATATTGTAACTATCCCAGCGTCTTTCTCATTTTTTTGCTTTTTGATTATTTCTACATCTAAATTATTTTTTTTAGATTCATTTTTATTTTTTATGCTTTTTTTATTTTTTGATTTTGGTAAGAAAATATCTTTATCACTTTTAGCTAACTTTCTAACAACCTCAGCTTGATCAATTGATAATTCAGAGAAATTTCCAGTTACAGGGATACCAGCTTTACGTATCTTTGTTAGAAGTTGTTTTGCAGGCATATTTAATTCTTTTGCCAGTTCAAAAACTCTTACTTGAGTCATGCATCCCTTTATTAATTCCTGTTATCTAATTTATTCTACTTAGTAATATATTTTT
>CACIWU010000027.1 GCA_902590435.1 uncultured SAR324 cluster bacterium | reverse complement strand
TAGACATGAGGGGATTTTTTGTAAGATGGAAGTTAGAATTAGGAAATTCTTGTAAGCTGTAATGTCATTTAACAAACAATACTACTCACTATTTAATCAATTAAACTCCACCAAGTGCAGATTTTTTTACAGGAGTAGCAGGACTAAGGCCTTTACTCCTAATTACAATTCTATTTAGTGCATTTAAAAAAGCAAGTGCACTTGCTACAACAATATCTGTGTGTGCACCTCGGCCTGTAATTCGCATACCGTCTTTTTCCACACCAACACTGACTTCACCTTGAGCATCTGTTCCTCCAGTAATTGCTTTTACAACGTAAGATGTCAGTTTGCATTGAATACCAGTGATTTTTTTAATAGTGTTTAGAGCCGCATCAACAGGGCCATCTCCAAAACTTGCTTTTTTGAATATCTTACCATCGATTTTCATTACAATAGTTGCAGTTGGTATTGCAGCGGTTCCCGATGTTACAATGAGATCTTCAAGAATATATTTGTCTTTCTGTTTTCCAACTCCATGGGTTACTAAAGCTTCGATGTCCTCATCAAAAACTTGTTTTTTTAGGTCAGCCAACTTTTTAAATTCCACAAATATATTGTTAAGGTCAATGTCGTTAAGGTCAAAACCCATATCTTTAATTCTCTCACCTAGTGCAAAACGTCCCGAATGTTTCCCCATTACTAAATTGCTAGATTTAATTCCAACAGACTGTGGTGTCATAATTTCATAAGTTAATGCATTTTTAAGAACACCGTGCTGATGAATACCAGCTTCGTGGGCAAATGCATTTGCACCAACAACTGCCTTATTTGGTTGTACGTCAACTCCTGTAATTTGGGAGAGAAGTTTGCTGGATGGAAATAGTTGTTCAGTATCGATATCACTTTCAAAACCATAATATTCTTGTCGAGTTTTTAGCGCCATTACTAATTCTTCTAGTGAGGCATTGCCTGCACGCTCACCTATACCGTTGATAGTGCATTCGATTTGTCTAGCACCAGCTTTAATAGCAGCTAGAGAATTTGCAACTGCCAAACCTAGATCATTATGACAGTGTACAGAAAAAGTGACTTTGTCAGCATTATAAACTTCATTTCGTAGACGTAAAATTAATTCAAACATTTCTTCAGGAGTGGTATAACCAACAGTATCAGGTATGTTTAAAATCGTTGCTCCTGCACGAACTGTTTCAGATAATATTTCCACAAGAAATTTTGGATCACTTCTTGTGGCATCTTCAGGACTGAATTCAACACTTTCTGTAGCTTTTTTTGCTCTTTCAACAGCTGTTACAGCCATTGATTTTACGTCTTTTGGCTCCATCTGTAACTTGTGCTTCATGTGTAATTCACTTGTAGAAATGAACGTATGGATACCCCAATTATTTGCTTCACTAAGTGCATTAATTGCAGAATCGATATCGTTTTTTGAAGCTCTACATAAGGATACTACTCTAGAACCATGAATCTTTTGAGATATTTCTCTCACACTTTCAAAATCTCCAGGCGATGACGCGGCAAATCCAGCCTCAATTGTATCTACTCCTAAGCGTTCAAGTTGTTTAGCAAGAGATAATTTTTCATCAGCTGACATTGAACATCCTGGAGATTGCTCTCCATCTCGAAGAGTTGTATCAAAGAATCTTATCTTTTCCATAGTTTCTCATAAGGTTAGAAAATTTATGATACTCCGTTCGTTGATAAATGCATTAATCGTTAGTTAATGAGAAAAATATTTTTTTTCTAACTTTTTTGTACCAATATCTTGAAAAATTACTATTAGTTTGAAAAGAAAATTTTTTAAAACAAGGCACAGTTTATGCCTTTTATGTAATATACTTATAATATTAGAAATATATGATAAAGCAAATGTTAATTTCAGATTTAAAAAAAACCTGTGAAAATTGTCAAGGGAGTGGATTTGAAGCGGGACTTCAAGAATGGGGAGGGATTCAGACTAATTTGAGTAAATCTTGTCGAATTTGTTTAGGAAGAGGATTCAATTTTACAGACCTAGGAAAAAAACTATGGGATTTATATCTTCCAAAGTTACGTGAATTAATTCGTGAAGAGATTCTTAAAAATTAGTATCTTTAATATTTGATCTAATAGGATAAATTAAAAATAATAAGTCTTTCTAACAATATATACTAGCAATCCTCCAAAACAAAGAAAAGGGGCAAATGGGATTTTTGTTTTTAGTAAACTTGATATATTTTGATGTTTTTGTTTTTTAATTAACAAATTAAAACCACTTATTATAATTCCGCTTAAAGAAGCAATCATTATGACAATCCACAAATTCTCCCATCCTAACCACAATCCAATTAATCCAAGTACTGCAGCATCTCCATCGCCTAGACCTTGACGATTGCGGAAAATTTGATAAAAAAAACTTACAAAATATAATAATCCTGCTCCAAAAAACATTCCACCCAAATAAGTAAACATTATTTGAGGTTCAAAATATGTAATCCATACTAATCTCAAAATTATTGCATAAGCAATTATTTGGCCTTCTATATACATAGTTTTTAAGTCGATTTGAGCTATTACAGTTAGTGCTGTAATAAATAATATATCATTAAAAAAATTTGGATTTAATTGTGTCCAAACTGCAAGAAAGCCTATCAACAAATAAAAACCAAATCTGAATACCCAATTTGATAAATTTATTGTTTTATACTCATTTAATTCAGGGTATTCATTAATATCTTTCACGGTTAATTTAAATATAAAAGATCTAATCCATCTCTGAATCAGCCAGTCCAATCCTACTCCAATAATTATTCCAATGACAAAATATATTATTGTTTCAATCATTTGCATATCTTAATATTTAGTATTTTTAAGGGATAAAATTTGTAGATAAATTTGTAAAAAATTATATTTTAATTAAATTCTGGTAATCGAAATTTCACTTTTAAAGAACCATCACTGACATCATCATAACTATTTTTGTCCATTAATGTTTGAAAAATAACTGAACCCTCAAAAGTTCTGTCATTTGGATGTGGCGGCTTAACTTCTATACTAATTTTTGCGTTACCTTCTGTATTAAGCCTCATTGAGTTGGGTATAATCAGATTATAGTAGTTACTTCTTAAATATATTGGTCCAGGACGATTTATTTTGATTTCTGTACCAGATCTTACAACTTGAAGAAAAAGGTTAAGTACTAATGATTTTTCTTTTGGTAAAAAAGGATTTTTGGGTTCAATCCAAAGTTTTAATTGGTTAGGAATTGAACTAATTTTTTGAGGCAAAAAATCTTTATTTTGTACATTATAAAGACGTTTTCCTGAAAACAATTTTACAGAAGAGATATTATTAAAAACTTTTACAATTCCTGAATTAGCAGCAATATTGTACCTATTATCTTCTTTGGTAAATCTTATTGAAGCGTTTGAAACGAGCATACGAAGTCCCTTACCACTAATTTCAACGGGATTTTTATGCCTTGCAAAATTACCCCAAAAGCTGCCATTTATTAACAGGATTCGGTATCTAACCCATCTTTTTGATTGAGATTTTTTTACTCCTATTTTTAAATTTGATTCTCCAAACAATCGTACTTCAGAACCATCTCTAAAAAAAATTGTGGTGGAAGAATTTTTTTCTGTTTTAACATAATTTTTTCTCCAAAGCATTTTTCCGTTGAAACCATTAGATAATTTATTTTTTGGGCCAGCTTTTATTTCTCCGCTAATTCGAGAAAGTACTGCTAAGGCGGGGCCGGATTTTGCTTTAGAGGTTGAATAAAAAAAAAGGGAATGAAATTGAATAAATATTGTAAAAAAAATAAAGTATAATAATTTCATTATTTGTTGAGATTTTTCAATTTGAACGATCCCTGCGAGTAAATTCTAATAATGGCTCCATAATTAATTCAGGTTTCCAAAGTCCATATTTTTGCAATACTTTTGGAAGTATAATATACCGACCATTACGTAACCGTTTCCCAGCGTCTCTTACAGATAAAAAACGAGATTCTGATTTATAGGTGAAAAGTAATGTCGCTGTCCCGAGTGATTTTAAATCGTCACCTAACCCCTCCCAGTTTATTGATGCTTCTAAACCTAATGCATAAGCTTTGATATCTCCTTGCAAAATAATTTTTTCTTGGTCCTTGGATAAATTGTCTTTTGAATACCATTTTTGAAGATATTCTTCTACGTTACCTGAGTTTAATTGATCAATTTTTTCTTTAAGATGTTTAGTTTCTTCGAGTTCCTGATAGGGCTGTGATCCTATAGAAATTAGAGCACGAATACGTCTAGGAAATTCCTTAGACATTTGAAAACCTACTTGTGCCCCAAGTCCTATGCCAAAGAAAAATGTATAATCAGCTTGTATTTCTCGCAAAACATCTAAAACATGCCTTATTCGGGAGGAAATTGTATAATGAGAAGGATCTTTGGGAGAATCACTTAACCCTTGTCCTAGTGGTTCGATCATTACTATTCTGAAATCTTTTTCGAGTTTCTCTACATATCCTCCATCTTTCCAAGCACTAATTGGTATCATGTGTGGAGCGTGTAAAAGCATCCATGGACCTTTATCTCCGGCAAGTTCATAATGAATCTTTTGTTTATTTGAAACAACAATTGACATTATCAAATTTCTTATTTATGTAGTTTTTGATTTTATAACAGAATATATATTACTTTTTTTAATTTAAGTATTTTTGTTTGTAATTTTTCTCTAATTCATTCATTTTTTTTAAATCATTTACAGAAGGGCGATGTCGCCAACGCCGATGGAACCAGGCCCATTGAGAAGGGTTATCACGTATTCGAGTTTCTATATGTTGATTCATTATTCTTAATGTCGTGAATAAGTCTTGCTCGAATGTTTGGTTTCCCCGCAGAAAATTTCCAAGACTTTCGAATCGCATTTTGAAAGTTCCGTCATCTAGTCTAATTGTGTTATAGCTAACTACAGTTGCTCCTGTTTTTAAAGCAAATGATGCTGCTCCAATTGGAGTCTTTGCTGGTATTCCAAAAAATGGGACCCATGTACTTAATACGTTTGTATCTTGGTCTATAGCCAGAATTAAGACTTCTTTATTTTTGAGGCATTGTATTATTCTTTTAGTTGCTTTTGGCGTACCACGACGAAGAATTTCCATATTTTTATGTTCACGTTGTTTTTCAATTAGCGTGTTTATTCGGTTATCAGGGAAATTAGCAGTTGTAGCATTCATTTTAATCCCAGATCGTTTAGCATAAGCAGAAATTAATTCCCAATTTCCCGAATGCATTGCTAAAAGAATAACTCCTTTTTTTGCTTGAATAGCTTTTTTTAATACGTCTTCGTTTTCGATTTTAAGAAAATTAGCTTCATAATTTAAAATTTTTGGTAAACATAAAAACTCAAATAGCAATTGTCCAAAATGCTCAAAACATTCCTTTGTCCAAGAAATTATCTGATCTCTGTCCAAATCTGGATAAATCAATTCTAGCTGACTTTCAATTATTCCTCTATCTTTCTTTAGAAATAGATAAGCAATTTTGCCCAATCTACGACCAAATTTTTGTAATATAGAAATAGATAATTTTTCTCCTAAAAACAGACCAAAACGAAATAAGAAATATTCAATACCATGTCTAAAAGATTTAGTCCATGCAAGGCGATTTTTCTTAAATTTATCGTAACTAGGATGAATATTATTAAATTTGGTTTTTGTAGTTTCAGGATTCAATTTTTGATCTTTAGTTTATTTAGATCCTAATGTTAAGTTCTTTAATATTAAATTTTTAACTTTTTCTTCATTACAAGAAACGGTTTCAAATTTTGTTTGCAAATTTTGTAAATAAGCTAATTGATTAGGAAGTATTGGTGTAAATCCTAATGCTTTCTCTATTGTATTATTAAATTTGGCTGGATGAGCACATGCTAAACATATTGTTGGTGAATTCAATTTAGCTTTCTCAGCTGTACATACTCCTACTGCTGTATGTGGATCCAATATATATTTGGACTCCTTAAAATATTTTCTAATGGTCGAAATTACTTCATCGTCATTTGTATTTGCAGACATGAAGTCTTCTTGGGCAAGTTTTAGAAGATCATGTTCAATTTTAAATTGTCCAGAATTTTCAAAAGTATTCATCCAAAATTTTAGCTTTTCAGAAGAGTGCTCAGCGAGATTAAAAAGATATCTTTCAAAATTACTAGATACCTGAATATCCATTGATGGGCTTAAAGTTTTCTTTAATTCGGTTCTATGATAAACCCCATCAATAAAAAAACGATGCAAAATATCATTTTCATTTGTTCCTATTACTAATTTGTCTATAGGTAACCCCATGCGTTTAGCATAATATCCAGCAAGGACATTACCAAAATTTCCTGTTGGAACTACAAAATTAACTAATTCAGACTCACTTCTTGTTATCTGAAACCATGCGAAAAAGTAATAAACAATTTGTGCTAGTATCCTTGCCCAGTTAATAGAATTTACAGAAGCCAAATAATATTTTTTTTTAAATTCTTGGTCATTGAAAATTTTTTTAACTATAGACTGTGCATCGTCAAAACTGCCTTCAATAGCAAAATTGTGAATATTTGCATCAAGAACAGTAGTCATTTGTCTTTCTTGAATGGGACTTACACGTCCTTTTGGGAAAAGCATGAAAACCTCAACTCCTTTTTTCCCGTTTAACCCATTTATTGCAGCGCTTCCAGTATCTCCAGAAGTTGCTCCAAGAATTCTAAGAGGATGTTGACGCTTAATCAAAAAGTATTCAAAAAGATTTCCCAAAAACTGCAATGCCACATCTTTGAAGGCAAAAGTTGGACCATGAAATAATTCTAAGATATGTATTTGATCAACTAATTTTGTTGGTGTGATATTTGGGTGACGAAAATGTTTATAGCTTCTTTGAATCAGATTTTTTAGATCTTCTTTGGGTATACTTTCGCTAGTAAAGAGATTCATTATTTCCAAACTTAATTCTTTGTATCCTAAAGATCTCCATTTTTTTAGTTTTTTTGATACTTGAGGCAATTCATTAGGAACTAATAAACCGCCGTCATCTGCCAATCCCATCATAACAGTGTCTTCAAAAATAAGGTTTTTAACTTTACCTCGTGTACTTGAATAGAATGGCATTTTGTTGTATGTTTGTTCTAATAATTTCTGATTATGTATTTACTATTTTAGTAAACATAAATCCAGAATTTCATTATATTAAATTTATATTATAACAAATTATTTAATGTTATATCCAAAAAGATTATTTTTATTGATAATTCTACTTTCATTAAGTAATCAACTTTATAGTGCATCTTTCCCAATACTCCCAGAAATACAAGTTTATCACACTGTTGGAAGTAGAGGAAGTAATTACAGCACTGGAGGGTTAGGAGTTTCAATTCATCTTTATGATGAACAAAATGAGCCTGGAAGATATTTACATTTGTTAGCTTTAAGTATTCCAAAAAAAACTTTTGGATGGAAAAGTAGAGTTGGGGATGTTTTTTTGGGTGAAGATGGTTACGGGTTAGAATTAGGAGTTCACGACCAGTGGGGGAAGCCATCTTGGAAAGGAGCCTCTCTGTCTATTAGGAAAATAAAATGGCCTAAAGTTTTTAGTGGTAATTCTCGATCAGGAGAAGGTAATTCTGATATTTTACATTTGGGTTGGAGTTGGATTTCTGGGGAACCTATATTTTTAGTATGGCTAATGGGATTGGATATTTCTTCCATATATTTTTCGCACGACCGTATAATTGAGATAGAGATAGGATTGGGAATGCGGACATTATTCTGAAATTTTAGATATTGTAAATATTATTTTTATTTTAAGGATATCTACTAATTACTTTTAGTAAATTTATTTTGTAAGATATTAATTTATAGAATAGCAATAGTGGCATTAAAAAAATCAAAGATAATCAATGTGAATGAAAATTTTCCTTTATCACAAAAAGGATGGTTTTTCGAAGATTATGAAAAGGGATCTGTTTTTTTGTTTGCATCGGTAAAGGTAAAAGAAGATGAAGTTATTGAATTTGCTAAGCTATATGATCCTCAACCTTTTCATATAGACCGAGATTCTGCTAGGGAAGGTCCATACAATGGACTTATTGCGAGCGGTTGGCAGACGTGTGCTTTTGTTATGCGTTTACTAGTGGATAATTATTTTTCTAGTGTTTCAAGTCTTGGATCTCCAGGGATTGACGAATTACGTTGGCTTATCCCGGTTCGCCCTGGAGATGAACTTTCTGTCCGAGCAACGGTTATTGATAAGAAACGTTCTCTTTCAAAACCTGATAGGGGTATTGTAAAAACATTTATTGAGGCAATTAATCAGCATAAAAATATTGTAATGAGCTTCAAATCAGTAAATTTTATGTTATCTAGAGAGCCCTCTTCTGAAGATGCTTTAAAATGAATTGTGCAGCAATTATATAATCTCCTTTTTTTAATCAAATATATTAATTTTCAAGATTCTAAAGAACTAATTAAGCTTATTTTGAGTTCTTTATTATAGATTCATTTTCAATATCAAGTAAGCTATAAATCTTGCTAATTAATTAGACTTATGATCAAATAGGATACTGAAATAAAAGAAAAAAAGTGTTTTAGGAGTATTATTTTGTTCGATCCAACTATTATTATTTTTTTGAGTAGTGGTCTTTTTCTTGGCTGGTCACTCGGAGCAAATGATGCGGCAAATGTCTTTGGTACTGCAGTTGGGAGTCGGATGGTCAGTTTCACTACTGCAGCACTTATTTGTGGAATATTTGTGGTTCTGGGAGCATTTATAAGTGGGGCAGGTGCTTCTCAAACTTTGGGCAAACTCGGTGCAGTGAACGCCATAGGAGGTTCATTTATGGCAGCGTTATCGGCCGGAATAACTGTTTACTGGATGACAAAATTAGGATTGCCAGTTTCAACAAGCCAAACGATTATTGGTTCCATAGTTGGATGGAATCTGTTTAGTGATTCTTATACCGATATTTCTTCCTTAATGCAAATTCTTTCTACATGGATTATTTGCCCTTTATTGTCTGCATTAATAGCAGCTCTTTTATTTTTTTTAACTAAAATTATTGTAAGAAGAATAGGGATTGGTTTAATTCGTTTTGATGGATACACACGTTTAGCTTTAATTTTAGCTGGAGCTTTTGGAGCTTATAGTTTGGGAGCAAACAATATTTCAAATGTGGTAGGAGTATTCATCCCGGTAGCGCCGTTCTCCGAATTAAATTTTGGTTGGGATTATAGAGTTTCTTCTGCACAGCAGTTATTTTTATTGGGAGGTATAGCAATAGCTGTTGGAGTATTTACATATTCTAAAAAGGTAATGATGACAGTTGGAACTGAATTGATGACACTAACCCCATTAGCAGCATGGGTGGCGGTTATGTCTCACTCTATTGTTCTCTTCTTATTTGCATCAGAGCAACTAGAGAGTTTTTTAGCAAATCACTCACTTCCAACAATTCCACTCGTTCCAGTTTCTAGTTCTCAAGCGGTAGTAGGTGCGGTTATTGGTATTGGGATGTTACAAGGAGGTAGAGAAATTCATTGGCCACGGGTGTATGGTATTGTTAGAGGTTGGGCGATCTCACCAATATTATCATGTTTAATTTGTTTTCTAGGTTTATATTTCATGCAAAATGTTTTTCAACAAGAAGTAAAACAAGATTTCAACTATCTTATTTCTGAGGGTGTCATAGAAAAGTTTCAAAAGGAAGGAATAGATACCTCTTCAATACAAGAATTGAAAGGCTCTGTCTTCAAAAGTTCTTCTGAAGTTGTTAGATCAATTAATGATAAAGTCGACTTAAGTAGAGAACAAAAGCAGATAGTTGTGAATTATTCTTTACAAAAAAGACTTATTGTAACGACTGAAAATCTAGAAACAATAAGAAAAAACGGTCTGTCAAAACCTCAGTTTGAATCATTAAAAAAGTTTGAAGGTCAGTCTTTTGATCATGGCTGGGAACTTGGAGATGCACTAGTTTTAAAAAGCTCAGATTGGCTTATAAAAGGAGGAGTAAAAAATAAGCTAAATGATAGAAAAATTAAACAAAAACTAGCATATATTTATAGAATTTTACAACGGAGAAGCATGTGAACCCTTTGAGTATGTTTTTTAAGAAACAGTCAGTAATTGAAGAAAAAATTCAACGCCTTTTGCGTTATCTCGAAGATATGGGAAATATATTTAAATATGCCTATGAGTCTTATCTCGATGGAAAATTTGAGGAATTAAATGAAGGTAATGAAGAACTTGATAAAATTGAAAAAGAATTAGATGACCTGGGTCGTCGGATTCAAATGTCGTTAGTTCGAGAATCTTTGATGCCAGATTCACGAGACGATCTTTTATGGTTTTTGACCAAACTTGATAAGGTTCCTAGTAGTTTTAAGCATTCATTAGGAGAAATTGTTATCGAAAGACCAGAGATACCAAGCGACTTTAATTTACCTTTAAAAAATTTACTTCAGCATACACACGAAGCGGTGCGCTCATTGGCAAATTGCACAGATGCCCTTTTTTCAGATTTGAGAGCGGTTAGGCAACATGTTGAAGAAGTAGGCCGCCAAGAAAGTATGGTCGATAAAATTGAATATAAATTACTGAATTCTGTTTTTGAGAATGAAGAATTTGAATTATCTCGGAAGTATCAACTAAAGAGTGTTTTAAAACAGCTAGGATCAATAACCAATCTAGCTGAAGATGTAGCGGATGCAGTACTAATTTTGTCTACTAAGTATTCAGCCTAACATAATTAATCCCTAAATTTTTTGAGATTATTTTTTGCAATAATTATTTTTTAAATTTATTATTCCATTCAATAATTTTCGGTAATGCATTAATTTTTTTTTGATGAGTATTTAGTCTAGGGAAAGTAGTAAGTATATTTTTTGGTATGCCTTCAATGATTCCTCCTGATATCCACCCGCATAAACGCCAAGCAGCTAAATCAGCAATAGTTATAGACCCACCTACGAAAAAACCAGTATCTCCATTATCATCAAGTATTTTTTCAAGAAAACCTAGCCAACGAGGCAAAATAGATTCTGATAATTCCTTACGCATTTTAAACCTTAATTTTGAGTCTTTTTCTCTAATTGAAGGTCTGATTTGATTAGTTATGTCTGTAGCTAGATCAATAACTTCATCAACTTTTGCTGCATCAAATAGATTATCAGACGGATATAATCCACTAAGTTTCCCACAAAAACGAGCGATTGCCCCTGTTTGAGCAATCGTTATCCCATCAACTTGGAGAACGGGTAACTGACCGAAAGGAAGTGTTCCATTAGATTTCATTTTTGTAATTTCTTCTCGAGATGGTCGGAAATCTTCAAACTCTATTCCTCCAAAAAATAATGCAAGTCTGCTTATTTCTGCCCTCCAGAATGGAATATTTGGATAGATAAGTTTTAATTCCATAATTTAATGTTTTTCAGTTTTTATCTCTTAAACGAGGATCAAGAATATCTCTTAAACCATCTCCCAATAGATTTAATCCTAGAACAGTCAAGACTATCGCTATTCCAGGAAGGATAGCCATTTGTGGCGCAATAAACATCATTGTTTGTGCTTCACTAAGCATTTTACCCCAGCTAGGTTGTGGTGGCTGTGTTCCAAGGCCCAGATAACTGAGTCCAGCTTCTGCTAGAATTCCCAAAGCGAATTGTATTGTACTTTGTATTATGAGTACACTCAAAATATTAGGTAAAATGTGTTCAAATGCTATCTGGAACTCATTCTTTCCAGAAATTCTTGCAGCGAGAATGAATTCTAACTTATAAATTACTAAGGCACTTCCACGACTAATTCTTGCAAAAACTGGTATATTAAAAATTCCTATTGCTATAACTGAATTTATAATTCCAGGACCGTATATTGCCGAAATCATAACTGCCGTCAATAGAGCAGGAAAAGCAAAAGCAAAGTCGTTGAAGCGCATGACTAATTCCTCAACCCATCCACTTTTACCAGCAGCGAAAACACCTAATGGAATACCAATTCCAGCTCCTAGGCTAATTGCAAATAAAGAAACTAGCATTGAATTCCAAGCGCCGGCCATCAACATTGAAGTCATATCACGTCCAAAATGATCAGTTCCTAGCCAATGCTTAGCAGATGGGCCTTCCAATTTGTGAGAGATGTCAAATATTTCAACAGGAAAAGGAGTCCAAAAAATCGAAATTAGTCCAGTTAAAATCATAATTAAACTTAGAACTATTCCTAGCAGAAAACTTCTGTTATTAAGGCTCTGTTTCCATAAATTTTTTAAAATTGAATAGTTCATTAGCTATTATCTCTTAATCTTGGATCTATAATCACATAAATTATGTCAACTAAAAAATTTATTGTAACTACTGTTGCTGCTAGTAGCATCACAATATTTTTAACAACAACTAGATCTCTTTGCGAGATAGATTGAAATAACAAGCGTCCCAATCCAGGTAGGTAAAAAACGTTTTCTATAATTATTGTTCCCGCTAGTAAAAAAGAAAGTTGTAATCCGAGTATAGTTACTACAGGAATTAAAGCATTCCTAACTGCATGTCTCCAAAGTGCGGCTTTCTTACTTAATCCTTTTGCACGGGCTGTGCGGATATAATCCTTATCCATATTTTCTAAAACTGCAGAACGAGTAACCCTAGCTAATATTGCTGCTTGAGGAAGAGCAAGGGATATTGCAGGTAATGTTAGTGATTTAAGACCAGCTCCAAATCCCGTTTCCCAACCAGCGAAACCACCTGCAGAAAACCATCCTAGTTTAACTGAAAAAAATAATATTAAAAGAATTGCAAACCAAAAGTTAGGAACTGCTAACCCTAATTGGGAAAATCCCATAATACTTGTGTCAGCAATCCTTTTGTGATTTGCTGCAGCAAAAACTCCTAAAGGTATAGCTAAAAAAGTGGAAAGTGAAATGGCTAATAAGGCTAAAGGAATACTTAGTGAGAGTCTCTCAATAATCAATGAATAAACAGGAATGTCATACGTATAACTTTTGCCAAAATTTCCATATAATATTCCTTTAATCCAGCTATAGTAACGTTCCGGTGCTGGAAGATTAAGTCCCATCTCTAATCTAAGAGCAGCTAATGTATCATCTTGCGCTCCTATTCCAAGTATAATTGAAGCGGGGTCACCAGGTAAAATTTCAAGTAGGAAAAAAATAACGAGTGAGGCCACAAACAGAGTGATGACAAAAACAAAAAATCTTTTTACTAAGAAAATTGTCATTGACTAATGGGAACAGCGTTTCAGAAGTTTTTCTTTAACGTTGTTCTTTAAATTATTTTTTCCAGCTTACGCCAGTTAAGTCATTTGCCTGAACAGGACTGTTTTCCCAAAGTCCTATTACGTTTTTATTCCATATTCCTAACTTAGCCAATTGGAATAGAAAACCGTTGACGGCATCCTTTGACAGAATTGCTTGTGCTGCTCCCATCAGGGCGTAGCGTTTTTTTGTGCTAGAAGTTACATTCAATTCTTCTATGATGGAGTTAAAGGATGGATTTTGATACTGGAAGTAATACTTTGGTCGGGTATAGATGCCAATATCCATTGGCTCTGTATGAGAAACAATTGTCAAATCAAAGTCTTTATTCTTAAAAACCTGATCAAGCCATTGTGCCCATTCTACAGGAATAATCTCTAGTTTAATACCTACTTTGCGTAGTTGTGAAGCGACTATTTCACCACCACGTCTAGCATAGCTGGGTGGAGGTAATTTTAGAGTAGCACTAAAGCCGTCAGGCAATCCAGCTTCTGTAAGTAATTTTTTTGCTTTATTAATATTATGAGGGTATGTTCCTGTAAGATTAATATAGGCGGCATGATGCGGAGCAAAATGGGATCCTATTGGAGTTCCAAAACCAAACATTGCTCCATCAATTATTTCCTTAGAATTTAAAGCGTGAGCTATTGCTTGACGAACTCTAAGATCGTTGAAAGGTTTTTGTTTATTATTGGTGGAAAGTATGGTCTCACCCTCTGTACTTCCAACTTTTACAGTAAAACGAGAATCACTTTGGAATTGAGAAGCCATTTCTGGAGCAGGAAAGTTTGCAAATGCATCTGCATCACCAGCCATCAACGCAGCTACTGCTGCAGCGGGATCAGGAATTATTTTAAATGTTGCAGTTTTAAGTGCAGGCTTTTGTCCCCAATAGCTTTTGTTTTCCCCTAATTCAATTCGATCACCTTTTACCCAGCGTTTGAAAGTAAAGGGTCCTGTACCAATAGGATTACTTTTGTTAGAATTAGCACTGGAAGAGTCGACAATTACGGCATCTCCCCAACCCATGTTAAACAAGAAGTTCCCTGTAGGATTTTTTAGAGTCACAATAACAGTATTTGTTCCTTGAGCCATAACTTCTTTGATGGATGAGAAAAGAGATTTTTGTGCATTAGTACTTTTTTCTGATCTTGCTCGATTCAAAGAAAAAACTACGTCATTGGAATCAAATATTGAACCGTCATGGAACTTAACTCCTTTCTGGAGTTTAAAAGTATATTTTAGTCCGTTTCTCGAAATAGACCATGATTCAGCTAATGCAGGAAGTACTTCAGCATTTTGATTTATTCTAGTGAGGCCCTCAAAAACATTGGCATAAACAATTTCATCAATTGCAGCTGCAGCTCCAGCAGTCGGGTCAAGATGTGGAGGCTCTAAAACCATACCCATGGTTAAATGTTTTTTACTGGCAAATGCTGCTCCTGAAATAATTAATATTGAACAGCAAATCAACAAAATTTTTGTGTGCATTTTGTTTATTATTTTCATAATTTACTCCTCATAAAAAATTATTTAATAGCCTCTACAGTATGAAGCAATTAATTTAAAGAGTCTGTATCATTTCAAAATCTTTATTAAAATGCAAATTTAATTATTATCTAAATAATCACTATAGCTTTTTATATTACCTATAGATTTTGCTTCGAAGACTCCTCGAGCTATTGCTCGGCTTACACAATCTGAAGCCATCATTCCTAATCTGGCAATATCAATTGGTGGAGTATTTGAAAGTGGAATTGCTCCAGTTGACAAAACAAAAACAGTATCTCCGTCAAAAGGTGTGTGGACAGGCCTGAGGGCACGTGCAAAACCGTCTTGAGCCATTATTGCAATTCTATGGGCTTGAGACTTGGTGAGAGCAGCATCAGTTGCGACAACGCAAAGAGTGGTATTTGTGGGGACATTAATTTTTTCAGAAAATTTTTTTTGAGAATGGTTAATTTCAAAGAAAGGACTTTCAAAATCGAAATCGAGTTCGAATTCGTTTATTTTTTGGTTTTCGGAATTATTGCTTTTTGTGAGTGTATTTTTTGGAATACCTCTTCCACCAAATTCTGCATTACGTTCAAATGGCCATGCCCAAAAATCAAGACTTCCTGGTAGAGTTACTGATCCAAATGAGTTTACAGCAGCTAATGCCCCAACTGTAAATCCATTATTAGCAGATGTTACAGATTTTTGAAGTAAAGATGATGTTCCAACTCCTCCCTTTAGTGATCCTGAAATTGCACCAGTTCCAGCACCTACGTTCCCCATAGAGCAATTATAATCTGCATTTAATACAGCTTTTTGACCAAATTCAAAATATGTATGTTCTTGAATAGATGACTTTTTTCCACCATTTTGAAGATCAAATAGAATTGCAGCAGGTATAATGGGTACTGAAATATCTTCCCCTACGCGGAATCCTACCCCTTGATCTTTTAGGCTTGATGCTACACCACCAGCAGTATCTAATCCCATTGCTGAGCCTCCACTAAGAACTATGGCATGTATTTCGTCCACTAAATTTGCTGGGTTTAGAACATCTGTTTCTCTGGTTCCAGGGGCTCCTCCACGACAATCTACCGCAGCAACTGCAGCATTATCTGGTAGAATGACAGTTACACCACTCATTAATTCTTTGTCATGGGCGTGACCAACTTTAATTCCTTTAACATCTGTTATATTATTTTTTGGTCCTGGTTGCACAATAATATTTGTCTTAAAAAAGATTCAAACAACAGGACTATTTTCAATTAAATCCTCTACTACTGAAGGGTCAGCTAGTGTAGATGTGTCACCTATACTGTCGATATCATTTTCAGCAATTTTTCGCAAAATTCGGCGCATAATTTTCCCGGATCTAGTTTTTGGAAGTCCAGGAGCCCATTGAATTATATCAAAAGCCGCAATCGGTCCTATTTCTTTTCGTACTAGCATCAATAATTCTTTTTTCAGATCATCAGTTGGTTCAACTCCGGTATTCAAAGTTACATATGCATATATACCTTGTCCTTTAATATTGTGAGGGAAACCAACAATTGCAGCTTCGGCAACACTTTTGTGAAGCACAACAGCAGATTCAAGTTCTGCAGTTCCCATTCTATGACCAGAAACATTCAATACATCGTCTACTCTGCCAGTTATCCAGTAATAACCATCTTCATCACGACGACAGCCATCACCAGTAAAATATAGTCCTTTGTAAGTACTAAAATAAGTTTGAATAAAACGTTTATGGTCTCCATAGACAGTTCGCATTTGTCCAGGCCATGGGAATTTAATACATAGGTTACCTTCTGCAGCACCTTCTAGTTCACGTCCATCTGAATCTACCAAAAGAGGTTGAATTCCAAAAAAGGGACGTGTAGCCGAACCAGGTTTTGTGCGAGTAGCCCCCGGAAGAGGAGTTATCATTATACCACCTGTTTCAGTTTGCCACCAAGTGTCTACAATTGGACAATTCCCATTACCTACTGTGTTGTGATACCAAAGCCATGCCTCAGGGTTTATTGGCTCACCTACTGTACCTAATAATCGAAGCGAGCTTAAGTCTCTTTTATTGACCAATTCGTTACCCTCTTTAGCTATAGCCCTAATTGCTGTTGGAGCAGTATAGAAAATGTTAACTTTATGTTTGTCGCAAATATCCCAAAATCTACCAAAATCTGGATAATTAGGTACACCTTCAAACATTAAGGTTGTAGCACCATTTGATAATGGTCCATACAGAATGTAGCTGTGTCCAGTAATCCATCCAATGTCAGCAGTGCACCAGTAAATATCACTATCATGATAATCAAAAACATATTGATGTGTTATAGATGTATAAACCAGATAACCTGCAGTAGAATGTAAAACTCCTTTTGGTTTTCCTGTAGACCCAGATGTGTATAGAATAAAAAGAGGGTCTTCAGAATCCATTTCTTCTGGTGGGCAATTTGAAGACGCCCTCTTCATTTCTTGGTGATAGAAGAAATCACGTCCTGACATCATTTTACAATCATCATTTGTATGTTTAACAACGATACATTTTTGAGTACTTGTGCCGTCCATTGCAAGATCAGCATTTTGTTTGAGCGGTATACTTTTCCCCCCACGAATTCCTGCGTTGGCTGTAATTAGCATTTTACCTTCACAGTCCATAATTCTGTTTTTAAGAGCTTCTGCGCTGAAACCACCGAAAACTACTGAATGAATTGCCCCAATTCTAGTACAGGCTAGACAAGCTATTGCCAATTCTGGAATCATAGGCATATAAATCATTACACGATCTCCCTTTTGGATGCCTTGTTTCTTCATAACATTTGCAAATTTGCAAACCTCAAGATGTAGTTCTGTGAAGGTGAAACTTTTATCTAAACTAGGATCATCAGATTCCCAGATAAGAGCAACTTGATCGCCTTTTTTTTCTAAATGACGATCAAGGCAATTATAAGAAACATTTAGCTTCCCACCTTCATACCAGCTAATATGACCATTTTTATAATCCCAATCAAGGGTATTATCCCATTTCTTGAACCAATCAATTCGTTCTGCTTGCTTATCCCAGAAATCTTTCGGATCATTTACAGATTCATGATACATTTTTAAATAAGATTCATTGTCTATCCAGGCTTTCTTTTCTGCTTTTGCAGGGATTTCGAAAATCTTTTGCTCACTCATTATTTTCTCCGTAAATGGGTAATATTTTTTTTTGTGTTTTAATGAAAAAGACAACATATCAAAATTTGATTATTATTTCCTTAAAAAAATTTTAGTTAAAAATTTATTTCAAAGATTTTTGCCGTTCTAATTAAATTTTTTCAAAATAGTTTAGAAAAATTCTAAAAATGGATCTTGCGATATTTTATTAACTAGTTTTTTAAATACTAATTTAATGTGGATAAAAAACTATTATTTTTGAAGAAAACTTGGTATCTAAAAATTTTTTTAGGTTAAAAAAATTATGAGGGAAACTTGGAAAAATATTAATTTTTGAAATAGTAGGTTATGCGGCTCTAAAATTGAGCCGCATAGGAATAGAGTTTTAGATTCTGCCTTGTAACATGAATGCAATAACTAGTGCATAAATCACTAATGATTCAATTAATGCAAGACCAATAATCATTGGTGTAAAAATTTTATCGTATGCGTTAGGATTTCGGGCAATCCCTTCTAAAGCCCCTCTCATGGCAATTCCTTGCCCTATTCCACCACCAAGAGCTGCAAATCCGATCGCAACGCCGGCACCAAGAGCAATTCCAAATACGGCCATTTCTCCCATTTCTGCTGCATAAAGAGGTAAACTTGCTGACATAAGCATCGTCAACAACAATAATTTTTTCATGACATCCTTTTTAAAGTAAAATAAATCAGCGCAATTAGTGAGCTTCACTCATTGCTAGTTCAAAATAAATGGCAGACAGTAATACAAAAACAAACGCTTGTAGTACTGATACCAAAATTCCCAGTCCCATAAACGGAATGGGTAATCCAAAAGCCAGTATAGACGAGAAAATCATTACTACTTTGTGATCTCCGGTCATGTTACCAAACAGGCGAATTGAAAGGGAAATAGGGCGCACACAATGACTCACTATCTCTACAGGGAACATTAGTGGCGCAAGTAATGGCATGGGGCCCAGAAACTGTTTTATGTAGCCAGCTCCATGCTGACGAATTCCTAAAAAGTGAGTTATAAAAAAAATAACTACTGCAAAGGCAATCGTAACGTTAAATTGATCTGTTGGGGGATTAAAACCTGGAACAAGACCAAAAAGATTTAAAATTAATATAAATAATCCATAGGTCCCTAAAATTGGAAGGATCGGTCGTGCTCCAACGCCATGACGGATAGTTCCACTTAAGAAATTAAATATCATGGAGACAACTACTTCAGCAAAATTAGACAAATTAGAACGACCAGAAGGCTCAAGCATTTCAGTTTGCCTAAAAGGTTTTCCAGCAAAATAAGCAAACAATATAATCAAGAACGCTATTATTAGTAAATCTAACATTGGAACTGGATCAATCCCAAATTCAACCAATGGTTTTTCTAACCAACCAAGTAGAAAATGTGACCATGTGAATCCAGACCCTGAAGCTG
>CACIWU010000026.1 GCA_902590435.1 uncultured SAR324 cluster bacterium | reverse complement strand
GTTGTTTTATATTATGTTCAAAATCTTGAAGTTCATTTTTTTTTGGCAATTCTCCGTAAATTAATAAATAACTTACTTCTAAGAAATTTGACTTTTCTGCTAATTGTTCTATAGGGTAACCTCTATATCGCAATATGCCTTTTTCTCCATCTAAGAAAGTAATACCACTTTCACAAGATCCAGTATTTACAAAGCCTGGATCAAGCGTAATAGCATTTGTTTCAGACCTCATTTTACTGATATCTATACCTATTTCTTCTTCAGTTCCTTTGACAAGAGGGAGCCTAACAGATTTATTGTTGATATCAAGTTTTGCGTAATTTTTCATGCTATATCAGCTAAAAATGAATGTAAAATAAAAGATGTATTTTAAATCAGATATATTATAAAGAGCAAGATTTTCGCGCTAAAAACTTTTAATTTATGCTAATACTTTTAGGGAGTTGAAATAAAGATTCAATAGAAATTCTACTGCTCAATAATAGTGTCTTCTGGTCTAGTGGACATGTTTTGAGTCTCAAATTTTCGTTGCAGCCAGAATTTTATTAAATTTCTAGATGTTTGAAAAAGAAGTATAAAACCAATAGAGTCAGTCAAAAATCCTGGAGTTATCAGTAAAATTCCAGCAACTAATATTAGAACTGTATCAAGTAATTCTCTGGAAGGCAATCTACCAGCTCTTAAACTCTCATGAATACTTAAAAAGGTATTTAATCCTTGGATTTTAGCGAAATATGCACCCAGAAAACCGGTGAGAATAACCAGTGAAATAGAGATAAATGTACCAAACATAGATCCTATATTTATTAAAATATATATTTCGATAATTGGGATTATGGTAAAAGCTAAAAATAATTTAAGTAACATGATGGATTTTTGGGATATATTAAATTTTTTAAAAAATTAATTATGTTCATTATTCAAAGGAGTTATACTAAACCTATTAATGCCTGAAATAGCTTTAATACCGCTTGCTTTTCTTCCTATTACTCTCCAGTAAAGCTTGTTTTTTTCTTTTGATTTCATTAGTCCCATTGCCATTCCAGGGAGTTCACCTGCTAATGGGACCAATTCTTTGTCTGAGATCCAACGATTCCCTTGGGGCAGATCAAAAAAAGATCCAGAATCCTCAAATTTTTCATCTACACCAACTTGGATTTTGAATTCACTGAAAGTTAGACTTTCCCACTGAAATAAGAAGAGACCGTTTTCGTCAAATGCAAATTTATCTGTAGGCAAAAGTAGCTTTATATCACTTAATTTAATTACATTAGATTTACTGATATTATTTTTTTCATTAAGTTCTTTTATCTGGTTGTTAGGATCAGCTGTAGCAATTATTTGGTATTTCCCAAGTAGTTGATCATCTGGTAGTATATATTCTAAATCAAAAGTTTTTATTTCACCTGGAGCCATCACTCTTGTTCTAGGTAAAGCAATAACAGACTTTCTCATTGGTTGTTTTAAATTAAAATATTGTATTTTTGAAGCAACATCTTTTACGATATCTCCGCCAACATTCATTAAATTTAAACGTAAAATAATTTTTTCACCGCGAAGCGCATGTTTAGGTAATACTTGTACTGATTCCCATCGTAAATCAGGAGGATCAAATTTTAATGGAGTAACGATTCGTTTGCCTTTAACCCTTATGCCTGATGAAAGTTGAGATTTTGCGACCTCTAAATCTTGGGGAGAAGGGATAAAAAAATATCTTTCATCTCCTTTAGCTGTGTCAAGTAAAATTCTTTTGAAATTAGCATCCCAAACTCTAACTGAGATTTGGTAGCTTCCAGTTTGTTGCAATTCAATTTCATGCAATATTCTGACGGTGTTAAGTGGCGCAATCTTATATACTTTTCGTAGTAGTTTTTCTTTCAATTCCTTATCATTGATTTTTACTTTAATCTCTACTCCAATTTTTTTTGGAATCTTCCCCTGATTTGCAATAGCAGTTTGGACTAATTGGATATCTCCATGTTTTGGACAGTTTGGATTACTGACTGACTTTAGGATGGAATCAGGAGAGTCAAATGTCATGTCTGGTCCGTCTGGAAGAGGACAAGTTTTGGAAAGAACAATCGCTATAATTTTTAGTTTTTTAGGTTGATTTGCAATCGCAAAAGTTTTAAAAAGTAAAACGATTGTGTAAGTAACAATTAATTTAATTAGCAAAACACGAGACATTTTATATAAAAGTTATATTGAATTAGAGGATATTCTCACTGAATTTAAAAAATTAAAATCATGAGAAGATGATAAATTATTAAAAATATTTTTTACTAATTAATAACTTCAAAAAAACTATATAAAAAACATTACTCTAAAATAGTAGTTGAATTAATAATAAGGGTTAAAATTAACTGGCTATCAGCATCGATTGATTATTAATTCCATTGCTTTTATTCAGTTCGTACCATTCAGTAACATTTTTTTCAAAATCTTCATGTTTTTTACAATGAATAGGTCCAAATTGACTTATCTGATGAACAGTCAGAAGACGCAGACGCATCATTTCAAGAATCGAAATAAAAGTTAAAATAATCCATGATTTTTGGTTTTCTTTTTCAAAAAGTTCTTCAAAAATGCAAAGCGGTTTTTTAGTTATATATTCTATCAATTCTTCGACACGATCCTCGACACCTATAGTTTCGGCCTCTATTAAATATCGGTTGATTTTTGGTATACGTTTCATAACTCTTTCAAATGCTTCTATTAGTGCCGTAACAGAAATATCTTCATATTGAGGATCCATTTCTTCAGTATCTGAAATTAATTTTACATTTTCAGGACGTGGAAAGATGTCACGTCCCAAAATATCTAAAGAACCGAGTTCAAATGCTGCGTTTTTGTAATACTGATATTCGAGTAATCTTTGGCGTAAAATTTCTTCAGGATCTTCTTCCTCCAACTCTTCCTCCTCAATATTAGGTTTGGGGAGCAAACTACGAGATTTTATTAAAATCAACATGGCAGCAATTTCTAAAAAATCTCCAGCTAGATCAAGATTAATAGATTGTAAGTTCTCCAAATATTCTAGATAAGATGCTGTTAACTCAGATAGCCTAACTTCCTCTATAGGAACTTCTTTTTTCCTTATCAAGTGTAGCAGCAAATCTAAAGGTCCTTCGAACAAAGGAATCTTTATTTCCAGAGAATTGTCTGGATTTGAAAAAATTGTTTTTAACTCCATGTCTTTATACAATTTTTATTATTTTTTAACAAATGATTGTGAGTTTAATTGATTTATTCTATTTTAATATTTGATTTATTTGAGAGGTCATCAAGACCCATTTCTTTTAGTATTTGACCTGAGGCCTTGTCCAATTCTTTTGCTTTTTTGTAGCGAGAACTTGCTCTTTGATTAATTTTCTCTAAATCTTTTTGAGAACGAATAATATTTGCTCTGATAAATATAAGTAAATTAATTTTTTCAAATTGATCAGATTTACTTCTAAACAACCAACCAATTAATGGTATGTCTCCAAATCCAGGAATCTTATCTTGATCTCTTGCAATTTTTTCTTTTATCAAACCTCCTAGTACAATAATTTCACTATTTTCAGCGATAACTGATGTTTTAATTGTTCTCTTGAAAATTGTAATTGCTTCAGCATCTGGATTTACAACATCACTAGATTCTTGAGAAATATCTAATCGGATACTGTTTTCTCCACTAATCTGTGGTTTGATTTCAAGTTTAATACCAACTTCTTTAAATTGGTATTCTTTTGTGGTAATATTGCTTGCACTTGTAACAGTCTTTGGAGAAACAGGGACTACCGAAACAACATTTATGTTAGGGACTTCTCCCTCTTGTGGATTATTTATGATCATTAACTGAGGATTTGCAAGAACGTTTACGTCGTTGTTGTTTTGAACTGCTTTTACAAATGCTCCAAAACTAAAATATTCTTTCCCACCTATACTTATTGCATTACCATTTAAGACGCCAATTGTGGAGTCTGAAGAAGCAATTGCAGCAGTACCACCTGTAGTCGCATCGCCTGTAAAAGCTCCTCCTGCTGGGAATCCTCCTGTAATCACACGGTTGTTATTAGTTATACCTGCTCCTTTCCAGTTAATTCCTAAATCTAGACTTTTAGAAAGTGAAACTTCCATGACAAGTGCTTCTACGTATACTTGCATCCTAGGGACATCAAGTTCATTTATTATATTGTCAAGAGTTTTGAAGGAATCAGCTGAAGCAAAAATCAAAAGTGAATTTGTTGCTTCATCAGCGCTTATTGAAATATCTGCTTGTTTTTCTTTGTTAGATGAATTCTCCTTTTTAATGATTTCCGATTTATCACTCTCTTCTTTCTGTGCGACTTCTTCGATTTTACCGGTAACTTCTTTAAGTAATATAGCTACATCTTTTGCTACTGCATGCTGTAGATGATAAAGTTTGTAATTGCTTTTAATTTTCTCGCTATCCTGAAAAATATCCAATTGTTTAACCAAAGACAATATTCTTTCCATCTGAATCCGTCCTGCAATAATAATTAAAGAATTTAGACGATCTTCTTCAATAATTTTTACAGAACTTGTTCTTGATTTATTTTCCTCGCCTTTGCCGGAAACAAGTTGGTCTGCAAAAATTCTTGTAAGTAAATTTGCCATTCTATTTGCAGTGGTGTGCTCTAGTCTTATTAATTTTAGTTGTGTTTCTCCAGAAGTTCCTTGTTCTGTGTCAAGTTTTGAAATAAGCTTTAGTACTCTTTCAGTAGACAAACGGTCTGCAATGATTATCAAAGCATTTAATCTTGGTTCTGCTATAATTTTTACTTGACTAGATGATGCCGTATCTCCTTCACCTTTTCCTGCAATAATCTTATCAGAGAAAATATTAGCAAGTAATGGTGCTAATTTTGTAGCAGAAGCAAATTTCAATTGTGTAAGTTTTATTTGTCTGTTTCCTTTCGGAATATCAAGTTTTTCTATCAGACTTATAATTTGCTCCGAAGTAATTGGATTTGCAATAATGATAAGAGCATTTAAAGGAGAGAAATTAACAATCTTGATTGATGAAGTTTTAGGAAAAACAGTAGTAATTAATGGGATTATCTTAGAAGCATTGGAATATTTCAATTCGTGTATGGTTGTTTTAGCCCCCTTAACAGGTACATCAACTTTTTCAATAAATGCAATAATTTCATTTGTAGTTTTTTTTGTTGGCTACAACAAATAATGAGTTTAGACGAGCTTCTATAAGAAGTTTGAATTGAGTTGGTTTACCATTCCTTATGATGTTTGAAAATAATTCTGAAACTGTTTTGTGAATTTCTGTAACATCGTTATGCATTACTTGATGTAAAGTCACTATTTGTTCTATTCCATCAGGAGCAGTAGTATCAAGCATTTCAACAATTTCTACAATGCGATTTACATTATATTCATTATCTATTACTATAAGCATATTCAAAGGTTCATAAGCCAACAATGCACCGGACTTAGAAAAAATGGGTTCCAATGTGGATTGAATTGTTTTGATATCTGTATGAATAATTGGGATTAATCTCATAACATAGTTCCCACTTTTTGAGCTAGACTTCCCTCTCCTTTTGGAAATTGGTAGACGTGAAAAGCGTGCGTTTGAAGCCGGAATTACTTCCACAACCTTGCTTCCTTTTTTGCGAACCATAGCCAAGCCTTGACTTGCCAGAATTTTTTCGAAGAAGAAAAAAGCGTCCTGCGGATTTACTTTGAAGTTTCTAGGAGCTGTTATTGACATCTGTCCTCTTAAATTCTTTTCTTCATAAACAAATACAGTTCCTGTTTTTTCGGAAATTATTTTGATAAATTCTTTTAAGATAAGCGTTCGAGGAAGATTTATGGTAACCTTCGATCTATTTTTCTTTTTAGCAGCTTTAATATCTATAGGTTGAAAAAAATTTATTAAAAAAAGACTAAAAAGAAAAAAACTTATTATTTTCTGAGTCTTTTTTATGAACTTGTAGCTATAGTTGAAAAAAGGCATAATTTAATAATATTTTTATAAATCAAGATAGATTTTTAGAGTTTATAATAAAATTTGCTCTTCCCAAATCAGCAGGAGTTGTAATTTTAAAATTATTAGGTTCACCCTTAACTGTTTTAACTTTAAATCCAATCTTTTCAATTAGAGAAGCGTCATCTGTAACTTCCAAACTTTTCTCGATGGCTTTATTTGAAGCATCAAAAATTTTTTTAGTCCTAAATCCTTGAGGTGTTTGTACAGAAAATAAATTATTTCGATCAACTATCCTAGTTTTTGCACCTCGGACAATTCTAATTGTATCAACCAATGGTAAAACGGGAATTGCAGCCCCATATTTAATTGTGGTATCAAGAATACTATCTATTAATTTCCCAGTGCAGAATGGTCTAGCTGCGTCATGTATCAAAACAACATCTGGAATATATTTTTCTCTCATTATCTTTAACAATGCATTGTGTACTGAATCTTGGCGTCTTTCCCCTCCTTCAACCATTGTAATTTTTTCTGGGGATAGATTTTCAAAGTTACCTCTTATTTCTTCAGAAACTGTTAAAAAAATTTTACTAATTCTACTATGAATTAAAAATGTATTAATACTGAATTCAAGTATTGTACTTGTTCCTAGAGGAAGAAGCAATTTATTGTGTTTATTTCCCATGCGCATTCCTTTACCTGCTGCGACAATAATCGCAACAGCAACTTGTTTTTTCATTGCTTCCAAAATATATTGAGTTTTAATAAAAATATAAACTTAACAAGTAATTACCAAATATTTCAACAACTAAGGCTATGAAATTTTACTATCAAATGTCCAGATAAAACAATTAAATTGTTTCCATTTAGTAAAATGTAAAATATATCAGACTTGTAAATAAGATTACACTAATTAAACTTATTGTATTGAAGAGTAAATTTAATTTTTTATTTTTAACAACAATCAAAAAAAATATTATGTCTGAAAAGGTAGCGTTCCTTGGACTCGGTGTTATGGGATACCCAATGGCCGGATTTTTATCAAAGGCCGGTCACAGGGTTACAGTTTACAACCGCACTAAGCAAAAAGCTGAAAAATGGTTAAAAGAATATAATGGTAAAATGGCTTTAACTCCGTATGAAACTGTTAAGAAGGCTTCATTTGTTTTTTCTTGTGTAGGTAATGATGATGATATTAGATCAGTTACAGTTGGAAATGAGGGTGCATTTTTAGGTTTGGATGCCAAGGCCGTATTTGTAGATCATTCTACTGTTTCTGCTAAGGTGGCTCGAGAGCTTTCCAATGAAGCACAAAAAAGAGAATTTACTTTTCTCGATGCTCCTATTTCAGGGGGACAATCCGGTGCAGAAAATGGAACTTTAACAGTTATGGTTGGTGGAGATGAAGAAAGTTTTCAAAAAGCTGAACCTCTTATTAAAAATTATTCAAAAATGGTCAAACTATTAGGGCCAGTGGGTTATGGTCAATTGACAAAAATGGTTAACCAAATATGTATTGCTGGCACAGTTCAAGGTTTGGCTGAAGGTATTCATTTCGCTAAATCAGTAGGTCTTAATGTTGAAGAAGTTATCAAAACCATCTCTAAGGGAGCAGCACAATCTTGGCAGATGGAGAATCGATATAAGACAATGAACGAAAATTTTTTTGATTATGGTTTTGCTGTTGATTGGATGAGGAAAGATTTAGGAATAGCACTTGAGGAAGCTAGAAAAAACAATGCACATTTGCCAGTTACAGCATTAGTTGACCAGTTTTATTCTGAAGTTCAGGCACTTGGAGGTAATCGATGGGATACTTCAAGTTTGATTGCTAGATTGGATGCAAAAAATCAGCAAAATAATAAGTAAAACAGGAGTTAATTTTGAAATTAAATGAAGGTAAAGTACTTATAGATGGGAAATGGCAAGATTCTTCTTCTGGAGAGATATTGCCATCCATTGATCCTAGTGATGGGAGTCAGTTTGGATTTATAGCAAGAGGAACATCTGAAGATATTAAACGAGCTATTCAATCTGCTCAAAAAGCTTTGGATGGCAAGTGGGGCAAGATAATTCCTTCAGAAAGAAGTCGTTTATTATATAATTTGAGTGTTTTAATTTTGGAAAATCAGGATGATTTAACTGAAATGGAGGCACAAGATGTAGGAAAACCAATAAGTCAAGCACGGGTAGATGTCAAAGCTTGTGCTAGATATTTTGAGTTTTACTCTGGAGCAGTTGATAAGATTCATGGTGAAACTATTCCCTTTCTTGAAGACTATACTGTATTAACTTTAAGGGAACCTCATGGAGTGACTGGACATATAATTCCATGGAACTATCCTTTACAAATTATTGGAAGGACAATTGGTGGAGCTTTAACTATGGGAAATTGTTGTGTCCTTAAACCAGGAGAAGAAGCCTCTAAAACGGCACTTATGTTGGGAGAACTAGCTTTGCAGGCAGGTATTCCACCTGGAGTTTTTAACATTGTGCCAGGCCTTGGAGTAGAAGCTGGAGAAGCTCTAATTAATCAATCGGGAGTTGATCATATTTCTTTTACTGGTTCTACTAAAGTTGGTAAATTAGTTCAAAAAAATGCTGCCAACAATGCTGTCCCAGTAACTTTAGAATTAGGTGGCAAATCTCCACAAATTATTTTTGCCGATGCCGATTTGCATATGGCAATCCCTTTTTTAGTAAATGCAAGTATTCAAAATTGTGGACAAACTTGTTCTGCTGCTAGTAGAGTTTTAATTGAAAGGCCTATTTATGAATATTTGGTTGAGTTGTTATCTAAAGAATTTAATAAACTACAGGTTGGTCCAGCTCAAAGAAATTTAGATTGCGGACCGTTAATTAATAAAAAACAAAAAAGTCGTTTAGAAAAATATTTGAAGAAAGCAAAATCAGAAGGGTTGAATTTTGCTGCGGAAGGAAAAATAGTAGATGATGCTCCGAAAGGAGGAAATTATGTTAAACCTATTCTTATCCGTGATGTCCCTCCTGACAATGTTATAGCACAGGAAGAATTGTTTGGCCCTGTGATGCTAACAATTCCTTTTGAAGACGAAGCAGAAGCATTAAATATAGCAAATGGAACACCTTATGGTTTAGTATCTAGTGTTTGGACAAAGGATGGTTCGCGTCAATTTCAAATGGCAAAAAAACTTAAATCAGGTCAAGTCTTTATTAACAACTATGGAGCAGGAGGAGGTGTAGAGCTTCCTTTTGGTGGGGTCAAACTAAGTGGTCATGGAAGAGAAAAAGGATTTGAATCACTTTATGGCTTTTCAGTGACTAAAACTATAGCAATAAAACATTGAAAGTGGGATGAAATTAAAAAATAAAGTTGCACTTGTAACAGGAGCAGGATCAGGCTTTGGAAAAGGTATCGCAATTAATTTTGCAGATGAAGGTGCCAAGGTTTTGTTGGTAGACATTAATTTACAAGCGGCTGAAATGGTTGCGAAAGAAATTGGAGGAGAAAATGTAATTGCTATTACTGGAGATGTTAGTAAGAATTTTGATGTGGAATCTATGATTAACAGTTCATTAAAAAAATGGGGGAAATTGGATATTTTGGTCAACAACGCCGGAACTACGCATCGGAATAAACCTATGACGGAAGTCACTGAAAAAGAGTTTGATGAAATTTTTGGAGTTAATGTAAAGTCAATTTTTCTCACAGCAAAATATGCTGTTCCGTTAATGAAGGAAAATGGTGGTGGTGTTATTCTTAATGTTGCATCTACTGCGGGGATTAGGCCCAGACCTGGCTTGGTATGGTATAACACTTCTAAGGGAGCCGTTATAACAGCTACTAAATCCATGGCTATTGAATTGGCTCCTTATAGAATTCGTGTTAATGCTATTAATCCTGTTGCGGGAGAAACTGGTATGTTGCATCTGTTTATGGGAGAAGATACCCCAGAAAAAAGGTCTGAATTTGTTTCAAGTATTCCATGGGGAAGACTTAGTCTTCCAAAAGATATGGCTAATGCGGCCTTATTTTTTTGTTCAGATGATTCTGAAATGGTAACAGGTGTTTGCATGGAAGTTGATGGAGGACGTTGTATTTGAGATTTAAAATGAAAAAATATTTTGTTATAAAATTTAAGTTTTTTAATTAATAATAGTTTAAAAAAACTTTAGCAATTACATTATGTTAAAATTAAATAAAATGACAGTTACATGTCTTGATTTTGAAGGTGTTTTAATACCTGAGATTTGGGAAGGGTTAGCTCAATTAACTTGTATTGATGATCTGAAAATTACGACACGTGATATTTCTGATTATTCTGAATTGATGGACTATCGATTAAAAATTTGCAATCAAAATAATATAACTCTTAGGGATATCCGAAAAGTTGTAGAAAAAATGGAACCGTTGGATGGTGCGTATGATTTTTTATGTTGGCTGAGGAAACGTACTGAAGTTATAATCCTTTCGGATACTTTCAGAGAATTTGTACAGCCTTTGATACATAAACTTCAATATCCAACAATATTTTGTCACTCACTGAAAGTGGATGCTAATTTACGGATAGTTGATTATTGCCTTCGTCAATCAGATCAGAAGAAAAATGCCATAAAGGCATTTAAAAGCCTAAATTTCAATACTATTGCAGTTGGAGATTCATATAACGATGTTAGCATGATGTTAGAAGCAAATCATGGAATATTTTTCCGTCCAGGGAAAAATATTGTCAAAGAATATCCCCAATTTCCTGTAACTACCGAATTTATTTCTCTAAAATCAATTCTTGTAAATATTCAATAAATTGTGCCAAGAAAAAAAAATATAATTCAAAAGTTTAGATACAAATCAAATTTTAACGAGAGAATAGGTTCTGAATTAGCAAATTCTATGAATGATATACTTTATGGTGTTCAACCAGTGTTGAGCGCTTTACGTCATGGAAAAAGGAAGTTGGAAAGGTTATATTTAAAAAAAAATGCTAAATTTTCTGAGCGTCTTAAAGAAATTAGGGAAATTGCTGATGGATTTATGATTCCGGTTAGTGAAGTTTCCAGTAAAAAGCTTTCAGAGATGAGTTTGAATTCAGTTCATCAAGGGGTCATTCTTCAATGTAGTTCTTTGTCTTTTTCCTCTATTAATGATTTTTCAAAAATTTTTTCTGAAAAGCATTCTATAATTGTTGCTTTAGATCAAGTTGAAGATCCACATAATCTAGGAGCAATTTTAAGGACTTGTGGTTTTTTTAATGTTGGAGCAGTTGTTGTCCCGCGTGATCATACGTCAAGATTAAGTGCAGTTGTTTCTAAAGCATCTGCAGGAGTATCAGAATGGTTCCCTGTTATCTCAGTTCCGAACCTTGCAAGATTTCTTAGTGAACAGAAATCCAAAGGATTTTGGACTGTAGGTTTAGAAGAAAATGCTAATGATAGTGTTTTTAAATTAACAAGTGATAGACCGCTAATTATCGTTTTTGGAAATGAAGGACGAGGTTTACGTCAACTTGTAAAACATAATTGTGATCATCTATATAGAATACCAGGGAATTCAGAAATTTCCTCATTAAATGTCAGTAATGCAGCAGCAGTGGTGCTATCCCATTTAAGTAAATATACTAAACTATCCAATTAATATCCCTGTTAAATTATTTTAAATTATTTTTTTGCAGGGATATTGCAAAGATAAAAAATCTAAATTACCAATTATTTTTAGTTAAGTGAAAAAATTCCTTTGTCTTTGTATAAAATTATCAAGAATTTTATTGAATATAATTTAATGTAATTTTTTAATTAAATAAATTAATTATGCCTCGTTTTAGTCTAGAAACAGCTTTAAGGGTAAGAGAACGTCTTGAAAAACTCTACCAAAAAGCTCTTGCAGAACAAGTACAAATTGAGAAACAACATAATGAAATAATAAATGTAATGCAGGATGCTTTAGAGGTTCACAACAATGATATAGATGAGTCTAAAAAAAATGGAGTGACGATAAATCAGTTATTAATGAGTGGAGATTTTCAGAAGAGACTAAAAAATAATTTACAAATGAAAAGGGATCAACTCAACGAGCAACTTCAAGTAGTAGAATTGAAAAGACATGAATTAACAAAAGCAACTCAAAAAAAACGTGTTTTTGAAATTCTAAAGGAAAAAGAAATAAAAGAATTTAAAGATGGAAAAGATCGTATAGAGCGATTGGAAGCGGATGAAATTGCCCAGAATTATAAACGTTTTTTGCAAAATAGATAAAAAATTTACCCAATCTCAACCTAAGATTATATTTTAAATAAAGTTTTTTAATCTTTATATTATGATAAAAAAATTAAATTTATTTAATTATTTCAGAATAATAAGTGTTTTTATTATTATTGTTATGCTTTCAAGGCCCGCTTATAGCATACCAACAACCATCGATGAATTAAAAAAATCATTTGGTGAAATCTGCTCGGATTTAGGAATAGATTTTTGTGCAGTTGATCCGGAGTTAATTGAAAAGAAAAAAAAACAAAGAAAGTTTACTGAGGCTGAAAAGGATATTCTAACTAGACTTTCTGATCAAAAAGAAAGATTACGTTTGAGAAGTTTGGAATTAGATCGTAGGGAAGAACAACTCAAAATGTTCCAGGAGGATATACAGAGACAAGTCACTCAGTTAGAAAAATTACAAAAACAAATTGAAGACAATATTGATAAAAAGAAAACACAAGATAATGAACAATTAACAAAGGCTGTTGCCTTATACTCAAAAATGGATTCAGTAGTAGCAGCACAATCGCTTGCAAAATTGGACCGAAAAATTGCTGTAGATATTCTTAAACAAATGAAAGAAAAACAAGCTTCATTAATACTTACAAATATGGGAGCTGATGCATCTGCAAGCATGATTGAAGAAATAACAAGAAAAAAATGAGATTTAAAAATGGAACCCATTGGACAAAAAGTTGTAATACCTTCTTCAGAAGAGATAGTGGTTGCTAGTGATTTGGATGACAATTCATTAGAAAATCTAGATACAAAATTTTTCGATGAAACATTAGATGGAGCTCTTGCAGAACTCCATGTTGGAGATGAATTGATCGATGATTTATTAGATCATAGTGACAAATCGGATTCATTAAAATCGGTAATATTGTCAAATAACAAATTAGATTTAAAAATTTTTGATTCAGAAATGTCTTCTAAAGATATAGTTGATTCAGATATTGCTTTAGAAGTTATGGAAGAAATTATGTTGAGCGATGATGTTTCTCCTGAAAAAACCAATGTTTCTCAAAAAAATGAAAATTTTACTCCAGCGGTATCTGAAGCAAAAGAAATTAGAATTGAAAAAAACGAAACTATTTTAGATCTTTCAGATGATAATGTTGAGAAATTCAATAAAGATAATCATATTGATGGGAAAAAATATGATGTATCTGAAAATCATCTACAAACATTTTTTCATGTTACCAATAGCCAAGTAGGTGATTCCGATTTACCTGAAGAATTTTCAGATAATATTGTTAAAAAATATGACAATGAAAGAACACATTTTTTAAAATCAAATTCTGAATTACATAATTTGGAAGCATTTCAATCTGAGTCACTAGACTTAGGATCCGTTTTACCAGAGGAGAAACTATTAGATCCAGATGAAAAATTAGTAAATCCTGATTTTTTTGCAAATAAAACGGAAATTATCCATCCCAAATTTCTAAGCAAGTCAGAGGAAAAAATTAATGAATCTGAATTAGAAATTAGTTTACTTGAATCTGAATCAGACCAAAATATCAGTAATCAATCGTTATCCGGAGACAATAATGAAATTGTGGGAGGTATTAAATCAGTTTTAGAAAGTAAAGAATCAGACATTAATGAAAGATTAACAACATTACCAGTTGCTGGGTTAGATAAGAACAAAGATGATTTAAATAAAGTTGGTTTAGTAGGAGTAAATGAAGGAAAAAATTTTAGAAATATTAATGAGGAGGAATTTTCTCAAAATTTTGAAAATCCTAAAACAATTAAAGATTTTGGAATAAATGGAAATTTGACTAAAAAAGAAATTGCCCAATTAACAAATAACAATATTTTTAAAAATCAAATTCCATTATTAAAAAGAATCGCAAGTAATGTTGCTACAGTTGAGACGCGCTTGTTAGATGTTTCGCAAGATCCAAAATTAGTATCAAAAGAAATCAAAAATAATCTTGTTCAAGCTCCAGAAATGAAAAATTTTCTTGGTGATGGTGATTCAGTATTTAAAGGAAGAGTTAATGAGGTTCTTAAAGGAGAAGATAAATTATTTAAATTTTCTGCAGGAGAAGAAGTTATAGCAGAAGAAAAATTAAGTGATGTCTCTTTGCCTTTAAAAGATAGGTTCAAGATATCAGAAGATCAAGAAGTTGTAGCAAAAGAAAAATTGAACGGTATCTCAGTACCTTTAAAAGAAAGGTTAAAGGTATCAGAAGAGCAAGAAGTTGTAATAAAAGAAAAATTGAATCTAAACATTCGTCCTTCTGATTATACAGAAGTTTCAAAAGATAAAGAATTCTTAGCAAAAGGGAAAGAAATTGCTAACCTTCAAGGAATGAATAGATCAGCGTTCGGAGATATACCAATCCTAGAAGGGGAAAATAATTCTTCAGATATTAAAATTGCAGAAAAAGAATTTAGTAAAGAATTTACAGAAAAAGCATCTACGGAAACCCAAACTAATCCTAGAAATTTATCATCAAAAGAAATTGAATTTCCTACAAATACAAAATCTTTTTCTGAATCTTCTAGTTCCATAGTATTTAATTCTAATTCAGATGCTACAAGCATTTCGGGCGTTAAGGTAGTTGAAGCAACAAATCCTATGCCCGAATCATTAAGAAATTTAGATGTCCCCTTTAATGTAGAACAGATTTTGAATCGTGTAAGGGTTTTGCGTGGGAATGGTGTTGAAGAAATGACTTTGAGATTAAATCCAGAAGAGTTAGGTCAAATAACTTTAAAAATCAGACAATCTGGATCTGATTTAACGATAGATATGAGAGTTGATAACCTTCAGGCAAAGCAATTGGTTGAGTCAGGATTTGATTCTCTCAGGAATAGGTTTTTAGATAACGAATTTTCTTATCAAGATTTGGCTCTTAATGTTGATATAAACGAACGTAATTCACAGTTCGGTCGAGGCAAACGTGACTCTGAATATGAGGAAAATTTATCTTCTGTAGAAAGAACAGAAACACAAGAAATTAAAAATGAAGAAGAAAAAGTACAACGAGTTACAAGATCAGATACAGGATTAAATCTATATGTTTAAAAAAGGTATTTATGGAACCCGGAAATAATATTGATCAGGCAATTCAAGTTAATGCAACTAGTTTGCGAAATCGAGCTGCTAAAAGTACTAATGATGGTAAGGAACTGGGGAAACAAGATTTTTTGAATTTATTAATGACTCAAATGGCTAACCAGGATCCACTTGACCCTATGGATTCAGAAGGAATGATGAGGCAATTAGCATCTTTGGGTACAGTAGAACAATTACAGAATTTAAACAGTCAGACTGCAAAAATGATGGAAGTTCAACAGCATATTGCAAGGTCAACAGCTGGTAGCTTGTTGGGCAAGGATGTGGAAGTAGGAGCTAGTGAAATACCTTTAAGAAATGGAGAGACTATTCCAGTTAAATATAAATTAGAAGGTAGTGCAGACAGAGTAATGTTGTTAGTCCAAGATTCATCAGGCGAGATGATTCGTGAAATTAATCTTGAGAGTAGAGCACAGGGTAGTCATGAATTCGCGTGGGATGGCCGAGACAATGATGGTGATAAAATGCCAGACGGGGATTATAGTTATAATGTATTTGCCAGAACAGAAGGAGGGGAAGAAGTTGGTGTTAAGTTAACAATGTCAGGACAGGTTTCTATGGTTCGGTTTGAAGGAAATAATCCAATGTTAAAAATTAATGGTGAGTGGGTTAAAGCGAAGGATGTAGTAGGTTTAGGAAACAACTCCAATTTACGTTATCAAAATGCTTTACCTTTACCTGCTAAAACAGAACTGATGACTCGTAAAACACCTATATGGAATAAAGGTGTTTCTGAATAAGATTTACTGAAAATTTAAGTTCGGTTTCAAACTAAAAGTTCAAAAATTTTAATTTTTTAAAATGTCTAAGCGAAACGATGGAATGTATCGCCAGATAAAAATAATAATAAAAAAAGGAGAAATAATATGGCGTTACTCGGATCGTTAAACACAGGAGCTAGTGGTGTAAAAACTCAGGGAAAAACTATGCAGATTGTTGGTAATAATATTGCTAACGTAAATACTTTCGGATTCAAGCGTAACGGAGTTGCTTTTGAAGATTTGATTGGGAATTCTTGGCCACAAGGGTCTGCATTTACAAAGGCTAGTAATGGTGTAAAAATTGGTGGTATTGAAATGGACTATACCCAGGGTGCATTTGAAAGTACTACCCTTGCCACAGATATGGCAATAGCTGGAGGAGGATTTTTCACTGTAGTGAATCCAACTACAGGTAAGGAAACGTATACCCGAAACGGACAATTTTCTTATGATAAAGAAGGTTTTTTGACTACTCTTAGGGGAGGTAGGATACAAGCACTTAATGTTGATCGGATTACAGGAGAAAGTAAAGGAATTCCAGGAGCATTAAAAGTGTTAGGACTTGTTGATGCTCCTCAACCAACTGGTGATGGTAAAAAAGGAACAGGGATTAAGCTTGCTGCTAACCTTGATGCAAATGCAACTGTAAAAGATGTTCCTGTTGATCCTACAAATGTTCAGGATAATATGTATAATTTTGCTACTTCAACCACAGTATATGACGCTTTGGGGAATACTCATGCGGCAACGGTTGCTATGAGGAAAAGACCAGATCTACCAGAGCAAATCAATCCTGAAACTGGACAACCTATTCCTGGTACTGGAGTGAGTAATCAGTGGGAATATTATGTTATGTTTGACGGATCTTCTGTTGGACAAATACCTGGAACTATGGTCGCAATCGGAGGAGGTTTCATGCAATTTACTGATGATGGCAAATTAATTGCTGCAACAGGAGGATCCTTTGAAGCACAACCTGGAGGAGTAGATCCAGAAGGGAATCCTTTGCCAGCCGGACCACCTAGACTAATTCCACAACCGGTTGATCCTGATACAGGTGTACCACAATTTGCTGTACCTTTTAATGGTGGTCCTCCATTAGTAATTGGTTTACACCTGGGTGACGGGTTTAACCCAGATGATCCTACAGACCCAAGATCTGGGTTAGATGGAATTACACAATTTGCAGGGCATTATAATGTTCTTAGGACAAGTGCAGATGGCAATCCTGCTGGAACTTTAGAAAGTGTTTTCTTAGAGGATAATGGAACTGTAAATGGAGTATTTGATGCTGGATATACGCGGGCAATTGGTAGAATAGTTTTAACAAAATTCGATAATCCAGGGAAACTAGCACAAGTTGGTGAAAATATGCTTGAAGAAACTTTGGGATCTGGAAAGAAAGTAACAGGTGAGGCTGGTACTGCAGGTTTAGGAGAAATTCGTAGCAAAAGTTTAGAACAGTCAAACGTTGATCTCTCTCAGGAATTTGTTAAAATGGTTGAGACACAAAGAGCTTTTCAAGCAAGTGCTAAGACCGTTACAACTTCAGATGAGATGATTCAGGATCTTATCAATATGAAACGATAACAAATATAATTTCATGGAGGTCAAATTGACCTCCACTTTCCCTTTTTCCCCATTTCATTTATAGTAATTTTAAATTGCAATCACAAAAGCTTTAATAATTGCTACTTAAAGATAAAATTATATTATAAACTGAAGAAAATTCCCAAGAAAGTTCCCTTACCACCCAGAGGAAGGTGTTTGTTTTCTGAATTAACATGCATATTGGCGGATATGTAATTTTGTGAAATTAATAAACCAAATCCATTGAAGGGGATTCTTACACCAAACTTATAATAAAATGGTTTGTCTACTTGATCAAAAACAGTAGCATTAGTTGATGAACTTTCTGTTCTTAATTCCTCTTTTAATTTTGCAGAATAATTTCCAGTTCCAAAACCAATAAATGGGAACCAGTAATCTCCTCGGTAGTAAAAATTCAGGCCATATAACATTCCAACTGCAGAAAGACTCAATGCAGAGCTGTCGTTTTCAAAAGAAAAAATCTTTTTATAATTATGTAATTCAATTCCAAAACCACTTGCAAAATCACCATTTATCTTATAAAAATCAAATGAAAAAACTGTAGGATTAACTTTACGATTTTCTTTTAAAGAACCGTGGTTTTTTTCTAAAGAAGGCAAATATGTGTCTTTTTGTAATGCGCCAAATGAATTGCTACTAGAATCTTGTTCTCCCTTTTGAACCGCAAAATAGATAAATGTATCTTCTACACACCAAATTTTTGTTGAACCCAATATAATAATTGTTCCAAGAAAAAATAGTTTTATATAAATTTTTACCATTCAATCCCCATTTCCCAAAAAAAAACAAAATCAGTTTCATTTCCAAAATTATTGTAATCTTGTACAAAACCTGATTCCCAAAATATTGTACCAGAAAAGAATTTATACCCGAATGCAGAAACGCTAGTAGGAACACTTAGATTTGAGTTTCTTTGTTCCTGGGTTTCTCCATTATTAGAACGTGGGTTTGCAGTAGTTTTTGGGAAAATGCTGCTTTGTGAAACAGTTTGAAAAATAATAGAGTCTTCTCCAGTTATACGATATTCCATTGACATAAAACGGTGAGAAAGTGAAGAAGAAAATTCATACTTTTTACTGATTTTGGTTTGTCCATCTCCGAAATATATAATCCATTTATCGAAACCTTTTGAAAGTATAAAATAATGTCCCCAATCTGAACCGCCACTTCGAATTAATTTTTGTTCTCCACTTCGGTTTGTATTAGCAAATTTGTAAGCCAGTTTTAAGGTTATTGCAGGTAAAATATCGCCTCCTTCAGTAAAATTCCATTTCAATCCAATATCAGGTTCACCTCTTGAGTTATAGATTTCATTAGTACTGGCATATAAGAATTCCCCATCTTTTACTACATAATAGGCGTATTTATTTTTTTCAGAAAGAGCTCTATAAGCACCACCTTTGTTAAAATTTGAAATTCCTATCATGTTATGAAAACTCTCAATAGTATTATCCATTGAACCACCATCAAAAGTTATAAAAGGGAGCTCCAATTTGAACTCTAGAGAATCAGAAATTCCATATCTGTATTTTATTTTTTTACGTTTACTTTCGGCATCTAAATAAAGGCTAAACCCAGTAACAACTTCTCCATCTTTATCTAAAAAATCTGATAAATTCAACCCGCGATTAATTTCTTTTTTTGTTATCTGTTTAGTCGGGCCTTGTGAGTTGACGAATGTATTTGCTATTTCAATCCCTATAGACACTCTTGATTCTCCATTTTTAAGAGTTATAGTGTTTTCGGGATACATTGCTAAAAATGGTTGGTTTACTAAAAATTGAGGTCTAATTTCTAGTGGTCCTAGGCCTG
>CACIWU010000025.1 GCA_902590435.1 uncultured SAR324 cluster bacterium | reverse complement strand
AATTCTTCAACAAAGCTTTGAAAGTTGTACCTGCAAATGATTATGAAAAAAAGACACAGGATGAAATAAAGGAATATCTCGCAGTTGGAGTTTTCCAAAATTTAATAGAAAAAAAAGAATGGTCTAAAGTATCCAAGATTATTCACCAAGAAGTAAAAGCAAAAAAAAGAACTTTAGACGAAAAAAATTTCAAACTTTTACTTTACGTTGAAAATAAAAAAACAGGGAAAAAGAAATATTATGGTATTCTTGCTGCCTACAAGCTTTTAAGTACTTTTAATAAAGAAAAGACTAATACTATTGACGCTCTTCTTGATCAAGCTAAAGCTGCAGAAGAAATAGGAAAGAAAAAACTTGCTCTAAAATTCTATCGTAAGATTAGCAAGAAAATTCATAATGAGGTAAATGCTAAAAAAAGAAGTCTGGACGAAAAGAATTTTAAGCAGTTACTGTTTGCAGAAAATAAAAAACCATCTAGAGAAAAATATAATGGAATACTAGATGCTTATGCTTTACTTGCAATTTTTAATAAAAAAAAGACCTTTACGGTTGAGGCTTTGATTGATCAAGGTTATGCAGCAGAAAAACTTGGAGGATATAAACGAGCTAAAGTTTACTACAAGAATGCACTCAAAAAAGTCCCTGAGAAAAATATTGAGCTTAAAATACAATTAATTGGAGAATTGACTCGATTATATGAGAGATCAAAAGATTATGAATCTCTAGTTCGAGTCTATAAACATGCATACAATGTTTTAAAGAAGAACGGTAAAATACCAAGGGAATATCAGACCTATGCTTATCTTATAGGGTACCATTATTCAACCCATCTTAAACAAAACAAAAAAGCCAGACTTTGGATGATGCGTGCCGATGGGGGTGGGTCTTCTGAGCAGGAATTGCTGGCAGGTTTCTGGGTTGTACAACTTGATCTTGAAGCAAAAAAAAATGAAACAGCACTGAAGCGCCTTAAAGAATTAGCTGGAAGGAAACTTACTAAAAATTCTGCTATTTACGCACAAATTCACTTTGAAATTGGAACAATATATCATTTCAAAGAAAATTGGGAATCAGCTTTAAGGCACTTTAGATTTGTAGCAAACGCCAAAGTTCCAAAGGATTTGAAACAACTTCAAACAGATGCCACCCAAAATGTTAAAGATATTGATAATTATCTAAAATCAATTCAAGCTTCGCAATGAAAATAAAACAAACAAAAAACATAGTCCCTTTACAGATGAATATTGAAATATTTTATATTAAAAATTTTTTAATGAAAAAATTTTTTATACAATTTTATATAGTTTTTTTGTTGCTTTTTTTTATTTTAGTAAATTTTAAAACAAATATTATAGCCTCCACAAATAAAAAAGTAGAAAATATAACTATAACAGGACAAATAAAACAATCTTCCAGAGAATTGACAAATCTTGAAGGACTAGATGTTGTTTTATTAAAATATATTCTTAATGAGAATGGTGAAATAACTCCTACTGGACCACAAAAAAGGGTTAAAACAAAAACAAATGGTTTTTATAGATTTACAAATGTCATCGCCGATTTTCAAGCAGGGTTTCAACTTGGAACTCGATACGAATATAATTTATACAACTCCAAAATATTCTTTATGAAAAAAGGGCAAACATTAATTGAAAAAAATATAATTGTTCCCAGAATTTCATACTCTGTTGAAAAACTTGAAATTTCAAAGGTATCAATAGTAATTGAGTCAGGATTAGGAAAAGTCTTTATAACCGAAATTCTGGTATTTAGTAATAAATCTCTGGAAAGAATTAATACTAAAAATAATCCTTTAGAGTATAAATTACCAGAAGGAATACAAAATTTCAGAATGTTAAAGGGAAATACTAAAGACATTATTAAACATCATATCGCAAAAAATATATTAAAAATAGATCACATTTTCCAAACGGGAAATAATCAAATTATTTTTCAATATAGTCTTCCTGCAATTTTTGGGAGACTCCTAATAGAAAGGGAATTCGATCACTCTTTGGAATTAGTGGGGATTTTCACACCAATTAATCGTTTAGAAATAAGATCTGATATGATCGCTTTTGTAGGCACTCAAAAATTCAATCAAACAACTTTTCTTTCTTGGAAAAGCAAAGCTTCTGACTTGAATCGATTAAATTTAAAAATAAGTAATGTGCCACAAACTTACTACCAGTATTTTATTGTAACATTCGTTTTATTGTTTTTATTTTTTTGTACAGTATTATTATTTTTTAAGAAAAAGTTACTAAAACTTAATCAATAATTAACAAAGATGGATAATTTTCACCCCGTAGTCAAAATTTTATTTAATAGTTTTGGTATAACTGAGGAATCAATTAAACCATTGCGAGAACAATTACTTGCTTACAGTGAAGATATAGATGGATTAAAAGAAGTTTTTATTAAACACAATATTACAGATGAAATTGTATTCCAAAAAGCATTAGCAAAATATTTTGAATTGGAATATAGAGACAATTTTGATGACATTAAAGTACTCAAAGAATTTACAGAATTTATACCTATACGTTATGCCAAAAAATATAATTTTTTCCCATTAGAAAAAGGGAATAAAAAACTAAAAGTATCTATTACAAATCCTGAATTTTCACAACCATTGGATGATCTTGCTAGAAAATTCAAATGTCATATAGAAACAGTACTATCTCATAAACAAGCAATACTTGATTTAATAAACCGAGCTTATGATCCATCTTCTGCCTCAACTGAAGAGGCTGTTGAGCAACTAGATTCAGATGAAGTATTTGAAAACATTTTAGGTGTCGAAGAACCGGAAGATTTGCTGGACGCAACTGACGAAGAACCAATAAAACGCCTAGTAAACAGCCTACTTTGGCAAGCCGCAAAAGATCTGGCCAGTGATGTACATATAGATCCAACGACTAACGACACATTAGTAAGATATAGAATTGATGGAGTGCTTAATCAAGTAACAGTTTTTCCAAAACAAGTCCATGTTAGTGTAGTCAACAGAATTAAAGTCATGTCTCGTCTTGATATTGCCCAAAAAAGTATCCCACAGGACGGTAGATCAATGGTATTGATTGCAGGGAAAAAAATTGACATCAGAATCTCAACTGCTCCTACAATACAGGGAGAAAAAATAGTAATGAGATTACTTTATCAAGATGAAAAATTGATGCAATTGAGTCAGTTGGGACTGGCAAAATATATTTCTGAGCCTTATAACAGAATGGTTCATAGTAGTGGAGGGATCATCTTGGTAACAGGACCTACTGGAAGTGGAAAAACTACTACTCTTTACGCATCTTTAGCAGAAATAGACCACAAAGCACGTAATGTTATAACCATTGAAGACCCTGTAGAATACAAACTTTCCGGATACAGCCAAATAGAAGTAAAACCAAAACTAGGTTTATCTTTCGCAAATGCTTTACGATCAGTTTTGAGGCAAGATCCTGATGTAATTATGGTTGGAGAAATGCGTGACACCGAAACTGCACAAATTGCTATTCAATCAGCATTAACAGGACATTTAGTTTTCAGTACAGTTCACACAAATAGTGCCCCGGCCACAATTACAAGACTAATTGAAATGGGGATAGAGCCATTCCTGGTCTCATCAACAATAATAGGTGTGCTTTCTCAGAGACTCGTAAGACGTATATGCTCTGAATGCAAAGAAAGTTATCATCCACATCCTGAGCAACTGCGCGAACTAGGAATTAAGGAGGAAAGTTTCCACAAAATTAGAAATAATTTTTATCGTGGGAAAGGTTGTAAAAATTGCAGAAACACAGGTTACCGTGGGCGACTTGGCATTCATGAATTGTTGGAAATGTCGGATAGTGTAAAAAATATTATACTTGAAAACAGTGATGTTAATGCGATAAAAAAACAGGGGCTAAAAGAAAAAATGGTTACTTTACGCAGAGATGGGGTCAACAAAATATTACACGGTCTTACTACAGCTGAAGAAATTCTTTCAATCACTTCTGAAGAGTAATCAAACAATTTTATTCTCGACTAATAAAAATCAATTTGCAAAAGAAATTATAAAAAATGATTGCAAAGAAATAGGAACCACTCAAATAATAAAATAGAAACCTTTACATTTTTTCTCTATAGAGTTAGCTTTATTTTAAATATTGAGGTTTTTTTAGAATTACATATCCCCCTAAGGAATTAACTAATTGATTGACAAAACAACAACAGTATAAACCAGTAGGAGAATTTGGATAGGAAGAATGAAGCCCTTTTGGTAGAAAATTTACATAAGTCTTTTGGTTTAGAAGAGGTTCTTAAAGGTGTTTCTTTAAAAGCAATTCAAGGTGATGTAATAGCTATGCTAGGTGCTAGCGGATCAGGAAAAAGCACTTTTTTACGCTGCCTAAATCTTTTAGAAACTCCCTCAAGTGGTAAGGTTTTCGTAGGTGGGGAATTAATTAGAATGAAAAAGAATAGATTTGGTGAATCTGTGCCAGAGGATATAAAACAGGTAGAAAGAATCCGTACTCGTCTAGGCATGGTTTTTCAGCAATTCAACCTTTGGTCTCATATGACTGTTTTAGAAAATGTAATAGAAGCGCCCGTAAATGTTCTAAAAATTCCCAAAAAAGAAGCCATTGAAAAAGCAGAAGTCCTTTTGAAAAAGGTTGGTATATATGAACGTAAGGACTATCACCCAGCTCATCTTTCAGGTGGTCAGCAGCAAAGAGTTGCAATCGCAAGAGCTTTGGCTATTGAACCAGATATGCTTCTTTTTGACGAACCAACATCAGCACTTGATCCAGAACTAGTTGGTGAAGTACTACTTGTTATGAGAAAGCTTGCTGAAGAAGGAAGAACAATGATTTTAGTTACTCATGAAATAGGATTTGCAAAAGAAGTTTCGTCACGAGTTGTATTTTTATATGAAGGTATAATTGAGGAGGAAGGTCATACTAAGGATGTGTTTGAAAATCCCTCCTCAGAACGGTTTCGACAGTTTTTTTCAAAACATGTCGAACATTGAGATTAAGCCATTTAGGCTTAATCTTGTGAATTTAAAAAAATTATTCACATATATTAATTATTTTTAAATGGAGAAAAATAATGAAAAAATTAATTGCTATGGCTTTAATGGGCCTAATAACATTCGGAACAAACGTTTCCGGAAATGAATGGAATAAAATTAGAATTGGTGTTGAAGGAGCATATCCTCCTTTTAGCTGGATTGAAAAAGACGGAACACTTAAAGGATTTGACATTGATATTGCTAAGGCACTTTGTAAGGAAATTGGGGCTGAATGTGTTTTGGTGCCGCAGGACTGGGACGGAATTATTCCAGCTCTACTTGCTCGAAAATATGATGCAATCATTGCATCAATGTCGATCACTGAAGAGCGTAAAAAGAAAGTTGCTTTTTCAGAAAAGTATTATAACACTCCTGCACAATTTGCACGAAAAAAAGGTTCTAAAATAACAATATCTAAATCAGGTATGAAAGGTAAAACTGTAGGAGTTCAAAGAGCAACAATTCACGATAATTTTATAACAGCGGAGTTTGGTAAGACGGTTGAAATTAAGCGTTACGGTTCACAGGATGAAGCATATTTAGACGCTCTTGCAGGACGTGTTGACTTGCTTCTAGCAGATTCGATTGCAATGGATGACGGATTCCTAAAAAAAGATGGAAAAGATTGGGAGTTCGTAGGCCCAGGATATTCTGATCCAAAATATTTTGGTGTTGGTGCAGGTATTGCCGTCCGCAAAAATGAACGCGAATTAGCAAAGCTGTTTAGTCTCGCAATTAAAGTAATTCGTTCAAACGGAGTTTATCATAGGATTAATGGTAAATACTTTGCCTTTGATGTTTACTAGAAAACATTTAATAGAGATTCTTGTTAGTAAAAACTACCTATAGCAAGATATAAATTTTTTATTGTTGCCACGGAATCAAAAACTTCCGTGGCCTACCTATCTACCTCACAAAAAAATATGCTAGATTTACATGGCTACCTCCCAATGATTTTAGAAGGAATGATATTGACGATAGAAGTCGCAATTCTTTCACTTTTAATCGCTGTGATACTAGGATTTATTGGCGCTTTAGCAAAACTCTCCAAATTTAGAACAGCCAGAATTATTGCAACAATTTATACAACATTAATACGTGGAATACCTGATTTGGTTTTGATGACTATTATTTTTTTTGGTGGGCAAATTATAGTTAATAATATCGGAGATTACATGAGTTGGGAGTACATAGACATTAGTCCTTTTATTGCAGGAACTGTAACAATAGGATTTATCTTTGGTGCATACATGGCAGAGACTTTTAGAGGTGGAATTCTAGCTGTCTCTTATGGAGAGATCGAAGCAGCAAGAGCATTTGGGATGCAGAGTTGGAAAGTTTTTTATCGAATTACACTACCATTAATGGTCCGGCATGCTCTCCCAGGATTCGGAAATAATTGGATGGTACTTGCAAAAACAACAGCACTAGTTTCAGTAATTGGATTACAAGACATGGTATACAATGCAAACGTAGCTGGAGGTGCAACCAGAAAGCCTTTTACTTTTTTTCTGGTAGTAGCAATATTATTTTTATGCATTACTGGCATTTCAGACATCGGATTGCGATGGGCTAATCGACGTTTTAGCATTGGTGTAAGAAGAGTATAACTATGGATTTTAAAGTTGTTCTTGACAATCTCCCTCTTTATTTAAATGGGCTCTGGATGACAATCCAGTTAGTCATTATATCTCTCGTATCGGGATTTGGATTTGCTGTTCCTTTAGCCTTAATGGCTGTTTCAAAAATTTCAATCTTGAGATACCTCTCGAAGTTCTATATCTATTTTTTTCGAGGAACTCCATTACTAATTCAGATGTTCCTGATCTATTACGGTATGAGTCAGTTTGAAGCTATTCGAGAAAGCTTTCTTTGGATATTTTTAAGAGAAGCTTACTGGTGTGCAATAATAGCCTTTGGTTTAAATACTGCCGGATATACAGCTGAAATTTTGCGAGGGACTATTGAACAAACACCCTTCGGTGAAATAGAAGCAGCTAAAGCTTGTGGCATGAGTAAAACTACCATGTACCTTCGAATTATAATGCCAGGCACATTCAGACGGGCATTGCCAGCATATGGTAATGAAGTAATTTTTATGCTTCACGGAAGTGCTTTAGCAGGAGTTATTACGATTGTAGATTTATTCGGAGCAGCAAAAATTGTTAATTCGAGATATTTTGTTCCATTTGAATCTTTTATCGCAGCTGGTCTATTTTATCTATGCTGCACTTTCTGCATAGTATGGTTTTTTAAATGGGCCGAAAAGCATTGGCATGTTCATTTACGGCCAAAGACATAGCTCCGTTGATTATTAAAAATTTACACTCTTAAAATAAAGAATAAATTTTTTCTTAAGAGAAAAAATTTTTTGACCAAAAATTTATTATTAATTTCTAAAATAAAATTACTCTGACCCTATTTATTTAATACAGAATTAAGTTTCGTATTAAAATTTTAATTTTTTATTAAAAAAATTAGTAATTCTAAAATACACAAAAATTAATAAAAAGAGATTTAGACGTGAGTTTTTTTAAAATAGATGTTATAAAAAAAGGGTTTTATTAAAATTTTAACTTTGAATTAAGGAGTAAATTTCATGTTTCCATTTTTTTCAATTGCTTATGCACAATCTGCTGGAGATGCATCATCTCAAAGTCCTTTTTTCCAATTTATTCCACTCATCTTAATACTTGTAGTATTTTGGTTCTTAATAATACGCCCACAACAAAAAAAACAAAAAGAGCATATGCGTATGGTCGGTAGTCTTCAAAAAGGAGATAAGGTAGTCACTAATGGAGGCATTTTTGGTACCATTACAAAGGTAGGAGACGACAGGATAACATTAGAAGTAGCTAACAAAGTAAATATACAAATTGAACGCCAACAAGTAGCACGTATGGACAAACAATTTGTTGATAACAAAGAACTTAAAGAAGAAAAGGAAGAAAAGGAAGATAAAAGGAAGAATAAGTAAATCATAAAATAATTTGTATGATTTTGATTTAATTTTTTTGCATATTTTTTTGTGTTATCAGGATATTTTGTGACTAATTAAAAATATTAAGAAACAATTACTAATGGACATAAAAGTAAAAGGTGGAATAATAGTTTTAGCATTGATTGCTAGTATATATTACGCTTTACCAACTTACAGGGCATATCAACCTGGTGTAGATCCCCAGACTATTAATAATAAAGTAAATCTAGGACTAGATTTACAAGGTGGCATGTATCTCGATATTGAAATTAAAACTGAGGAGGCTGTTAAGGAAATTGTTCGACGAACGGCAGTTGAATTAGAAGATTTGTTAATTGACAATCAGGTTGATTTTGTTGAAGTTCGAATAGCCAATGAATCCATAATACTAGAAATGGAGCCTGGCAGAAAAGTAAATTTAGATAGTGAACCTTATAAACGTTTTCTAGTTCAGTTTATTCAAGATCAAAAAATAAATCTAACGCACTTAACACTCAAAGAAGATGAGATAGATCAAATTCGAGAAAGTTCAGTTAATCAAGCTTTGGAAGTTATTCGAAACCGTATAGACAGTTTAGGTATCAGCGAGCCCTCTCTTCAAAAACAAGGAGAGGACAACATAATAATACAACTGCCAGGTTTAAAAGATAGAGACCGTGCAATAGAATTAATTGGTACTCAAGCTGTTTTACAATTTCAAATTGTAAACAATAATGCAACTCAAAATACTTATAATAAACTGACAGAAGTTGTAAAATATGAAGAAGTTTGGGACAAAGTTACAAACAAATTAATTTCAAAAAGACCTTACATTCTTAATAAAAAAATTTTAATGACAGGTGAATTTATTCGTGACGCTCGAGTTAGAATTGATTCCAGAGACAATAGTCCATATGTAGCTCTTTCTTTCGATTCAATAGGCGCAGACGTTTTTGCTAAAATTACTCAACGTAATGTTGGCCGAAACATGGCAATTGTACTGGATGACAAAGTGCAATCTGCTCCTATTATTCGTGAAGCAATTACGGGAGGAGAAGCATCTATTTCCGGGCAGTTTACTGTGGAAGAAGCAGAAACATTAAAAATTGTTCTTAAATCAGGAAATTTGCCGGCCCCTATTGAAATTAGAGAAGAGAGAACAGTCGGGGCAAGTTTAGGTGAGGACTCAGTAAATCAGGGCATGAATTCTTTAATAATAGGCAGCGTTCTCGTTTTGCTTTTTATGCTTATTTATTACCGACTAGCTGGAATTTTTGCAGCAATAGCATTGATATTCAATGTAATAATAATCATTTCAATACTTGGAGTATTTGGAGCAACCCTTACACTTCCTGGTATGGCTGGAATAGTTCTTACAATCGGGATGGCTGTTGATGCTAATGTTTTGATATTTCAGCGTATACGTGAGGAATTAATTCGTACAGAAAATCCAAGGGCAGCAATCCAGGAAGGTTTCGGGAAAGCTTTCCGTACAATTTTAGATGCAAACGTAACTACTCTTTTTGCAGCCCTCGCATTATTACAATTTGGAACGGGTCCAATCAAGGGATTTGCAGTAACACTTTCGATTGGTATAATCGCAAGCATGTTTACAGCAATAATAGTAACCCGTTTCTTTTTTGATTTGTTTTATTTGAGCAAAACAAAATTAAATAAAGTAATTATTTAGTTTTTACAACAAATAAAAGATCTAATTTTTTATCATCTATGCAACTATTAAAATTAAAAGAAGGCCAGTTTATTGATTTTCTCAGTTATAAGAAAATAGCTGCTTTAATCTCCTTCATATTGATATTAGGAGGAATTGTTTCTATTGTTTCGCATAATGGATTAAAATACGGAATAGACTTTAAAGGTGGGACAAATGTTCAAATTCAATTTTCAGACCAACCAAATTTGGATACAATTCGTCAAATTTTTTCCGAAAAAATGATGAATAACATTATTTTACAAACTTTTGGAGATATTGAAAACAAAGAAATTTTACTTGGTTTGCCAATAGATAGTCCACTTGGAACTGGAGAAAGATTAACGTTGGAACTAAAAAATATCCTCCAATCACAAAATAAAAATATTGAAATACGTCGTATTGAAACAATTGGACCAAAGGTCGGTGACGAATTAAAAATTAGTGCAGTAAAAGCAATTTTTATTGCACTTGGTCTAGTTTTGTTGTACATCACCATACGTTTTCAGTGGAGACAAGGAGTTAGCGCAATTATTGCTTTGTTACATGATGTAACAATTGTTGTAGGAATTTTTTCTATTTTAGACAAAGAATTTTCATTAACTGTTGTTGCTGCACTTCTTACTGTGGTTGGATATTCTTTAAATGATACTATTGTAGTGTTTGACCGTATTAGGGAAAATATAAGCAAATACAGGAAAAAATCAATGGAAGAAACAATAAATTTGAGTATTACTGAAACATTGAGTAGAACCTTAATTACATCTGGGACTACATTACTAGTGGTGCTTTCACTGTTTTTATTAGGTGGAGAAATAATTAATGATTTCTCCTTTGCACTTCTAGTTGGTATTTTAATTGGAACATATTCATCTATATATGTAGCCAGTCCTGTTTCTATTTATTTGACGAATTTATTTCCACCTACTGGAGAATCTACTGCTAATTCTTGAGATATAAGATGCATATTTCCGGATTCATAAACTTCAGGACATTAGCTGTTATAGGTCTTGGTCTTATTGGAGGGTCTTTTGCTAGGGATATTAAGCGACTTGGCCTAGCTGAGCGAGTATTAGGATATGAAATTAACCCCGAATATAGAAAGTTAATCCATAAACAGAATTTTGTTGATTATCTTGGAGATAAACCAGATGAGGAACTTAGTAAAGCAGAATTAATATTATTAGCTGTTCCTGTTAAGACCTTCGAGGAAATCATTCCCAAAATTCTTCCATATATCTCAAAAAAAGTCATTATCACAGACGTCGGTAGTGTTAAATTACCGCTAATAAAGCTAATGAATAGACCTGATTATAAAAATATTAGATTTATTGGAGGTCACCCTATCGCCGGCTCTGAATATTTCGGCCCAAGTGCTGCAAAAGATAATTTATTTGCTGGGAAACGATTAATTCTAACTCCATTCATTGAATCTGATCCTATTGTAGTAGAAAGAGTACGTAGTATGTGGGTGTCAATTGGTGCAATTGTTTCTGAAATGGAACCAAAATCTCATGATGAGTTGTTTGCATCTGTGAGTCATCTGCCTCATCTATTAGCTTATGCTAGCATTCAAGCTATTTCAAATTCTGAATCACCAGATGTTCTTAAACATTCAGGAGCTGGACTCAAAGATTTTTCGAGAATAGCATCTTCAAGTCCTACAATGTGGTCAGATATTTTTCTTGAAAATCAAAATAATTTAATACCAAAAATTTCTATTTTTAAAGAAATTTTGAATGAACTTGAAGATTCAATTTTGAAAAAAGATAAAGAAAAACTGATTAAAATTCTGGAAAATGCGAAAACTGAAAGAGATCGCTGGATGACCTAATTTAATATTTTTTCAATGCTTAATTTTTTCCCAGTAAGATTCAAAATCAAACAATGGAGAATGACTACCATGATGACAATTCACGCACGTCGATTTAGGATCTTTAAAAGGTGGATGTATCATACTATTTGACAAGTGAGCTCTTGCAGGACCGTGACAATTTTCACACTGTACATCCTTTAAATGGGGTGTTATTTGAGGACTTAAAAAGCCTATCGCTCCTTCAAATTCATGTCTAATTGATTCTTGACGGAATTTCAATGGTTTAAGACCTACAACATGACATTCTAAACATTCTGGATCAAAATGTTTTTTCTTTTTTTCTAAAGTCAAAAAAGCATGAGAATGTTGACTCTCATTCCAAACTTTTACACTTTTTTGATGACAACCTATACAAACCCCACTACCTACAAATACGGATTCATTTCGTTGTTTTTCCTTAATATCCAAATTCCTAAAAAACAAATCCTTCACATCACTATTGTAATCATTAAAAATTTCATCTAATTCATTAGCATCTTCATAATTTTTCTTTAGCCAGGTTACTGAAAAACCGGCTGGATCTGTTTCACTAAAACTTCGAATTAACCTTCCCTCATTATTTATTTTACCTGTCAATATTCCCTGTCCCTTTGTTGGGATCATGGGGAAAATCCCTGATTTAGTTCTAATTTTTAAAATTTGATTTAACTCGTCATTGGTATTACTACCAGCAATTATCAAATCAAATAAGCGAGAATCTTCAAATTTTTGTAATTCCCTTTCATCACCTCGAAACAAAAGAATTTTAAATCCTGTAAATTTAGTTTGAAGTTTATTCCGCCAATCACTTAATAAATTTTTGTTAACAGCAAAAATTAACGACAAATCATTCTTATTCTGGTAAACAAGACTAGGAGATAAATATCCAAATATTGTGATAGATTTTTCTTCATTCTTAATAGTTTTTGATTGTAAATAATTAAGTTTTTCGCCTTGATTGCTTAACAGATAAGGAATTTTAGGATCCAGCCAGTGGAGGCCATTCAACCATTCGTTAGGGCCAACTAAAACTGCTTCAGGAGTTAGCTTTTTAAGTGCAGATTGAATTAATTTTATTTTTAAATCACCTTGTTCTGAAGGTTCGGGGAAATTGTTCCCCAGATCAAAATACAATAGATTCGTGTATTTGGTTTTTTGTTGCTTAAAAAAAGTATGTTTTCGTGGCAGTCCTCCCATATCTCCTTCTTCAGCACAACCACATGGTTTTATCTCTCCTCTTAAATCACCACTAAATATTACCAAAGATTCTTTAGCAATTAAGTAGGTAGGGGAAAAAATAATTATATATGCAAATGCAACAATAAGTCGCATATCAATTTTCTGCAACACAGATTAATTCGCGGAATGTTACTTTCCCGTCACCCTTAAAACTGTCGTCTGTCCCAAGACTTCTGGTATTTTTCATTGCTTCATAAAGTGAACTTTCTGCATTTTCGTAAGAATCAGTATATCCTGAACTACTTTTATAAACAATTCTAGCTGAACTCATCGGAAGTGCTTTTAGAGCATCTGAAGCCCCTGATGGAAGTAAACTTAAACTACTATCCACAGCGGATATTAAATCTGATGTGCCAACGAGATTTTCACTATTTAATTCAGATGCAGTTGTACTATTATCAGCTGCATTTTTAACTAGTAAAAACATTACATCAAACAATGTAACTGCTGCACAAACTTGATCATCCGTCGGATTATTATCCTTTGCACCGTTATCTAACTTAGCAAGAGAACTTGTAAGTTGAGTCCTAAAACTATTTTCTGAGCTAATTCCTATATTGTCAAAATCTGAAGAAAGAGCTGTAGAAATCATAGATAACTCACTAACCATGGAAACTAAAGTATTTAAAGCCCCTCCTGCTGTAATATCAGTCATGTTATCTAGTTTGTATATTGGACGAAGTTCTGTTACACTTCCCGCTAGCTGAAGAGCAGCACAAGTCCCATCACCAGATGCAGGATTAACAGTATAATTATCTGTGTATGAAACACATTTAGATAGATCGCTATTTGCAATATATGTAGAGTTACCAGAAATTACCTCAAATCTCTCATATGCAACTAAGCCAGTTCCCAACCCATCGACACTAATCCCATCTGTTTGTAACTGAGTAAATCCAGAAATTTCTTCTGAGGCAAGAGTACCGTTTGAGTCATTATCCAGAACACCATAGCTGAGATATATAAAATCAGCTATATTAGCGGAAATAGATATTTCAAGCTCATCAGAAGTTCTCGATCTAGAACTACCGTTACAACGACTGGAAGTTACAAAGGTATTAGCACCAATCAAACAAAGTGCATTTGTTGCATATTCACGATTACCCGTTGTGTAATCAGTAGGGGAGCTTAGTTTTTTAATACCAATAGTTTTAGTAAGATTATCTGCGGCTCCCGTACTAAGAAAATTAGCAAAAGACATCCCTGCTCTTCCCAAATAAGCACTAGCTCTTTCATAATTTGAACAGTTTGTATTTTCTGAAACTATTGAATACTTTTGCTCGTCAAGCTGAACAGCACAACTCTGTGCAGATTCTTTTTTGTCTGCACAAGAGGCTAGAACAAGAGTAATAAATAATAGAAAAATAACTCTAAATATTGATCTCATTATTAATTCTTTTAAATAAAATTTAATAGCCATTCTCACTTTTAAAAAAAGTTAATAAACTTCCTCAACTTTTTGCATTACAGAATCAATTCGATTTTGACTAACTACATCGTATTCATCTGCTGAAACAATATTTAAATTTAAACTAGCTTCTGTAGGAAATATTTTTGCCCCAGTTAGTAAGGTATAAAGAAAAATTCTTCGCTGAAATAAATTATCGGCAATTTTAATTTTTTCAACCAACGTTTCAAATAGAGGACGTGGATTTCTTTTCTGGACTTTTAATGAAGGATACAATTCACTTACCATATTCATCAATGGTATCAGTTCAGTTTCTGAACGAGTCCTCTCGATCGCCTTCTTAACACTCGTATTTAAATTGTTAGTATTTACGATCAGTCCTTTTTTTAAAATAGACACGATACTCTCCATCACTATTTCTCTTTTAAGCAACCCCTCGTAGGATTCTTCGAATACAGAAAATGCTAATTCAATAGTTTCTGGTTTGCCAGTAGCAAAACCGCTTTTTTGTCTCTCAAGCTTTTCCTGTAAAATTGAATCGAGATGAGTCTCCAAAAAATTTAAAGGACCGTCAACTATTCCTGCGTATTTTGCTTCCGAAGGTTTTGGTGATTTTTTTGCTGGGAAACCATATAATTTAACTTTTTCTCTAGAAGCAACTAATAATTGCCTCAAATCAATAGAAATATCTTCATTTTCAGACCAAATTTTGGTTTGTTCACGAAAATCATTTTCAATATTTTCCTGCAAAGAAAAACTTTCTATTTCTCCAGCAAATCTTATTAATCGTCCTTGAACAAAATAATCAATATTTAAATCCTCTAAACGATCTTCAATCCAGTTCCAAAGAATTTCTTTTAATTCGTCAATTTCTTCGTTCCAATCTTTTTTCTCATCTAAAATTACTCTTTTTGTTTCAGCTCCGTATGCACCTGATTCAACAGCACTAGGATCAGCATTTGCTGGGATAATATTCTTTACCTCTTTTCCTAGATTCCAATCTTCTTGATTTTTTCTAACATCTTCATCACAAATATCTTCTGGACAATTTTCTAAAGTAGGTGGACTTAGTAAAAAACGATGAAATCCCGTAACAGCATAGTATTGAATTTTTGGATCAAGAGAATCAAAATTTTCCAACAAATAATTTAAAGCATCTTCACGAATTCCTAACGCCACACCGAAATTCATTTCTTTACCATCATGCTCTTCCTTAAATCCAAGTTCGCCTATAACTAAATCTATTAAACTGTCAATTACAGTAAATTTTAAATTAATATCCCAATCTTGAGACTCAAGAACATTTTTTAGTCTTGATTTGCTCCTGTCTCTTATATCACCATCATCGCTTGAAAAAGCAAAAAAAGTGAGTGCACGCAGAGCAATCTCACGCTTTCCAGGATCAAGATTATGTTTTGAAATAAAACGTAACGCTCTCAAGGCACTTAGTTGTTCTTGCAGAGAGCCATCATATTGTCCTTTTAATTTCTCAATAGAAGAGTTTAATGACTTATAAATTTCGCTTCTATTGAACGTCAATGAGGTTAACCTTCCCTGAGTAACGCAACCACATAACCATATGATTAATAAAATATTTATCAGACACGTACTTTTCCTGATGATAAATTTTTCTAACATGGTTCTTAAATTAAAAAATTAATGATAATTGTATACTTGTACGTTTATCTTCCAACTCGCCTGCAAAACCTCCTATTTCTTCAGAATATTTTGCAAAGTCAATTTTGAATCCAAATAAGTTTGCTGACCAACCAACGCTGTTGTATGGGCCATTTCTTCCGGCACGTAACGATATTAAATGATGCCCGTTAAATAATCTATTCCAACCAAATTCGACACCAAGCTTAACATTCCTGTCAGACAAATAATTCCCATCAGAAACCATTTCCTGTCCATCAATTAAATCTCTGTAATCAGCGGATAAGGTAATGTCAAAACCGTTTAACTCTGACTCTGTACTTAATCCTAGATTCATTGTCATTGGGACTTTACCTGCATTACCAAATTGAAGGCCACCTATATTTTGTAAACTTAAGGCAACCTTTGGTTCCATATTTTGTATGCTATCAAAGTGGTAAATTACTCCTAGATCAGGTACCAATGAAGTTTCAGAAGTTTGAGCCAATTTCATAAGCTTAGTTGTTTTCTTATCTTCCACAAGTTCGATAATTTCTTCATCTGCAATATGTAATTTTCTATCTATGCCTTTCCTTGTTGCTAACTTTCCACCAATCCCAAAATCAAGTTGATAATCCAAAAAACTCCACGCCATTCCAACAGCAATTCCGTACTGGAAATATAATTTTGCTTGGAAATACGGGAAAATAGGATTCCTTACCTGAAGATCAGTAAAAGTATTCCCAAAAATTGACCAGCCGAATCTAGAATTAACATGACTCAACAGACCAATATCTATTTCATTATGAATATTTTTACCTGCTAAATCGCCTATAGAAGAAAAACTCCCGCTGGATTTTCCCAAATTATTTATGTTCTCGTTGATTGTAGTGTTGAAACCAACGATATGATACATGTTGTAATGTACTGAACGTAACCCTGCAGGATTATAAAAAAGTACCATTTCGTCATTGGCTACAGCTGTAAAAGCATTACCCATTCCCCTTGCTCTAATACTTTCACGTATAAAATCTGGCTCTGCAGCTTGGACTATATGTGATAAACCACTCCAAAAGAATAGCAAAATAGACAAGTTCCTATAAACTAGCATATTTGCTTTTTGAAAATTAAAAATCAAAGTAGGTTATTCGTCTATTTTTTGCCTTGAAGCAAAAAGTGATTTTGAAAAATCTGCCATACGTTGTTGAATAAAAGCATGGGTTTCACCAGGATAAGTATTTTGAAACATCGTAAATCCTAACATATTCCATGCTATTAGTCCATCTTCCATATCTAATTCGTTTTCATCCAACAACTTCAAAAATCCTCTGACAGTCTGCTCTATCTTAGCCTTACGTTTTGCTTTCTCAAGAATAAACGTTTGATCTGACATTTGAATTTAGATAAAAAAAAATTTAAATTATTTAACACTAGGTAATCCAGAAAGAGCCATTGCAAGTTCCTGTTCATCATAATCACGATCTTCCAAATTACCACTAAAATATTCGGAATATGCTTGCATGTCAAAGTGACCATGCCCACAAAGATTAAAAAGTATCGTTTCAGATTTACCTTCACGCTTGCACCGTAAAGCCTCCTCTATTGTTCCTTTTACTGCATGATTAGCCTCTGGAGCAGGAAGAATTCCTTCTGCACGCCCAAAAGTTACTCCTGCTTCAAAGCACTCATTCTGATGGAATGCAGATGCCTCAATAAGATTAAGCTCTTTTAAATGACTTATCAACGGAGCCATACCATGATAACGCAAACCACCGGCATGAAATCCTGGTGGTACAAATTTAGATCCTAGAGTATGCATTTTTGTTAACGGAGTCATATTTCCAGTATCACCAAAATCATAGGCATATCTCCCACGAGTCAAAGAAGGACAAGCTGCTGGCTCTACTGCAAGGGCTCTAATTTTTTTACCACCTCTTAACTGTTCTCCAAGAAAAGGAAATAAAAGACCAGCATAATTTGATCCGCCCCCAGTACAACCTACTATTACATCAGGATAATCACTTGCCATTTCAAATTGTTTCAATGCTTCTAGGCCAACAATAGTCTGGTGCATCAAAACATGATTAAGAACACTACCTAAAGCATATTTTACATCGTCATTAGTAGCTGCAACTTCAACAGCCTCAGAAATTGCAATACCCAAACTACCAGTTGAATTTGGATTATTTTTCAAATATGACTTCCCAAATTCTGTTTCATCAGACGGAGACGCTATACATGATGCGCCAAAAGATTCCATCATGGCTTTTCTATATGGCTTTTGTTTAAAGCTTACTTTTACCATATATACCTCAACAGAAATACCAAATATTGCACCTGCAAAAGCAAGAGAACATCCCCATTGCCCAGCACCTGTTTCAGTTGCAATTCTTTTAACTCCCGACTGTTTATTGTAAAAAGCCTGTGCTACAGCAGTATTCGGCTTATGACTTCCAGTTGGACTTACTCCCTCATATTTGTAATAAATTTTTGCTGGAGTATCAAGGATCTTTTCCAATCTTCTCGCTCGAAAAAGAGGACTTGGGCGCCATTGTCTGTATATATCAATTACAGGTTCAGGAATATCAATATACCGTTCAGAACTAACTTCTTGAAGAATCAACTCCATTGGGAATAATGGGGCCAAATCGTCAGGACCTATAGGTTCTCCAGTCCCAGGATGAATTACCTGTGGAGGAGGCTCCGGCAAATCAGCTACAATATTATACCAATTTCTCGGCATCTCTGTCTCAGGTAAAAAATATTTAATAGTATCAACCATAATTCTCCTTTTTTTGATAAAATATTTAAATTTACTTCATATCAACTACAACTCTTCCGCGCTGTTTCCCAGCCAAAATTTTGTCAATTTCTGGACTTAAATTTTCTAAAGTACAATTAACTATTAGTTTGTTAAGTTGCGGTATTTTCCATTCACCTGCAAGCAAGTTCCAAATTTCACATCTTAAACCAAAAGGAGTTTCGCCAGAATCAATCCCAAGAAGGCCTACACCTCGCAAAATAAATGGAAAAACTGTCATAGACAATTGAGGTGAGGAAACTAATCCTGTAGCAGCAACAGCTCCACCACGTTTAGTTGATTTTAGTAAAGAAGTTAAAGTAATTCCTCCTAAAGTATCAATTGCACCTGCCCATCTTTCTTTAAAGAGAGCTTTTTTTGAATCATTATTAAGTTCATCTCGATGAATTATTTCAAAAGCACCTAAACTAGTCAAAAAATGATTCTCTTCTATTTTTCCTGTTGATGCAACCACTGAATAACCCAATTTTGCAAGAAGTGCTACAGAGACACTCCCAACCCCTCCCGTTGAACCTGTAACAATAATTTTTCCTTTTGAAGGATCTATCCCATACTTTTGAAGAGCATAAACTGAAAGTGCTGCCGTATAACCTGCAGTACCATAGACCATTGACTCTTTCAAATCCAATCCATCGGGTAGATGAACTACCCAATCTGCAGGAACTCTAATATATTGTCCAAATCCTCCGGAAGTATTCATACCTAAATCATAACTAGTTACAATAACAGAATCTCCTACATTGAATCTGGAATCCGAACTTTCTACAACTATTCCAGATGCGTCGATTCCTGGAGTATGAGGATAATTATTTGTTATTCCTTTACTACCAATACTAGAAAGTCCATCTTTATAATTTAATGATGAATAATGCACTCGAATAAGTATCTCTCCGTCAGGAAGATTTTCCAAGCATCGATTCTTAACTTCTCTAACAAAAGTATGTTCATCTATTTTACTAATTACCAAAGCACTAAAACTTTTACTGCTCATATTCTTTAAATTATATTAATAAAAAAATTTAACTAATGGTTTTATTATCTTAAGATCTTTTTCAAAACAGGCATCTAGAGAGTATTCTTCTTTTCCTATTTTTACAATCAAAACTGGTCCCCAAAAAGCATTTTCATTAAATTCCCATTCTGTTTGTCTCCCTTGAAATGCTCCTTCTCCATCAACATATGCTAAATAACCTCCTCCCAATTCCTCCATATCAGTAGATTCACATCTTAAAAGTTCACAAAGCATATTCAAATCTAAATTTTCTTCTATAAGTTCAATTCTTTTACTGTCTGGATCTACGTAGATCCAAGTCCCATATTGAGAAAATTCTAGACTCATAAAACTAAACAAATAAAAAATATTTCAAATCGCACTTAAAATATGATTATG